>CAZMOU010000209.1:0-6599 GCA_964567835.1 uncultured Chitinophaga sp. | reverse complement strand
GCCTTGACCAGATCCTCGTACTCGTCGGTGGCGGCGTTGTAGCCGAAGTTGCCGCTGCCGGCGAGCACTTTCTCGCAGACGATCGAGCCGTCCTGGCCGGCGTTCGAGGAGATCATCGTCACCGGCGCCCGGCAGGCCCGGACGACGATGTTGAAGCCCACGGTCTCGTCCTGGGAGAGCCCCTTGGGCTTCACCTGCGAACTGGCCCGCAGGAGCGCCACGCCACCGCCGGGGAGGATCCCCTCGGCGACCGCGGCACGCGTGGCGTGGAGGGCGTCCTCGACGCGGGCCTTCTTCTCCTTCATCTCGCTCTCGGTCGCGGCGCCGACGTTGAGCTTGGCGACGCCGCCGGAGAGCTTCGCCAGCCGCTCCTCGAGCTTCTCGCGGTCGTAGTCGCTCGTCGCGGCCTCGATCTCGCGGCGGATCTGCTCGATCCGCGCCTTGATCTCCGAGGTCTTGCCGGCACCCTCGATGATCGTCGTGTTGTCCTTGTCGACGATCACCTTCTTGGCGCGGCCGAGCTCGGCGAGGCCGAGGCTCTCGAGCTTCATGCCGAGGTTCTCGAACACCGCGGTGGCCCCGGTGAGGATCGCGATGTCCTCCATCATCGCCTTGCGACGGTCGCCGTAGCCCGGCGCCTTCACCGCGCACACCTGGAAGGTGCCGCGGAGGCGGTTGATGACGAGCGTGGCCAGGGCCTCGCCGTCGACCTCCTCGGAGACGATGAGCAGCGGCTTGCCCGCGTTCACCACCGCCTCGAGGAGCGGGACGATGTCCTTGACCGTCGAGATCTTCTTCTCGAAGACGAGGATGTAGCAGTCCTCGAGGACGCACTGCATCTGCTGGGGGTTGGTGACGAAGTAGGGGGAGAGGTAGCCGCGGTCGAACTGCATCCCCTCGACCCACTCCACCTCGGTCTTGAGGCTCTTCCCCTCGTCGACGGTGATCACGCCGTCCTTGCCGACGCGGTCCATGGCCTCGGCGAGGAGCTGGCCGATCTCGGCGTCGTTGTTGGCGGCGATCGAGGCCACCTGGGCCATTTCCTTCTTCCCCTTCACGGGGATCGACATCTCCTTGAGCTTGGCCGAGATCTCCTCCACGGCCTTCTCGATGCCGGCCTTCATCTGGACCGGGTTGCAGCCCGAGACGACGGCCCGCAGGCCCTCGTTGAACACCGCCTCGGCGAGGACCGTGGCGGTCGTCGTGCCGTCACCGGCGACGTCGCTGGTCTTGCTCGCGACCTCGCGGACCATCCGCGCTCCCATGTTCTCGTAGACGTCCTCGAGATCGATCTCCTTGGCGACGGTGACGCCGTCCTTGGTGACCGTGGGGGAGCCGAAGCTCTTCTGGAGGATGACGTTGCGCCCCTTCGGGCCGAGGGTCACCTTGACGGCGCGGGCCAGCTTGGCGACGCCGCGCCGCATCGCCTCGCGGGCTTCCTGGTCGAAGGCCATCATCTTTGCCATGGGTTCAATGCTCCTTGGTGTGGGCGTGTGGCTCGTGGAACGTGGATGTCGGAAGGGTCGGTGAGGATCAGGGCAGGACGGCGAGGATGTCGTCCTCGCGCATCAGCAGCAGTTCGGCGTCGCCCACCTTGAAGGGCTCGCCGGCGTAGCTCGTGAACACCACCCGGTCGCCCGGCTTGACCTGGAGCGGCTGCCGCTTGCCGTCGTCGGTGAGCTTGCCTTCGCCCACGCTGACGACGACGCCCCGGGCCGGCTTGTCCTTGGCGGAGTCGGGAAGGAGGATGCCGCCGGCGGTCTTCATCCCGCTCTCCTCGCGCTCGACCACGACGCGGTCGCCGAGGGGGATCAGTTGCGGCTTCTTCTTGACCGTCTTCGTCGCGGCGGACATCGGGAGGCACCTCGTGAGGGGGTGGGACTGGGTTTGAGGGAACGGTGGACGTGGAAGGCGGGCCGGGAGACGCGGACGCGAGGGGGACGGACGAGACTCCCGCTCATCGCGGCCCCTCCGGCGACCGTCTGGACGGCGCCCGTGGCGGGGACCGGCCGGACCTGCCGACCGGGACATCCGTGAACACCGCCGCCCGCCAGACAAGCAATCGGCGCGCCAATCGACCGCCAGGGACGGATCGTGGCCGAAAACCCCTTTCCGGGCCCGTTCTCGGCGGTTCACCCTCCTGGCGTGCCGGTCCCTTCCCGCTGCCACTTTGGCAGCGGGAGGGGACGAGAGAGGTCCGACGGCGCGCAACCGCCCCGGCGGGCCCGTGGAATCGAGCGCTGTCGCTGCCGTCTCCAGACGGCGCTCGGGCCAATGGCAAAGCGGCCGGCGAAAAGCTAGTCTCTGCGGAGCCTGCGGTTCCGGGTTTCCCGGACGCGCGCCACCGTCCCGGCCCCCAGCGTGGTACGTCCCCATGCCGACCCATCAGCGGATCGACGCATCCAAAACCGGGGATGTCACGGTGGTGCGGTTCAACGACCGGAAGATCCTCGACGAAGCCGGGATCCTCCAGTTCGGGGCGGAGCTGTTCAGCCTCGTCGAGCAGGACAACCGCAAGAGCATCCTCCTCAACTTCGACGGGGTGGAGTTCCTCTCGAGCGCCGCGCTCGGGAAGCTGATCACGCTCGACCGCAAGGTGAAGTCGCACAAGGGGCGGTTGAAGATGTGCAACATCCGCCCGGAGATCCTCGACGTCTTCGTGGTCACCAAGCTCAACAAGGTGTTCGACATCCGGGATGGCGAGGCGGAGGCTCTGGCAGCCTTCTGATCGGGGCCGGGCGTGGCCCTTGCCGCGCGGCCTGTGGCGAGCGGGTCCCTGGGGCAATGGCGAGGCGGAGCGGATGGAGACCCCGATGGCACACGACACTCCCGGCCACGGCGCCCGCGGGCCCGCCCCCGGCGAAGGCAAGGCGTGGAGACGCACGATCCGTCTGCCCAGCGAGCGGGGGGCGAGCCGGATGGTGACCGAGGATCTCCTCGAGCAACTCGGCGTCCACGGCTGGGAGCAGTCGGACATCTTCAGCATCCATCTGGCGGCCGAGGAGGCGATCGTCAACGCGATCGTCCATGGCAACAAGCTCGATCCGACGAAGCAGGTCCTCGTCGACTGTCTGGTGTCGCCGGAGTTGGTGCGGGTGGAGATCACCGACGAGGGGGCCGGTTTCAATCCGGCGAACGTCCCCGACTGCACCTCCGACGAGCGTCTCGAGGTGCCCAGCGGCCGTGGCGTGATGCTGATGCGGACCTTCATGACCCGCATCGAATACAACGCCAAGGGGAACAGCGTCCTGATGGAGAAGCGGAAGGGCTGACGGCGCGACCTGGTCGCGGCTCGGGCGTTTCCGGCGTGGGTGCGGCCCCGCGCCCCCCCGCCGGGGCCCACCGTCCCGCCGGCGCTGGCCTCCGCTCGGCTCCCGTCCGGCCTTTTTCCGCCCCGTTTTTTCGGGTATTCTCCGAGGCTCCCTCCGGCGGCGGGCCCGAGGGGGAGAGCGTGGCCGGGGTCTTCCCGGTCGGTCCATTCCCGCTGGCTCGACGTATTCCCCGATAGCTCAACGGTAGAGCGGCCGGCTGTTAACCGGTAGGTTGTAGGTTCGAATCCTACTCGGGGAGCTCAGCCACTCGTCGACGAGTGGCAGTCAGAGGCAGGAGGTTCTAAAAACCTTCTGCCTCTCGGCGTTTCCAGGGTGTGCGGGAGCGAGGCGGGAGCCGTCACCTCCTCCGTCTGCCACCCCTCTCGGATGGTCGACGTGCGAACGGTCGTTCGCCCGCTTCAGGTGGAGCACGACCCGGTGCGACCCGCCGGGGCACGGCCGACGCATCCCGAGGGTGACCGACGGCTCGCCGCGGCCGTCCGCCGGCCAGCGGGCGAGCGCAGGAGGTCGCCCAGCAGTTCGTGGGCCGGGGTGACGACCAGGTAGGCGGCGATCGAGACGACGGTCAGGTCGCGAATGGTGTGCTCCGACGACCACTGCCACCACACCACCCCGATCGCCGCCCAGGTCGGGATCAGCAGGGGCAGCGCCGCGACGTGGACGCGCACGAGTGCGGGGCCGAGTTCCCGCCACGATCGGGGAGCGGAACCGGTCAACGACTCCGCGAGCGGCCCCATCTGCCGCCAGGCATGCCAGACCAGGAAGTAGAGCCCGACGGAGAACAGCGCGTCGGTGCACCAGCCCAGCATCGCGATCGTCCCCAGTTCGACGAGCAGGGCGTGCCAAGCGTGCGGTCCTCCAGCCTGCCGGCGAGTGAGAAGTCCTTCGATCGCCGTGGCGGTCACGGCCACCACCGCCAGCAGGACGCCGGCTGTCCGCACCGCGGCGGGCGGGAGGAGATCCGCCGCCATGCCGTGACCCAGGGGCAGCGACGCCAGGTCGGATGCCGCGAGGGCGGTCGCCCGGGGCCACGCGACGAACGGCAGCGACAGCACGGCACACCCGCGGGCCAGCGCGGCGACCGTCCGCATCCGGCGGCCGGCCGCCGGGGGTGAGGAGTCGAGGTGCGCCGTGCCGAAGTGCCAGCAACTCACCGCCGCGAACGCCACGATCGTCGACCCGGGCGCCGCGGCGAAAGCCGCCGCGACGGCGGCCATGGCGAGGACGTAGGCCACCCAGACGGCGGCCAACGACCATCCGCGGCACACGCGCCGGCTGACGGCGAAGTCGGCGGCTCCGTGCGGCAGACCGACGAGCCCCAGCGAGACCAGCCACGGAAGCGGCCCGAGGACTTCCGTCGATCGGGATCCACCGACCAGGCCGGCCGCGGCCGCGATCCCCATGCACGCCAGCGGCAGGCGGCGGAATGCCGACTCACGGAACGCGGTGGCCGCCTCCCCGCCCGATGTCGCCCCGGCACGCATGATCCTCCTCCTCGGTCGGTCGTCGCCGCCCGGGGATCAGGCGGCTCCCGGACGGCCCCGGTGGCTCATCGCCTTGATGCCGTGATAGGCCACGAGCCCGAACCCGACCTTGTTGATCACGTCGGCCACGTTGTAGATCACCTCGCGGTATTCACCGGCTCCGGCCCTCGCCATCAAGAAGCCGATCGGATAGATGGCCCAGCCGACGAGGACGAACAGTCGCATCGTGCCCAGCGCTCGTGCGAGCGGCGCGGGAGCATCCGCGATCGCCTGCCCGAGCGAGACGAACAGCACGCCCACGATCATCAGCTCGAAGAGGCAGGAGATGACGAAGAACGTCCACCACCTCCCGGAATCGACCACCGAGGTCTCGGCGATGAATGCGGTGACGATCATCGCCACGTCCAGCGTCACGAGTTGGCAGAAGAACTTCGACCCCCGATCACCCATGCGGAGCAGCAACGGAAACTTCAGCAGCAGGAGCGGCGTGGTGAACAACCAGTCGACGTACCGCAGCGCCGTCGGGAAACCCTGGCCGGACTGGTAGACGCCGGTCATCTTGTGATAGTGGAAGCAGGCGATCGCACAGACGAGCCCCGCCACCACCACGGTGCTTCGGTATTCGGGCTCGACCTCGTCGCGGAGGAGAAAGAAGTAGAGCGCGCCGGCTCCCATGGCGACGGTGCCCGCGAAGAACAGGTAGAGCGTCAGCGTCTGGAACAGGGTCCCGTCCGCCTGTGCCTTCAGGAAATCCATCGACACCCCGGCGATGTCGGATGCGGCCAAGAGCAACGGAGACACGGGAACCTCCTGTGGTTTGTCAGGAACACGACCCCCGGAGTGATTCATAGGGCGGTCGGGGAGCGATCGCCTCCGGAAACAAGCCCGCCCGCCGCGGCGGCCCTGAACCCGGCCCCGTCCGCAGGCCGACGTCGACGATCCTCGCGGCTGACACCTGGGCGTTTCGGTCGCACGGTCACGTCACCGATGAGCCCCTCGTCCACGAACGACGTGGCGGCGGTTCCCCGCTCCACGGTCCCGACCCGGAGATGCAGGACGACGGCGGCACCCGGGTCGTTCGCCGGTCGGATCGTCGGCGGCGGGCGGTGGCCGGAGCGTGCCGATGCCCCGAGCGACGCAGCCATGCCGTGCGCGTGTCGCTACCGACCCGGAATCCTGCCAGGCGCGATAGACTCCCGCGCTCCGATCCCCACCCGGGTGTGTCCCGGACACCGCCTCCGAGCCGCCCCGGAGCGGGTCTCCGGGCTCCGGGGGAAGGCATGCCCGCGCGCCGTGCCACGACCGGCGTTGACGGGTGCGATGGACGACGGGACACTCCCGCCACCGCCGGTGACCGGGCATGCGCCCGTGGGCACCCCGTGCCCTCCCGACCGCACCCGCCCGAGGAGCCGATCGATGGCTTTTTCCGCACAGATCGTCGGCGACGAATTGGTCCTCCGCATCCCGATGAACGCCAAGCCGGAACGCTCCGCCAGCGGCAAGACGCTGGTGGTCGCCTCCACGCACGGCAACAAGGAGACCGACTGCGTCGTGGACGGCAAGAAGGTGATCGTGGGCGTCAACGCCTACATCCCGGTGAGGTAGTGCGCGACGCCGCCCCCGGGGACGACGGCGGGGCGCGAACGAGGTCGAATCCCCGGGGCGCCCCACTCCGGTGTGCCGGTGACCAGACCGCCGAACCCCGCTCCGGGAATCCGATGAACGCCTCCTCACGACCGCACCGCGTGCTCGTCGTCGTCGGCGACGCCTCCGAGACGCTCGA
>CAZMOU010000208.1:2635-6900 GCA_964567835.1 uncultured Chitinophaga sp. | reverse complement strand
CGGCCGTCCTGCGGGCGGCGGCGCTCGGCGATGTCGAGCTTGGAGAGGATCTTGATGCGGGAGAGGATCGCGCCGAGGAGCCGCCGCGGCGGATTGTCGCGCTCCACGAGGCGGCCGTCGATGCGGTAGCGGATCCGCACCCGGTCCTCGAAGGGCTCGATGTGGATGTCGCTGGCCCGCAGCTGCACCGCCTCGGTGATGATCAGGTTGACGAGCTTCACGACCGGGGCGTCGGCGTTGTCCTCCTGCTGCGCGCTCGCCGCCTGCTCGACGGCGGTCTCGGTGAAGTCGATGGCGGTGTCGGTGAACTCCTGCAGCATCGAGTCGGCCGACTCGCCGTCGCTCGCGCCGTAGTGGCGGTTGATCGCCTCGATGATCTGCTCGCGGGGGGCGAGCGCCATCTGCACGTCGCGGTTGAGGATGAAGCGGAGCTTGTCCTGCGTGTCGATGTCGGTCGGGTCGCAGCCGGCGACGCGGAGCGTGCCGCCGTCCCTGGCGACGGGGAAGATCGTGTTCTCGCGGGCCACGCTCTCCGGCAGGAGGTCGATGACGTCCTGCTCGACGGTGAGCCCGGCGAGATCGACGAACTTGAGCCGGTGGGCCTTGGCGAGGGCCTGCATCACCCGGTCGCCGGGGGCGTAGCCCAGGCGCACGATCTCGTCGTGGATCTTCTTTCCGGTCGTCTCGACGATGCGCGTCACCTCGGCGAGCTGCTCGGCGCTGATGATCCCCTCGGAGATGAGCAGGCTCGTGAAGGCGTCTGGGCGGGACATGGCGTGGCTTCGGGCGGGGTGGGGCGGGGTGGATCAGGTCTCGAGGAACGTGTCGGAGTGCTCGTAGCCGGGGGCACAGGTGCAGAGGAAGACGAGCTCGTCCGGGCCGTCGTTGAGGATCGTGTGACGGGCGCCGGGGGGGATGGCGATGGCGTCCCCCGGGCCGACGGGCCGGGTCTCCTCCCCGAGCGTCATCAGGGCGCTGCCGGAGAGGATGTAGTAGATCTCCTCGGTGGCGGCGTGATGGTGGGGGGTGGTCGCCAGGCCGGGGGCCAGCCGGGCCTCGGCCAGGCTCTGCAGACGGATGCAGGAATTGCGCGGGGCGAGCAGTTCCCGGATCGTCGAGCCGTCGGCCGTCGTGAAGGGCACCGTGTCGCGCCGGTTGACCACGTCCATCCGCACCGCTCCCGCCGCTGGAGAATCCGCTCCCCGAACCGCCTCCGACCCGCCAGGAAAACCATACCAGACGCCCGGCGCCCCGCGAACCGCCGGAATCAGCCGACGTCGAGGAAACAGAGCACCGCCGGCGGCATCGGCCGGATCTCCCACGCCGCCGCGTCGGGGAGGGTGGCCGGATCGAAGGTGTCGTCGGCCTCCACCACGATCCGGCTGCCGGGGGGCGCCTTGGCGACGAAGGCCGACACCAGCCCCATCACCTCCGCGGCGTGGCTCTGGAACATCGACCAGGGGGGGGAGACGAACACCGTCCAGGGGGCGTCGACAGGAATCTCCGGCATCCGCCGCGCCCAGAGGAGGACGTCCCCCGGCCGGATCGTCGCCCGGTCGGACACGCCGAGGGCCGTCGCGGAGCGGCGCAGGGCGTCGGCGGTGGGAAAGTGGCGTTCGCCGAACCAGGCCCCCTTCGCCCCTCGGCTCAAGGCCTCGAAACCGAGGGCGCCGGTCCCGGCGAAGCAGTCGACGGCGATCGAGCCGACCACCGGGGTTCCGAGAAGGTTGAACAGCGCCTCGCGCACCCGGTCCTTCATGGGACGGGTGCGGGGATCGGGGAGGAACTCGAGCCGCCGTCCCCGCAGGCTGCCGCCGATGATCCGCGGGGCGCTCGAGGCTTCGTCCGCCCCCGGCGCGGCCTGGGTCGGGGGAGGACGGCGGCCCCGGGGGGGGCGATCGGATCGGGGCATGGCGGGTCACTGGATTGGCGGGCGGGCGCCGGCAATTGGTATGGTAACGGAGGAGCGGTTCGCCGGCCCGATCGGGGGCGGTCGCCCCTCGTCCCCCCCGCCGCGGTCCGTGGAGTCTGCCCCATGCCGTTTTCACGCACGCCGACCCTCCACCCTGTCAGCCGTACCGCCGTCGCGCTCGCGCTCGGGGCCTGGTGGGTCGTGGCGCCGGCGGCTGGCATCGCCCCGGCCCAGGAGGCGTCCCTCGTGGAGACCGGCCCCCCCACCGAGGAGGAGGCCGTCGAGGCCCGGAAGACCTTCGCCGAGACCGAGATCGAACTCAAGAAGCAGGTCGGCGAGCTGATGGCCTTCCAGACGGAGTACCAGAAGAAGGACGCCGACCGCCCCGCGCTCGAGCGGAAGTTCGAGGTGGCGAAGGCCGCGGCGATGGCCGCCGGGACGAAGCTCGAGGAGGCGGCGATCGTCATCGCCCGCGCCGGCGTGCCGAAGCGCGGGCAGACCCCCGACTACGACCTCGCGATGCCGATCTACAAGGATGCCATGAAGACCTGCATGGCGGTGATCGCCTCCGCGATCCAGGCCGACCAGCCGGCGCGGGCCCTCGCGCTGGTGGAGATGCTGGAGCAGGCCGGGTCGATCGGGGGGGAGACGGCCGACGTCTACATGCTCGGCGCGAGCGCCGCGATGGTGCTCTCCCGGCTCGACGAGGCGGACGCCTATCTGGCGAAGCTGGCCGGGCTCGGCGGATCGCCCGACAAGAAGGAGAAACTCGAGGAACTCGCCGACGCCGTGCGGCGTGAACGCCCGAAGGTGGTCGAGGAGATGGCCGCCCGGGAGAAGGACGCCGCCGCCGATCTTCCCCGCGTCCGGATCACCACCTCCAAGGGGGACATCGTCGTCGAGCTGTTCGAGGATCAGGCCCCGAACACCGTGGCCAACTTCGTCAGCCTCGTCGAGAAGCAGTTCTACGACGGCGTCCCCTTCCACCGCGTGATCCCCGAGTTCATGGCGCAGGGTGGGGACCCGACGGGTCGGGGCAGCGGCGGGCCGGGCTACGCCATCGCCTGCGAGACCGGTCTGCCGGGGGCACGCAAGCACTTCCGCGGCTCCATCTCCATGGCCCACGCCGGGAAGGACACCGGCGGCTCGCAGTTCTTCCTCACCTTCCGCCCCACCGAGCACCTCGACGGCAAGCACACCGTGTTCGGCCGGGTGATCGAGGGGGACGACGTCCTCGCCGCCATCCAACGCACCCAGAACGCCGAGGGACGCCCGATTCCGGGCGTGAAGCCCGATTCGATCGTCCGGACGGAGGTGGTCCGGAAGCGCGATCATGCCTATGAACCGAAGACGCTCCCCGATCCGCGGAAGTGACCACCGTCCCCGCAGCGCCCCGCAGCCCGAAGGAGACGCGCCCATGCCGATCCCCGCCCGCAGCCTCGCGCCCGCGTTCCTCGCCCTGTCCCTCCTCGCCATGCCGGCGTTCGCCGCCGACGGGCCGGCCCAGAAGACACGTCCGGGGGGGAAGGCACCGGCCGCGCGGCCGTTCCTCGGTGAAGACTCCACGAAGGCCGCACCCACGGAGGACGAGGCGATGACCGACGCCGACGGCAACCCGCTCCCCAAGACCCTCGCCGAATGGAAGGCCCGGCTCACCGCCGAGCAGTTCCAGATCGCCCGACTCAAGGGCACCGAGCGGGCCTTCACCGGGAAGTACTGGAAGACGATGACGAAGGGGACTTACCGCTGCATCTGCTGCGGCGAGCCCCTCTTCACGTCGAAGGACAAGTTCGTGAGCGAGTGCGGTTGGCCGGCCTTCTCGGCGCCGATCGACAAGCAGGCCGACGGCAAGGTGGCGGAGACCCCCGACTTTTCCTTCGGCATGCGACGCGTGGAGGTGACCTGCCGGAAGTGCGGTGCGCATCTCGGGCACGTCTTCAACGACGGCCCGCCCCCCCCCGGGATCCGCTACTGCATCAACTCCGCCTCGATCGAACTCGACGAGGCCTTCGACCCCGACACGGCGGAGAAGGCCGAGAAGGAGAAGGGGACGGACAAGAAGGCCGGGGAGTGATCGGCCGGACGGGTCGCCCCACGCCGGGCGTCGACTCACCGCGATCGACGCGGCGGCACCGTCCTCAACGCTCGTGTCCGAGGAGCCAGGCGAGCAGGCCCTTCTGGACGTGCATCCGGTTGGCCGCCTCCTCCACCACCACGCTCTGCGGACCGTCGATCACCTCGTCGGTCACCTCCTCGCCGCGGCGCGCCGGGAGGCAGTGCATGAACACCGCGTCGCGGCAGTGGCGCATGAGCGCCGCGTTCATCTGGTAGGGGCGCAGGGCCTCCTTGCGGG
>CAZMOU010000208.1:0-2625 GCA_964567835.1 uncultured Chitinophaga sp. | reverse complement strand
GGCCAAACGCTCCTTCTCCTGGCCCATGCTCGTCCAGACGTCGGTGTAGACGCAGGCTGCCCCCCGCACCGCCGCCACCGGGTCGGTGGTCTCCTCGATCGCCGCCCCGGGCAGGATCGTGCGCAGGTGGCGGCGGAATCCCTCGTCGAACCGGAATCGCTCCGGGGCCGCGAGCACGAACCGCATGCCGAGCGACCCGCAGGCCACCGCCAGCGACCGGGCGACGTTGTTGCCGTCACCCACGAAGGCCAGCGTCCGTCCCTCGAGCCCGCCGGCACGGGCGCGGAGCGTGTACAGGTCGGCGAGCGCCTGGCAGGGGTGGCAGTAGTCGGAGAGGCCGTTGATCACCGGCACGGTCGACACCTCGGCCAGGCGGCGGATCGTGTCGTGCGACTTGGAGCGGACGACGATCGCGTCGACGTACTGGGAGAGGACGCGCCCGAAATCGGCGATGCTCTCTCGCGACGACGAGAATCCGGTGTCGTCGCCGAGGAAGATGGCCGAGCCGCCCAGATGCACCATCGCCGCCTCGAAGCTGACTCGCGTCCGCAGGCTCGGCTTCTCGAAGACGAGCCCCAGCACGCGCCCCGGGAAGAGCGGCTCGCGCAGGCCGGCCTCGAACCTCGTCTGCAGGTCCTGCGAGATGGCGAACACGGCCTCCGTCTCGTGGGCCGTGAGATCTTCGGGAACGATGATGTGGCGGGGCATGGGAGTGGGGGACGGGAGCCGTGATGGTCAGACGCGGGAGGCGGTCTCGGCGATGGCGTCGCCGAGCCGTTCGCACCCGTCGTCGATCTCCTCGGGGCCGATGTTCATGGCGGGCAGGAGCCGGATGACGCGTCCCTGGGTGCAGTTCACGAGGAGCCGCTTCTCGAGTGCCCGCTCCACCACCGGGGCCCCGTCGATCGACAACTCGACGCCGATCATCATGCCGATGACGCGCACGTCGCGGATGCAGTCGTGCCGTGCGCGGAGCGCCTCGAGCCGCTCACGGAACCGCTCGGCGGCGCGGCCGACGTGGGCCAGGAGCCCCTCGTTCTCGATCATCTCGATGGCGGCGATCCCGGCCCGCGCGGCCACGGGATTGCCGCCGAAGGTGGCGGCGTGCATGCCGGGCCGGAGGAAGGGGGCCAATTCCCGCGTGCAGAGCATGGCCCCGCCGGCGATGCCGGCACAGAGGCTCTTGGCGAGCGTGATCACGTCGGGACGCACCCCGAAGTGCTGGTAGCCGAACCACTCCCCGGTGCGCCCGCAGCCCGACTGCACCTCGTCGAACACGAGCACCATGCCGCGCTCGTCGCAGATCCGCCGCAGTCCCTCGAGGAAGCCCGGCGGGGAGGGGACGACGCCCCCCTCGCCGAGGATCGGCTCGACGAGGATGCCGCCGGTCTGGTCGTCGACGAGGCGCTCCACCGCGTCGAGGTCGCCGTGGGGGGCGTACTGGAAGCCGGCGAGCATCGGGCCGAGGCCCTCGTGGTACTTCGGCTGGGCGGTCGCGGTGACGCTCCCCATCGTGCGGCCGTGGAAGCCGCCGCGGAAGGTGACGATCTTGTACTTGGCCCCGTCGGTGCGGAGGCGGACGAGCTTGATCGCCGCCTCGTTGGCCTCGGTGCCGGAGTTGCAGAAGAAGGCCTTGCCGCCGAAGCTCCGCTCGGAGAGCAGTCGGGCCCATTCCCCCTGCGCCTCGGTGTACCAGGTGTTGGGCACGTGGATCAGCCGGGCCACCTGCTCCTGCACCGCCTTCACGACCGGCGCCGGGCAGTGGCCGAGGAGGTTGCAGCCCCACCCGGGAAAGAGGTCGAGGTATTCGACCCCCTCGGCGTCCCAGACGCGCGAGCCCTCGCCGCGCACGAGGCACACGGGGAAACGCCGATAGTTGGGGACGACGGAGCGCTCGAAGGTGTCGATCACCTGCTGCGTGGCGCTGGCGGGAGTGTCGGCGACGGACATGGCTCGGTCTCCTGCGGGAAAAAGGGGATCGCGCGCGGGGGGAGGACCGCGACGGTCACACGCCGCGGCGCGGCGCGGCCGGCGTGGCGGCGTCGTCGCGCACCAGTTCGGTACCGACGCCGCTGGTGGTGTAGATCTCGAGAAGGAGCGAGTGACGGAGGCGGCCGTCGATGATGTGGATCTTCCCCACCCCCTGGGCGAGCGTCTCCAGGCAGCCCTCGATCTTGGGGATCATCCCGGCCGCGATCGTCCCGTCGGCGATGAGCTTGCGGGCCTCGGCGGCGGTGGGGGAGGGGATCAGGCTCTCCGGGTCGGAGACGTCGCGGAGGACGCCCGGGATGTCGGAGAGGACCACGAGCTTGTCCGCGCCGAGCGCGGCGGCCACCGCGGTGGCCGCGGTGTCGGCGTTGACGTTGAGCTTCTGTCCCCCCGGGCCCATCGCCATCGACGGGATCACCGGCACCTGCCCGGCGTAGGTGAGGTTGTCGATCGTCAGCCGGTCGACGCGCGTCACCGTGCCCACGTGGCCCAGGTCGAGTTGGCCGCCGTCGGGGCCGGCCAGCGCGAGGCGCTCGCCGAAGAGGACGTTCGTGGAGAGGAAGTTGAGCGACATCGCCCGCCCCCCGTACTCCTCGAGGCGGGCGACGAGGTCGTGGTTGAGTTCCGTGGCGAGCA
>CAZMOU010000207.1:0-6911 GCA_964567835.1 uncultured Chitinophaga sp. | reverse complement strand
GAGCGGGTGCGGCCGAGCGAGGCCAAAGCGGGGAAGAAGCTCCCCCATCCGGCCCGCTCCCGGCAACTGGAGAGCTTCCTCGGGGGCGTGCCGGGCTAGAGCCCGGATCGTTTCCCGCGCTCCCCGTGGCGCGTCCCGGCGCGCCGCGGGGGCGGGGGGCGAGGATCTCCGCGTGAAGCCCCGCGGACGGTCTGCTAGAATGCGGACTGGTCCGGGGAATCCCACCTTCACGCCAGGCTCCCATGGCACTCGCCGTCACCGCGGACGCCGTCCGAACGCTCCACCGGATGCACCGCCAACTCGAGGATCTCCGCGGCCGGCTCGCCGCCGGACCGCGGCTGGTCGATGCCCGCAGCAGGGCCCTGGACGCCGCCACGGCCAAGCTCTCCGAGCGTCAGGAGGAGGTGAAGCGGACGCGGGTCATCGGCGACCAGAAGCAGCTCCAGCTCCGGTCGCTCGACGCCCGGATCAAGGACTGCGAGGCCAAGCGCAACGGGGCGAAGACCAACCGCGAATACCAGCTCCTCGGCGAGCAGTTCCAGGCGGACACCGAGGCCAAGGGCGTCCTCGAGGACGAGATCCTCGAGGTCCTCGAGCGTGTCGACCTCCTCCGGGCCGAGCTGCCCCCGCTCGAGGCGGAGGTGGAGGCGGCCCGCAAGGCGCTCGAGGCGACCAGGCAGCAGGTGGCCGGGGAGAAGGCGAGGCTCGACACCGAGGTGGCCCGCGTGGCCGCCGAGTTGGCGCGGGCCGAGGGGGAGCTCCCCGCCGACTCGAGCGAGGCCTATCGACGCGTCGTGAAGAGCAAGGGTGCCGATGCCATGGCGCTGCTCGAGGGGGAGAGTTGCGGCGGTTGTTTCCAGCGCCTCCCCGCCAATTCGGTGGCGGAACTGTCGGGCGGACAGGTGATCACCTGCCGCAGCTGCGGACGGCTCCTCTACCCCGCCGCGGGCGACTGACGTCCGCCCTTCCGCGGCTTTCCGCACCGTTCCGTTCCCTTTCCCAGTCGAGGCACCGATGTCCGACCGCATCCCCATGACCCGGGCCGGCTACGACAAGCTCCGGGCCGAAATCGATCATCTCAACACGGTGGAGATGCCGAAGCTCGCCGCGCGCGTGGCGGCCGCCCGCAGCGAGGGGGATCTGAGCGAGAACGCCGAATACCACGGCGCCCGCGAGAGCCAGGGCATGATGCAGGCGAAGATCAACATGCTGGCCGACAAGCTGGCCCGGGCGGTCATCGTCGAGCGTCCCAAGGAGGCGACCGGCGAGGTGGTCTTCGGTGCCACCGTGGTCGTCAAGGACCTGAAGTACGACGAGGAGGAGGTGTACGTCCTCGTCGGCGCGGGGGAGGAGGACTTCGACGCCGGCCGCATCAACGTCGCCAGCCCGCTCGCGCAGGGATTGCTCGGGCGCAAGGTCGGCGAGACGGTGGCGATCGACGTCCCGGCGGGGACGATGAAGCTCGCCATCCTCGAGGTCCGCTTCGAGGGGGAGTGAGGCCCCGCCTCAGGCCGGTCCGTCGGTCCGCACCCCCTCCCAGAGGGCGCTGCCGATCCGCACGATGGTGGCCCCCTCGAGGATCGCCTCGGCGAAGTCGCCGCTCATCCCCATCGAGAGTTCGACGATCCCGGGATGTTCGGCCGAAAGCCGTTCGCGCAGTTCCCGCAGCGCCGCGAACTGCCGCCGCGCCCCCCCGGGCGCCGTCCCCGCCACGGGCGCGGATGCCATCCCCATCAGCCCCGTGACGCGCACCTCCCCTCCGGCCGCCGCCGCGACGAGGGCGCCGACCTCTTCCGGGGCGACGCCGCCGCGCCCGGGGTCGCCGTCGAGATTCACCTCCACGAGCGCCTCGCACGTCCGGCCCGCCTCCCGGGCCTCCGTGCGGATCGTCTCGAGAAGCCTGTGGCTGTCGAGGGAGTGGAGGAGCCCCAGGCAGGGCAGCGTGCGGCGCACCTTGTTGCGTTGCAGGCGTCCCACGAGGTGCCACCGCGCCGCGGGCAGCGCGGCGGCCTTCTCCCATAGCCCCTGGGGACGCCCCTCCCCCAGATCCGTGCAGCCCGCCCGGAGGAGCGCCTCCGCGAGCGTCGTCGGGACGTACTTGGTCACGCCGACGAGACACACCTCCGACGGGCTGCGCCCCGCGGTTCGGCAGGCGGTGGCGATGGCGTCGCGGACGCGCTCGAGGTTCGCCGCGATCGTCGCGGCGGCGGCGTCGTCCCGCGGGGGTTGGGTCGCCACGCGTGTCACTCGATTTCCAGGGAGCGCTCCACCTCGCCGCTCCGGCGGATGCGGCCGAGGAGGAACTCGCAGGCGACGTTGCAGCCGAGCAGCGTGCGGTTGCGCGGCGCGTCGAGGGCCCGGTAGAGGAGCCACTGCTCGAGCCCGGCCTGGACGCGGAAGCCGACCGCCTCGTGGCGGGCGAGATTCAGCCGTTGGTCGGCCACCGTGAGTTGCCTCCAGGTGAGCGGACGCTCCACCCGTCGCGGATCGGCGTCGATCCACAGCGGGGCGGTGATCCGCCCTCCCTCGGTCTCCAGCCGCATCGCCAGCGTGCCGGCGTCGGCGTCGAACGTGCCCGGTGAGTGTGCCGCGCGCCATTCCGGGAGCGGGAGTGGCAACACGCGCCACCGCCGCCGCCCGACCGCCAGCGTGTGCTCGCGCGTCGCGGTCTCGGGCGTCGCGTCGATTCCCGCGAGCGTCACGGCCCCGGCGTAGGCGATCCGCCGCGGCCTCCGCTCCGCCGGGAGCCTGGCGCCGGCGTCGGTGACGGAATCGACGAGGAGGAGAATCCGGTCGGCCGGCAGGATCACCACCTGCCGCTCCGCCTGCAACCCGTCCGCCAGCGGCGTCACGATCTCGAGGAAGGTCGCCTCGTCGTCCGATTCGAAGCAGGACACGCTCCAGGCGCCGCTGGTCAGGAGGGCCTCGCCGTCCGCGGCGGCGGCGAACGTCCACGGGCCGTCGATCACCAGCCGGTCACCGGCGGCGATCTCCAGGCGGTGGACCGGGCCGCCGAAGTCGAACAGCACGCGCACGGCGCCCCGCCCCCAGCCGGTCCGCAGGATCGCCACGGTGCCGTCGACGGCGTCGCGCGGCAGCGTCCGGCGCGGCGCCGAGCGTGGCGATCGGGCCACGGCGTCGATCGTCGCGGCCAGACGGCGCCGCCCCCGTTCCATCCCCCTCGAGCCGCGCAGGGCATCGAGCACCGGACCGGTGTCGAGCCCCTCGCCCCCCTCTCGGACGGGCATCCGCCCATGGTCCCCGAGGAGGCGAAGCGCCGCCACCGCGGCGGCATGGAAGCGGCTTCCGGTCGCCTCGTCCCACGGCTCGCCGAACGCCGCGGCGACCGCCGACTCCCGCGCCACGGCCCATCCGGTCACCCGCGACACGAAGACGGCGGAGCTCCCCCCCACGGGCGCGCCTGAGGGCGTGGTCCAGCGTCCGATGTCGGCCTCGAGCAGCGCCACGGAGCGCTCCGCGGCCGTGCGGAGCGCCGGGTCGTCGAACAACCCCGCCGCGGCGAAGAGGAGTGCCGCGGGGCGCGTGTCCCCCTGCCGGCAGGCCGATTCGGCCTCGCGTACCTCCTCCACCAGACCGGAAAAGAGACGCTCGAAGCGGGCCCCGAGCCACGCGATCGCCCAGGCGGCCCCCTCGTCGAGCGCGAATCGGCCCGCCCCGGGAGCCTCGCGGGCCGCCTCGTCGAGGCACCGCGAGACCGCCCCCGCGGCCAGTTCGCCGGCGCTGCCGCGCCGGCGTCCCGCGGCGACACGACCGGCCAACGCGTCGAGCAGGGCCGCGGCGTCGGCCCATTCCGGTGCCAGCCGCGCGGCGATCTGCCCGATCCGCGACGCGGCCAGACGGCGTCCGACCTTGCGGCGTCGCCACCCCTCGGGCACCGGCCCGTCGCCGGCGTGCGTCGGGTGCGGCACGGGGTGGATGGCGACGTGGTGCGGCGTCTCCGGGCCCCGGGATCGGGGTTCACCCCGTCGCCCGCTCCGCTCGGAACGGGACCGTTTGCCCTTGGAATCGCTGCCGGTTGCCATGTCTGTTCCACACCTGGGACTGGGTCGCTCGCGCCGCCGGGAACGTCGCCGCACCGAGCCGGCTCCCGGGATCGCCGCGCGGTATGGTAACGCACCATCCCACCCCGCTCCACGGGCCGCATCCATGCCCCACCCCGTTCGCCCCGCCGTCCGGTCACGACGGCCCCTCCCCTGCCGGATCCTCCTCGCGCTGTCGCTCCTGCCCGGCGCATTCGCGTCGCGGACGGCCATCGTGACCGCCGACGAACCGCCCCCCTCGGCGGCGACCCGCGACGCCGACTCCCCCGATCGGCACCCCGAGTTGCGCCGCCTCTCGCCGCGCGAGGAGGTGTGGATCGATCTGGAGGGGAAACGCGTCGTGGTCGGGGGACGCGTGGCCCTGGACCGCGGACTGCTCGAGTTCTTCGCCTGTCCCAGGGAGACGAAGGAACACGAGAGCGTGGTGGCGGTGGAGTCGAGCGCCCGCCTCGTCCACGCGGCCCTCCTGGCGATCGGACTCGAGCCGGGGAAGCCGGTGTCGTTCGATCCTGTCTACGCTCCAGCCACCGGCCCGCGCGTGCGCGTCACGATGCGCTGGACCGATGCCGAGGGCGAGACCCACGAGGCCGACGCCCGGGGCTGGATCCGGGACACGCGGACCGGAAAGGCACTCGAGACCGACTGGGTGTTCGCCGGCAGCGCGTTCTGGAAGGATCCCGCCGACGGCCGGGAGTACTACCAGGCCGACGGCGGCGATCTGGTCTGCGTGTCGAACTTCCCCACCGCCACCCTCGATCTCCCCATCGAGAGCTCGCAGTCGAACGAGGCCCTGCTCTTCGAGGTCTTCGAGGAGCGCGTGCCGCCGCGCGGCACCCCGGTGGAGATGCTGCTCTCGGCGGCCGATCCCGCCCCGCCGGCGGGGAGATGAGCCGGGAACGCGGGCCGGACGGTCAGCCGACGAGGCAGTGCTCGAGGATCCGGGCCGGAGCGGCCACGTACCCGGTGTAGAACGGCCCGAACTCGGCGTAGCGTGCGCTCGCCTCGTCGAAGCGCATGGTGTAGACGATCTCCTTGAGGAAATCGGGGTGACGGGCCCAGAGCGTCACCCCCCACTCCCAGTCGTCCAACCCGACGCTCACCGTGATCAGCTGCGAGACACGCCCCCCGAAGGACATCCCCGTGCGCCCGTGCTCGGCCATGAGCCGGCTCCGCTCCGCGAACGGGAGCGTGAACCAGTTCTCGCCGACCTCCCGTTTCTTGTTCATCGGGTAGAAGCAGGCGTTCGGCCAGGGGGGGAGATCGGGCTCGATCCGCGCCTTGCGCATCGCCCCCTCCCGGGCGGCGTAGCCCTGGACCTTGGCCTTGAACGTCGCGCTGTCGGGCGACTCCCCCTCCTCGATCAGCCGCTTGCCGTACTGCTCCGCGTCGGGCACGTACTCGCTCACCTCGGTGAGCCCGATGAACGACCAGGTCGGCACGATCGCCGCTCCGAGCGGCCCGGCGAGGAGGAGCTGGTGCACGCGGTCGACGACGAGCGGATCGGGGTCGAGCGCCATGATCCCGAAGTCGGCCTTGTGCCCCGGCACGATCCACGTCTGGAGCCGCACCGGCGCCCCCGGCGCCGCAGGATCGAGGGCGGCGACGAACGCCTTCTTGCCCGCGTCGAGTGCGGCGGGGGGCAGCGCCGCGAGCTTCGCGCGGTCGAACGCGTAGAAGGAGTGGGTGCAGTGCCAGCCCTTCTCCGGGCGGATCGACTCCGTCGCCGCCGCGTCGTGCGCGGCCGGACGCCCGCCGGGACGACCGGGCTGCGGGGGTGCGGCACCGGCGTGCGGTCGTTCGGAAGGCACGGGCCCCGGGGTGCTGCTGCCTGTTGGATGATGCATCGTGGGGACGGGGCTCCGCGGGGTTTCGATCGCCGGACCGGAGAAGTGTACGGCGGGCCCCCGGCCGCCCCAAGCGTCACCGGGGCGGGCCGCGCGCCCGGCGCGAACGGCCGGCGGCTGTCCGCCGCCGCCCGGATGGCGGTAGAATCGGGTCGTCCGCACCGGAGCGCCGCTCCCGCGCGGACGACTCCGTGGCAACGAGGGGGACCAATCCATGGGACAGGCGATCGTCGACCCGCAGGAACTGCGCCGGTTCGCGGCCCGGCTCCGTCACTTCAGCAACGAGGTGATGGCCCAGATGCAGACGGTGCAGCGTCAGCTCTCCGCGCTCGGCTCCACATGGCGCGACGGCGAGCACCAGAAGTTCAGCGAGGAGTTCGAGCAGCAGCTCAACCAGTTCGGTCGCTTCGTCGAGTCGACCGGCGAATACGTCCCCTACCTGATCCGCAAGGCGGAGCGCATCGAGGAATACCAGCAGCAGCGCTAGCCTGCCGCGGACGGCCCGACCGCCCCCCGACGTCGGCCGACCGCTCCCGCACCCCGGGTGCGGCGCCGCCGCGGGCAGCCCCCGGGCGCCGTCTCCCCGGGCCCGTTCGACGGCCGTGCACCGACACCGTCCCGGACCCGACCGGGACGCCCCCCCTTTTTTCATCCGGAGCCGCGGCCATGTCGACGCAGGCCGACGTCAAATCGATCGACACGCTGGCGCTCGTGAAGGCGGCGCTGGCGGCCTTCGCCCACGAATCGGGGCAGGCCCTCGGCGAGGTGGAACTCGAGGGGGGGAGGGGAGTCGAGTACGTGACCGTCGACCGTGCCGCCTACTGGAAGAACGAGGTGCGGCGGGCGGGTGACGCCGTGAACAAGGCGATCAAGGATCTGGAACACTGCCGCGCCTTCAAGAAGGTGGGGGACAACACCCCCTCCTGCGTCGAGGAGAAGAAGAACCTCGACAAGGCGCGCAAGCGCCTCGAGTACTGCGAACGCAAGGAGGCGGCGGTCCGGCGCT
>CAZMOU010000206.1:0-6986 GCA_964567835.1 uncultured Chitinophaga sp. | reverse complement strand
AGTTCCGCACGCTCCGCCATCTCCTCGACTACATGCTGCCGCGCGTCGGCGGCCGTGCCGCGGAGCCGGCCGTGCAGGAGACCTCTGCGGCGCGGCCGGCTGCCGTGGCGGCGACGCCCGAGGCGTCGGCCCGCATCCGTCGGTGGACCCGCGAGTTCGTCGCCACCCGTCATTCCCACCCGGGCGACGCGCTCGCCGTGACCCTGCCGCGCGACCTGTCCGCCGCGCTCGAGGGAGCGGCGGCGTCGGCGGGCATCGATGCCGCGGTGCTCCGCGCCGCGCTTCTCGACCCCGCCGCCGCGCTCGGCGGGATCGACGTGGCGATCGACGCCGGGCCCGCCGCCACGCGCGGCATGGTCGTCGGTTGCGGGCGCTCCGCCGCCCCGTCCTGCGAGCCCTTCGAGGCCGGGGCCGTGCGCGGGTTCCGCGTGGGGGTCGAGGGCCTGCCGGGGGCCGTCCTCGGCTGGAACGACGCCGGGCTGATCGTCGTCGCCTCGGGGACCGCCTCCGCCGCGTCCCCGTCGGGCACCCCGGTCGGCCTCGTCGTCGAGCGGGTGCTCGGCGGCGACACGTCCGTCGCGGCGGTGAACCTGGCGGCGGCCGCGGCCCCCTTCCGGGGGGCCGTGCACGTCGTCGATCCGGGCCGGGGCACCGTCGTCACGGTCGACGGTGCGGGCACGACGCGCGAGCGCGGCCCGCAGCTCCGCGATCACGCCCCCGCCGCGGCGCTCGTGCGCGTGGCGGGCGACTCGTCGGGGCGGCTCGCGCTCGAGCGCGTGCTCGCCGAGCCCGGCGGGACGGGAGTCCGCGACGGGCTCTCCGCCACCGGCACCTGGCTCGCCGCCGGCACGCACGGGGCGACCGTGGCCTTCGCCGGTTCGCCCCACGGCGCCTGGCTTCCCGGGGAGGCGCTGGCGCTCCTCGCCGAGGCCTGGCGCCACGCTGCAACTCCCCACGAAGAACCCGATGGCGCGGCCGGAACGGCCCCGGTGACCGAACGGTACCGGCTCGCGATCTCCCCGCTTGCCGACGCCGTGGCGACCCGGTCGCTCGCCGGCGAGCGGGTGCTCGTCCTCGCCGGAGCGGACGCCGCGGGCCGTGGTCTGGCCGACGAACTCGTCGCGGCGCTGCGGGTGCGCGGAGCGGAGCCGACGGTGGTCGAGGCGACCGGCGGTGACCACGCCGGTGCGGCGCTCGACAGGGCGATCGGCGGCGCGCCGATCCGCCATCTCGTCATCGCCGCACCCTGGTCGGCGCGGGTCGCGTGGGTGGCGGGCCGCGAGGCGTCGGTCGCCACCGGCTATTTCGCCTGCCAGCGCTGGCTCGCGGCGCGTGTCGCCGCGGGGGACCTGTCGCGCTCGACGCTCACCGCGGTCACCGGCCTGGGGGGCGACCTCGGGCTCTCCGGGGCGATCGGCAGCCCGGTGGGGGGCGCGTTCACGGGGCTCTTCAAGAACCTGGCCCGCGAGTACGACGGCCTGCAGGTCCGTGCAGTCGACTTCGCCGCCGATGCCCCGTCAGCCGGCGTCGCCCGTCTGGTGGCTGCGGAGATCGAGTCGGCGGGGCCGGTCGAGGTGGGGTATCGCGACGGTCGTCGGAGCGTCGTCGTCCCGGTCGCGGCGCCCCCCGTGCCGGCCGGCCGGCCGGCCGCGCTCGCACGCGGCACCGTGTGGATCGTCACGGGCGGGGCCCGCGGCGTGACGGCGGCCTGCGGCCTGGCGCTGGGGCGGAAGCACGGCGTGTCGCTCGTCCTCGTCGGTTCCACCCGTCCCATCGCCGTCGATCCCGCCTGGCTCGCGCTCGACGCCGCCGGTGCCAAGGCGCTCAAGGGGAGCGTGATGGTGGAGGCCAAGGCGCGGGGCGAGGATCCGCGGCAGGCGTGGCGCGTGGTGGAGAAGTCGATCGAGATCGCCGCGGCGATGGGGAAGTTCCGCTCGGCCGGCATCGACGCCCGGTACGAGGCCTGCGACCTCGCCGACCCGGTCGCGGTCCGGTCGCTCGCGGCCCGCGTGGAGCGGGAATGCGGGCCGGTCCGCGGAGTCGTCCACGGCGCGGGGTGGGAATCGGCCTGCAAGTTCGAGAAGAAGACCCCCGCCGGTCTCGAGGCGACCCTCGGTCCGAAGTGCGTCGGGCTCGAGCACCTCCTCGACGCGCTCGACCCGGCTTCGCTCGAGACGCTCGTGGCGTTCGGATCGACGAGCGGACGTCTCGGGGGCATGGGCCAGGCGGACTACTCCGCCGCCAACGACCTCCTGGCGAAGATCGTCGGTCGGGCACGCCGCACCCGGCCGGGGCTCCGAGCGGCGCTCTTCCACTGGCACGCGTGGGACGAGGTGGGGATGGCCAGCCGCCCGGCGGGCCGTTTCGTCCTCGAGCAGTTCGGGATGAAGTTCATGCCCCTGGCGGAGGGTGTGGCCCGATTCCTCGCGGAGATCGAGGCCGGCCTGCCCGATGCCGAGGTGCTCGTCACCGAACCGGTGTTCTGCCTCGACGCCCGCCCGATCCCCGCGGCGGCGCCGGCCCCCCGTTCCCGCGGGAGCCTCGTGGAGCGGGTCGAGGGCTCCGGCGCCGGCAGCGAGGTGTCGTTCGTCGTCTCGCCCGTGTCGGACACCTTCCTCGTCGATCACCGCCGCTCCGGCCGCCCGCTTCTCCCCGCCGTGATCGACGCCGAACTGCTCGCCCAGGCGGCCCTGGCGGCCGGTGTCGCGGGGGGGGTGGGGGAGATCCGCGACTTCCGCGTGGAGCGGGGGCTCGTGTTCCAGACGGACGACCCGCGCCGACTCGTCGTCGCCATGCAGCCCGCCGCCGATGGCTCCCTCGCGGCGAGCCTGCGGGAGGCGGAGGCATCCCCGGGGAGCCGTCCGTTGGCCTCCGCCACCCTCCTGCCCGCGCCGTGCGAGCCGGTGAACGCGACGCTCGACGAGATGCCCTTCCCCTGGAACCCGGTGGTCTACCGCGACGACGGGCCGATGTGGCACGGCCCCTCGTTCCGCACCCTCTCGGGATTGCTGCTCGACAGGAACGGCGGTTGGGGCAAGCTCACGGCGCCCGATCCAGATCGGGTGGCGGGGCCGCGCGGGGCCGGCGGCTGGACCGTGCCCGCCGCGTTGCTCGACGGAGCGCTGTTCGCCTGCGGGGTGTACTCCTACATCCTCTGCGGCAAGCGGGTGGAGATCCCGGTCCGTTTCGGTCGCCTGCGATTCGCCTCCGATCCCGTGGTCGGCGAGGCGTGCGTGGTCCGCCTGCTGTTCGTCTCGCAGGACGCGCGGGAGACGGTCTACGACCTCGCGATCTTCGGCGCCGACGGAAGGGTCATCCTCGCGCTCGAGGGGCTGGCGATGTCGTCGCTCTCGGCCGAGCGGAGTCGAGCGACATGACGGCCCTGCTCCACGCCGGAAGACCGCGCCCCGCCGCCCCGACGGCCCGTTCGCTCGTCGTCGGCGGCCGTGCCGTGCGGTGGGCGGCGAGGTCGGGCCCGTCGATCGGCACCCCCGCCGGGGCCCGCCGGCTCGCCGAGGATCTCGTCGCGGCGGTCGCGGGACTCCCCGCCGACGCCGTCCGGGTGGCGACGCTCCTCCCCTCGGGCAGGCCGGTGGCCATGCGGGGGCCCGTCCGGATGCCGGTGGCGGTGTCGCTGACCCATGTGGCCGGTTTCGTCGCCGCCGCGGCCTCCGACGCGGTGCCGGGAGTGGGTGTCGACGCCGTCGATACCGCCGCTCCGGCGTCGACGCTCGAGTGGTGGTTCGACCGCTGCGAGCGGCGCTTCGCCGCCGCGACCTCGCCGCAGCATGTGTGGGGGGCGAAGGAGGCGGCCTTCAAAGCGGCGGGAATCGACGGCCACTTCCGTCCCCTCGGCGTGACGGTTCGGGCCGACGGGGCCGACGGTTTCCGCTGGCACGTCGTCGACCGCTGGCGATCGGCCTGCGGTGCCGGCCGGTTCGTGACGGTGGGGCGCTGGCTCGTCGCCGTGGCCGTCCGCGCCGGTTCGTCGCCCGAGGGGCCGGCGCCCGGGAGGGTCGGATGTTCCTGAGCGACACCCATCTCCCGCAACTGCTCTCTCCCGAGGCCTACACCGATCGGTCGTGGTTCGATCACGAGATCGGCTCGGTGCTGTCGCCGGGCTGGCAACTCGTCACCACGCTCGCCGAGATCCCGCGCGTCGGCGACTTCGTCACCGGCCGTCTCCTCGGCCACGACGTCATCGTCCATCGCACCGAGGACGGTCCCCGGGCCTTCCTCAACGTCTGCCCCCACAGGCTCTCGCTGCTCACGGGCCTTCCGCGCGGCCACCAGTGCCGTCTCACCTGCCAGTACCACGGCTGGGAGTTCGCGTCGGACGGGAGCACGCGCCGGATCCCCGACGCGCCGGGCTTCCGCCCGCTCGAGAAGGGGGCGTTGGGACTGCGGCGATTGCAGTGCGAGACGCTCGGCCAACTCGTCTTCGTGCGCCTCGTCGACGGCGACGCCCCGCTCGGCGGGATGTTCGGGGAGAGGCTGGCGGACGTCGAACGGGCCGTCGCGGGGCGCCACCGTCTCGTCGTGTCCTGGGCGCGGGACGTCGGGGCGAACTGGAAGGTCATCGTCGAGAACAACCTGGAGAGCTACCACGTCGGCGTGGTCCATCGCGCGACCCTCGGCTCGATGCCCGACGAGGAGCGCTGCGACCACGAGTTCTCGCCGGTCCACAGCCGCTTCCGGGCTCCGGGTGGCGTCGCCGGTCCCGTCGGCGACTGGCAACGGGCGCTGCTGCGGAGGTCCGGGTTGGAGCCGTCCGGGACCTACCACCACTGTCTTTTCCTGCCGAACCTGACCGTGCTGTGGATGGACGACATCGCCGCCGTGCAGACGTTCGAACCGACGGCCCCGGATCGGACGAGGGTCACCTTCCGCGGTTTCGCCCTCCGCGGCGAGCGGCCGACGCCGCTCTCCGGCGGCCTGCTCGCATGGGCGGCGCGGCGGCATCTCCTCTTCTGGAAGCGGGTCTGGGAGGAGGATCTGCGGCTGTTCCCCGATCTCCAGGCGGGGCTCGCCAATCCGGTACGACCCTCGAACGGGCTCCTCTCCCGGCGCGAGGAGCGCATCCACCATTTCCAGCGGTGGATCCGGGACCGTGTCGGCGCCGGCCATCCCGTCGGCGTGGGGCAGGATGGCATCGAAACATGGAAAACAGGGGAGGTGTCCGCATGATCGACCTGACCGGAAAGGTGGCGCTCGTCACCGGATCGAGCCGCGGCATCGGCCGGGCCTGCGCGCTGCGCCTGGCCGAGGCCGGTGCGGACGTCGTCGTCAATTACGTCACCAGCGGTCGCGAGGCCGACGCGGTGGCCGCCGAGATCGCGGCGCTGGGGAGACGCGTGGCGTGCATCCGCGCCGACGTCGGCGAGGAGGAGGACGTCGAGGACATGGTGGGATTCGTCCGGGAGCGCTTCGGGGCGCTCGACATCCTCGTCCACAACGCCGCCACCGGCGGATTCCGCCCCTTGGCCGCCACCTCGCAGCGTCACTTCGACGCCGCGATGCACACCAACGTCCTCTCGCTCGTCCATCTCCTCAAGTGCTCCGCGCCGCTGCTCGAGCAGGGGAGCGGCCGCGGCAAGGTGGTGGTCCTCTCGAGCCACGGGACGCACATGGCGCTGCCGATGTACGGCCTCATCGGCGGGACGAAGGCGGCCCTCACGGCGCTGGCCCGGCACTGGGCCCTCGAACTCGGCGACCGCGGGGTCAACGTCAACGTCGTCGAGGCGGGGCTCGTGGACACCGATTCGACCCGCAGGTTGCCGGGGGCGGATCGGATGTTCGCCGGGCGGACGAGCAAGACGATGGTCGGGGAGCGGCAACTCGAGGCCACCGACGTCGCCGACGCCGTCCTCTTCCTCTCCAGCCCCCTCTCCGACCTCGTCCAGGGCCAGACGCTCGTCGTCGACGGCGGCGCGGCGATCCACGTCTGACCCCGGCACGCCACGGAACCCCCGTCATGAGCGATCGCTACCTCCTCGTCACCGGAGCCACCGGGCTGCTCGGGAGGTCGCTCGTGCGCGACCTCCAGGCCGCCGGCCGCCGCGTGGCGATCCTCGTGCGCGGGTCGAAGACGGCGAGTGCCGCGGCCCGCGCCGACGAGATCCTCGACGATTGGCGCGACGTCGCGGGGATCACGGTGGCGGCGCCGGTGGTCCTCGAGGGGGACATCACGCTCCCCGGGCTCGGTCTCTCCGCCGGCGAGGCGGCGTGGGCCGGCAGGCAGGTCGACGAGGTGGTCCATTCCGCCGCCAGCCTCTCGTTCCAGGCCCGGGACGACGGCGAGCCCTGGCGGAGCAACGTCGTGGGCACGGCGAACGTGCTCGAGTTCTGCCGCAGGTCGTCGATTCGGCGTTTCCATCACGTGTCGAGCGCCTACGTCTGCGGCACGCGGCGTGGGCGGATCCTCGAGACCGAACTCGACGTCGGCCAGACCCCCGGCAACGACTACGAGCGGAGCAAGATCGAGTCGGAGAAGGCGGCGGTCGCGGCGCCGTTCCTCGACTCCTGCACGGTCCACCGCCCGAGCATCATCGTCGGCGATCTCGTCAGCGGATTCACGAACACCTTCCATGGCTTCTACAAGCCGCTGCGCATCGTCCAGCCCTTCGTGGAGGCGTTCCTCGAGGCCTCGCTCGAGCCGGGTTCGTTGCTCGACGTCCTCGGCATGAGCGGCGCGGAGGTGAAGAACCTCGTGCCAGTCGACTGGGTGTCGGCGGTGATGACGAGGATCATCGGCGACGTCTCCCTCCATGGTCGGACCTACCACGTCACGTCGACGAGGCCCACCCCGGTGGGGCGCCTGTGCCGCGTGTTCGAGGAACTGGTCGTCGAGATGGCGGCGGAGATGAAGGCGAAGCGCGCGGCGGGGGCGCCGCCGCGGGCCGCCGCGTTCGACCCGGCCACGCTCGCCCGCCTCTTCGAGGACCAGATGCACGTCTATCGTGCCTACTGGAGCGACGACCCGCGTT
>CAZMOU010000205.1:0-7041 GCA_964567835.1 uncultured Chitinophaga sp. | reverse complement strand
CTCCATGCCCGTCCCCCGACTCGCGTTCCTCCTCGTCGAAGGACTGCTCCTGGCCTACGCGGCACTCGGGTTGTGAATCCCGGCGCCAGCCGTCCACCCGCACGAGCCCCTCTTCCCGCCACGCGGACCTTCTGCGACAGTGCGCGCCCCGCCGACGCCCCCGCCCTCGACACCCTCCGCCGCGACGTGACTGCGAGCCTCTTCACCGGCCCCTGGATCGGCATCGCCGCCGGGCTCCTGGCGGCGCTGGCCAGCGCCCTTTCCTATCTCGTGTCGCGGCACCATGTCCTCACCCACCCCGAGTTCCGCGGCGCCGGCGGGGCCCGACTGATCGTCCAGGCGCACGGCCTGATGGGGCTCGCCTGCATCCCCGCAAGCTGGCTCCTCTGGCCGCGCGCCGGCGGTCCTCCCGCCGTCGCCTGGATGCCGCCCACCGTGGGGTGCGCCGCGATCTATCTCCTCGGCCAGGCCTGCTTCTTCAAGGCGCTCGAGCGCGTGCCGGCGTCGAAGCTCTCGCCGCTCTTGGGTCTCAAGGTGGTGATGCTCGCCACCATCGTGAGCACCTTCCTCGGGAGCCCGCTCGACGGCCGCCAATGGATGGCGGTGGGGCTGGCGGTGGCCGCCGCGCTGTCGCTGCAGCGGGGAGACGACCGCGTGCCCCCCGCGTCGTTCGCGCTCGTCCTCGTGGCCTGTCTCTGCTTCGCACTGGCCGATCTGCAGATCGTGGCACTGCTGCGAGTCCTCGCCACCCAAGGGGGCGAGCCTCTCGGCCGATTCCACGCGGGCTGCCTCGGCATGTGCCTGACGTACGTCGCCTGCGGGGCGCTGCTCCTCCCCTGGGCGCGGAGCATGGTGCCGCGCACGGCCGGGGGGCTGTGGCCGGCGACCCACTACGCGCTCGTATGGCTCGTGGCGATGATCGCCCTCTACGCCTGCCTCGGCACCGTCGGCGCCGTCTTCGGCAACATTCTCCAGGGGACGCGCGGGGTGATGTCGGTGATCCTCGGCGGGGCGCTTGCGCACCTCGGCTGGCACGAACTGGAAGAGAAGGTCGACCGACGCACCTTCGCGGCGCGGATCGCCGCCGCCATGGCGATGGCGGCGGCGATCGCGCTCTATGCCAGCGACCCCGACTGAAGCGCCGGGGGGGGGGAGCTCACTTCCCCGCCTTGGCCTCGAGTTCCTCGAGGTAGGCCTTCATCGGCTCGGCCATCAGTCCGCCGAGCTTCACCGCCTTCTTCTGCGTGGCGATGGCGTCGTCGAGCCGGTCGGACATCTCGTAGAGATGGGCGAGCGTGTCGAGGATCGGGCCGTTGTCCGGATCGAGCTTCACGCCCCGCTCCGCGGCGGTCGTGGCCGCGGCCTTCAGATCGTCCCCGATCGGCGCCCCCTGCTGGGCGAGGGTGACGATCATCCAGGCCAGCTCGTTGATGCGCTCCGGGTCGTCGCCGCACTTCTCCACCATCGCGGCGAACTGCGTCGCCGCCGCGTCGCCGCCGCCGGTGATCGCCATCTGGAGGCGCACGCCGTCGAGCTGGCCCCGGACCCGTCCCAACGTCTCCTTGACGGCGGGGTTGGTCGCCTCCGCGATCATCCGATCGACCATGGCGCTGGCCTCGTCCCCCTGCCCGGCGGCGAGGAGGCGACGCACCTCGCCGAATGCCTCCTTCGCCTTGTCCATCTCCGCCATCTCCGCGGCGTAGGCGGCCCGGTCCCACGTGCCGTCGACGATCTTCTCGATCGGGCCGTCCATCTGCATCGGATGGCCGATCCACTCGATCTCGCCGGTCTTGCCGACGATGAACGCCGTGGGGATGCCGTTCTGGCCGGCGGCGTCCATGTAGTCGGCGTAGACCGACTTGTCGGGGTCGGTCGTGAGGCAATAGCCCTTCGTGACGTCGGCGAAGGTCTCCCCCTCGCCGTTGTCGCGCTCGAGGAAGCCCGCCACCGTGTCGAGATCCTCGTCCGAGATGCTGATCACCTGGACGTCCTTGTCGGCGTAGTCGGCCTGGACCTGCGCGATGTGCGGCATGCTCATGATGCAGGGGCCGCACCAGGTGGCCCAGAACTCGACGACGTAGACCTTGCCCGGCTCGAAGTCGGTCACCTTGCCGAACTTGCCCTCGCCGTCCTGCACCCAGTGCTCGACGTCGATGGAGGGGGCCTTCGACCCGATGGTCATCTCGGCGGCGCCCGAGACGGATGCCAGACCGAGGGAGAGCCCGAGGGCGGCGAGGAAGCGGCGCGACAGGGTGGACATCGGCTGACTCCTGGGGAGCGGGTGGGGGGACCGGAGCCGCGGCGCGGCGCGCGGCGGAACGGGCAGTCTATCCCCCCGCCGGGCCGGGGGACGAGGCCCGGAGGCGGACGCGGCTCAGCCGTCGGCCGGCGTGAGTCCCAGGACGATGTCCCACGACGCGGCCAGTTCGCCGATCCGCGATCCCTCGACGGGGACGAAATCGGCCACCACCGCCGCGGCCTGCTCCGGGGAGAGGCCGCGGAAGATGCCATCCCGACCGTTGCCGGGGTGTCCCTTCACGTAGCACTGCGTGGTGAGCAGATGGGTCCCGCCGCGCGTCACCTTGACGTGGATGTGGGGCGACCGGCCGGGATAGGGAACCGGCTTGATCGTGCGGAAGCCCCACGTGCCCGCCAGGCCGGTGACGAACCGACCGTAGCCCTGGAACCGGCCGTCGCGACGCTCGGCGTTCCCGGAACCGGAGTGGAGGTAGGCCCCGTGGGCGTCGCACTGCCAGATCTCGACCAGCGCCCCCCGGACGGGTCCGCCGGCGGCATCGAGGACGCGCCCGGAGAACCAGGCCGGCTCGCCGTCGGCGAAGGTCGACGCGTCGCCGATCGCGAGGAGATCGTTGTCGGTGTCGAGTGGGAGCCTGTCGGGGAAGAACGGCCCCTCGGTCTGGGCGGGCGTGCGCGCGAGTTCCTCGGCCCAGGCCCCGGGCCGCGCGGAAAAGAGGGTCGCGAGCGCCCCCAGCCGGACGAGCCGGCGGCGACCCTCGTCGGCACGCTCGAACGACTTCGGATTGAGGAGGTTCATCGGGGCACGCTCCGGGCGGGAGGGGGAGGGATCAGGCGAGGATCTCGTGGACGACACGGCCGTGGACGTCGGTGAGGCGGTAGCGCCGCCCCTGGAAACGGTAGGTGAGCCGCTCGTGATCGATGCCCATCAGATGCAGGAGCGTGGCGTGGAGGTCGTGGACGTGCACGCCGCCGGAGACGATGTTGTAGCCGAACTCGCAGGTCTCACCGTGGGTCACGCCCCCCTTCACGCCCCCTCCGGCCATCCAGATCGTGAAGCAGCGGGGATGATGGTCGCGGCCGAAGTCGCCCCCGGGCTTGTACAGCCCCTGGCAGTAGTTCGTCCGCCCGAACTCCCCCCCCCAGACGACGAGCGTCTCGTCGAGCATGCCGCGGTCGGCGAGATCCTGGACGAGGGCGGCCGCCGGCTGGTCGGTCTGCCCCGCCTCGCCGCGGATGCCCCCCGGCAGCCCGCCGTGGTGGTCCCAATCCTGGTGGTAGAGCTGGATGAAACGGACGCCGCGTTCCGCGAGCCTCCGCGCCAGGAGGCAGTTGGCGGCGAACGTGCCGGGGTCGTCGGCCCCGGGCCCGTATTTCTCGATCACGTGCCTCGGCTCGTCGGCGAGGTTCGTCACCTCGGGCACGCTCGCCTGCATGCGGAAGGCGAGCTCGTAATTGGCGATCCGGGTGGCGATCTCCGTGTCGGGATTCCCGGCGAACTCGTGCTCGTGGAGCGCCTTGAGACCGTCGAGGGCGAGCCGCCGGCTCTCGCGCGACACGCCGGCCGGGAGCCCGAGGTAGAGCACCGGATCGCCGCCGGACCGGAAGCGCACCCCCTGATGCCGCGTGGGGAGGAAACCGGCGCCCCACAGATGGCTCATGAGCGGCTGCCCCCCCTTGTTCTTCGTGATCAGGACGACGAAGGAGGGGAGATCGTCGGAAGAGTCGCCGAGGCCGTAGTCGAGCCAGGCACCGATGCTCGGCCGACCCGGGATCTGTGCCCCGCTCTGCATGAAGGTCACGCCGGGGCCGTGGTTGATGCTCTCGGTGTGCATGCCCTTGAGGAAGCAGAGCTTGTCGGCCACCTTCGCGGTGTGGGGCAGCACCTCCGAGAGCCAGGCCCCGCTCTCCCCGTACCGGGCGAACTTCAGCGGCGAGCCCACGAGCGGGATCGAGCTCTGGTTGCCCGACATGCCGGTGAGCCGCTGGCCGCCGCGGACGCTCTCCGGGAGCTGCTCGCCGGCACGCTCGACGAGGGTCGGCTTCCAGTCGTAGAGGTCGAGCTGCGACGGCCCGCCCGACTGGAAGAGGTAGATCACCCGCTTCGCCTTCGGGGGGACGTGGAAGGCGCCCAAGGCGCCGTGCGGGGCGGCCGGGACCGCGGCCGCCGCCTCCCCGCGCGCGAGGAGGTCGGCGAGGGCCAAGCCTCCGAACCCGAGTCCGGTGGAGGCGAGGAGCCGCCGCCGGCTGGTGGCGGGGGCGGCGGGGAGGGGCAGGCGGGCATGATCCATCGGTCGCTCCGTCATCGCTTCACCACCGTGAGGTCATGGTTGGCAAGGGCCCCGAGGACGGCGGCCAGTGCCGCGACGTCCGGTGCGGCGAGCGCCGCGTCGGCGGGAGCCGCACCCACGCCGAGGAGTTTCGCCGCCTCGTCGGGATGGGCGCGGTACCAGGCGAGCTGGTCGGCGTGCATCGCGTCGATGATGCGCGTCTCCTCGGCGTCGGGCGCGCGGCCGGTGAGCCGTTCGAAGCCCCGGGCGAGGAGAGGGGCGACCGGACCCGCGGCCCCGCCGGGACGATCGACGTCGTTGAGCAGGCGCTGCGCCAGCACCCGCGCCGCCTCGACGAATTGCGGGCCGTTCAAGAGCACGAGCGCGTGCAGTGGCGTGTTCGTCGTGTCGCGCCGCGCCACGCACACGACCCGCTTGGGGACGTCGAAGCTCTCGAGGACCGGCCCCGGCCCGGTGCGTCGCCAGAGGGTGTAGAGGCTGCGCCGGTACAGGTCGGCCCCCGTGCCGGGGCCGGCCGGCTTGAACGACTCGGCGAGGTCGTAGGTGCTCACCGGCGGCCCGCCGGTCTTCTCGACGAGCAGGCCCGAGGCGGCGAGGATCCCGTCGCGGATCATCTCGGCCGGCAGCCTGTGACGCGGACCACGTGCGAGCCAGAGGTTCGCCGGATCGTCGGCGAGCAGCTCCGGCGTGGTCCGGCTCGACTGCCGGTAGACGCGCGACGTGACGATCGTGCGCAGGAGCCGTTTCATGTCCCATCCCAGGCCCCCGTCGGCGACGGGGCGCGAGAAGATCCACGCCAGCCAGTCGAGCAGCTCCGGGTACTCCGGGCGCACCGATTGGCTGCCCAGATCCTCCGGCGACTTCACCAGCCCGAGGCCGAACGACGCCTGCCACACCCGGTTGACCGTCACGCGCGCGAGGAGCGGGTTCCCGGGATCGACGAGCCACCGTGCCAGACCCAGACGGTTCCGCGGCTGGTCGGCGGGGAAGGGGGGGAGCACCTCCGGCGTGCCCGGCTCCACCGCCTCACCGCGCTTGTCGTAGTCGCCGCGTTCCAGGACGTAGGCGGTCCTCGGCCGCGGCATCTCCCGCATCACCATGATCTCCGCAGGCTGCTCGCCGAGATCGTCGCGGGCCCGCCTCGCCTCCTCGAGCGCCTTCCTCGCCTCGGCCGACGGGGCGTCCGAGGCCCGCGCGTGCAGACGCCCGAGGAGATCGGCGGCGCCGTCGGGGCGGCGCTCCTTCATGGTGGCGATCGTGCCCGGTTCGGCGAGCTCGCGCACCTCGAGCGGCGAGAGCGCCCGGTCGAAGACGCGGAAGTCGTCGACGAGGCCCCCCTTGAATCCCATGTCGCGCATCCGTTCCCCGATGCGGACATGATCCCCGCCGCCACCGGTGATCTCGCGCGTCAGCGCGTCCTTGACGATCTCCGTGGCCGCCGGCCGGCCGTCGACGAAGAGCGCGAGCCCCGCGGCCGTCCCCGAGCCGTCGCTCGATACGGCCACGTGGGTCCAGCGCCCCGTCGGCACCGGCTCGACCGAGCGCACGCTCGCCGCGTCCCCGGGCCAGAAATGGACGAGCGACCACTGGAAGTGACCGTCGAGAACGAGCAGCTCGTAGCCGCGGCTGCCCGCGTCGGTCCAGGCCTGCGAGCGGTGGAAGACCACGGCGCGGTCGTAGCGCGCCGGCGCCTCGAGCCACAGCGACACCGTGAAGGGCTGGCTGCGGCGGAAGTTGCCGACGCCGGTCTGCACCGGGTGGTCGCCGGTCAACCTGACCGCCTGACCCGTGTGGCCCGGAGCCAGCGTGTTCTCCGCGGGGGAGGTCGCCGCGGCACCGCCGTCGACGGCGTTGGGGAAGGAGCCGTCGGCGGCGCGGTCGTCGAAGGTGAAACGGGCGATCTCGCCGCGGATCCGTCCCGGGTCGGCGTCGTCGAGGCCCCCGGGGGCGTCACGCTTCCCGGCGATCCACGCGGCCACCTCCGTCCGGGCGAGCGCCTCGCGCCGCGCGAGTTCCGCCTCGGCCAGTCGGCAGCGCTCCTCGGCCCGGAGCATCGCCGTCTTCCAGGTCGGGTCGGCGATCCGCAGCTTCGGGGTCGGCACCGACTGGGTGAAGAAGCTGTAGAGACCGGCCTCGTCGACGTCGTCGAAGAAGGCGAAGAGCCCGTAGTACTCCCGCTGCGAGATCGGGTCGAACTTGTGGTCGTGGCAGCGGCAGCACTCGAGCGTGAGGCCGAGGAAGGCGGTGCCGAAGGTCGTGACCCGGTCGTTGACATGGTTGACCCGGTATTCCTCCTCGACGCTCCCCCCTTCGGCCTCCTGCTGATGGAGCCGGTTGAAGGCGGTGGCGAGGATCTGCTCGTCGGTGGCGTTCGGCAGGAGGTCGCCGGCGAGTTGCCAGGTGACGAAGTCGTTCCAGGGGAGGTTCGTGTTGAAGGCGTCGATCACCCAGTCGCGCCACCACCACACCGGCCGGTCGCGGTCGACCTGGAAGC
>CAZMOU010000204.1:0-7041 GCA_964567835.1 uncultured Chitinophaga sp. | reverse complement strand
GGCGAACGGAAGGGTTTGTCGGCCTCGATGCTCGATCGCCTGCGGCTCGATGCCCTGGGGAGCGCTGCGAGACCATGACGACACCGTTCCGGACCGGGGCCTGCCGGCCCGGCGGCCGGGCCGACCGGGGGCACCGATGAACCGACTCGCCGATCTGCGCACGCTCTGGGAGTTGTTCCTCGCCGGCGGCCCGCTCATGTGGCCGATCACCGCGATGTCGGTGGTGGTGCTGGGGTTCGGCATCGAGCGGATGGTGGCGCTGCGCCGGGGACGGTTCGTGCCGCGCGCCCTGTCGGTGCGGCTGCGGGAGGTCGCCGCGGGAGCACCGCTCGATCCGCGGGAGTTGGGCGCGCTGTGCACCACCCATCCCTCCGTGCTCGCGACGGTGGTGGCCGCGGCGCTCCAGCGGCTTGGAAAGCCGCTTCCCGAGATCGAGCAGGCGGTCGAGGCGGCGGAGAACCGCGAGGCCGCGCGTCTCTGGGCCAACGTCCGGCCCATCGCGCTGGCGGTGACGATCACGCCGCTCTTGGGGCTCCTCGGCACCGTCCAAGGGATGATTCTCGCCTTCTCCACCACGGCGAACCTCCCGGCGGGCGCCAACCGGGCGGCGGAATTGGCCGGCGGCATCTACCTCGCCCTGATCACGACCTTCGCCGGCCTCTGTGTCGCCATCCCCGCGGCGATCATCGCCCACTGGCTGGAGGGTCGGCTGCTCTCCGGCATCCGCCGCGTCGATGACACCGTCGCCGGGCTTCTCCCCCGCCTCGACGGATACGATCCCCGCCCCGGCACCGACGCCGCCCCGGGACGGGTGCGTCCGACGGAGCGCCGCGCCGCGGCGGGGCAGCCATGACCGCGCCGCGCGGCGTGCCACGCATTGACAAGGGGCGTCTCGCCGGCACGCTCGATCTGACGCCGATGATCGACGTCGTGTTCCTCCTCATGATCTTCTTCCTCGTGGCGAGCAGGCTCGAGGAGGACGACCGGGCGATCGACGTCGTCCTGCCGCAGGCTGCGGCCGCCAAACCGCTCACCTCCCGGCCGCGCGATTTCCTCGTGGCGATCGACCGCGACGGGCGCCTCTACGCCGGGGCGCGGCCGGTGTCGGCCGAGGAGCTGCTCGTGCTCCTGCGCCAGTCGGTCGCCGACAACCCGCTGCGGCCGCAGGTCACGGTGCGTGCCGACGAGAACGTCGCCCACAAGCACGTGGTGACGGTGATGGACGCCTGCGTGCGTGCCGGCATCGACGACTACCGCATCCAGTCCGCGGAGGTCGACCCGGTCGAGGCGGCGGGCCAACCGTGAGATCCTTCATGGCAGCCACCGACCGGACGACCGGACCGTCGAGCCGCCCGTGGCGCGGGCGGGCGCGACTGGCGCTCGCGTTCGTGGCGAGTCTCGCGCTGCACGCGGTGCTCAAGCGCGGTCTCGAGCGTGCCACCCTCGACGGCCGCCCCTCGAGCGGGCTCCTCGCCCCGCGCGAGGCCGAGTACCGACCGACGCCGGCGGGTGACTTTCCGCTCGAACACGACCCCCGTCGGCAGGAGGCACTCGCCCACGAGCGACCGCTCGACATCGCCCCCGTCGCCGCACCGTCGCCGCCGGGGCGGCGTGGGAAGCCGGAGGCGACGGTCGGGCCGGCGCCGTCGCCCGAGCCGGCGGGGGGCCCGGGGATCGGCCCCGAGCCGGTGGAGAGGGTCGCGGGGACGCCCGAGGCGACGGCACCGCAGCCTGAAACGCTCGACCGCATGCCGGCGGGGATCCCGGCGGCCGAGACCGCCGTCGAGGAGCTCGTCCTCCCCGCGGCCGTCCCCGGCGACGATGTCGTCGCGCCGGCGCCGACGCGGACACGGCGGCGTTCGTCGTCCGCGGCGCCGCCGCCGCTGGCCGCCGACCGGTCCGACGCGCTCGAGCGCACGGTTCCGGCCGTCGTCGCATCGACGGCCCCGGCCGCTCCCGGGCGTCCGACGACGCTCGTGCCCCCCGATGCCGTCCCGATGCCCCCGCGCCTGCCGGACCGGTCCGTGCTCGAGGCCGCGCTCGAGGAGGGTGATCCGCTCGACCCGACGGGGAGCACCGCCGATTCCCCGGCGGTCGACCCTCCGTCCGGCGCCGCCGCGACCGGGCTCGCCACCGCCTCCCCGGGCGTCGATCTCCCCCCTGTGCCGCGGCGCTCCCGGGGTGGTGCCCGGGGGGCGTCCCGCGGGGCGGGTGTCGCCGTCGGTCGGGACGCCGCCGCGGGGGACGGGCCGGCGGCGGAGGCGCTCTCGATCGTGGCGGTGCCGGTGGCGGCGGCCGATCGGGCGGCGAACCCCGCGCGCGGCGACCTGCCTGAGGCGCCGGTCGCGAGCCCGGTGCCGCTCTCCCGCAGCCAGCCCACGCCTCTGCCCGCGGAGACGCGCGTCAGGGAGACCGCCGCCGCCTTCGCCCGGCGGGCGCGGCAGGCCCGGCAGCCGACCGAGGCCGACGCGATCGTCGATCGCGGCCTCGTATGGCTCGCCCGCACGCAGTTTCCCGACGGCCATTGGACGCTCGGGGATCACGATCCGGCCGGCACGGGGGGGAAGGTCAGGCTCCGGTCCGACACGGCGGCCACCGGGCTCGCGCTCCTGGCCTTCCTCGGTGCCGGCCACGACCACTTCGACGGGCCCCACCGCGACACGGTGCGGAAGGGGCTCGAGTGGCTCCTGTCCGTCCAGAAGGACGACGGCGATCTGTTCCTCCCCGCCGATCCGGTCTCGAACAGCTGCGCTTGGCTCTACAGCCACGGGATCGCCACCACGGCGCTGTGCGAGGCGGTGGGGATGACCGGCGACCCGCTCCTCCGCCCCCGGGCGGCGCGGGCGATCGGTTTCATCGCCGCGACGCAGCAACCGGGCCGCGGGGGCTGGCGCTACCTGCCGCGCACCGACTCCGACCTGTCGGTGACCGGATGGATGGTGGTGGCGCTGCGCGCCGGGACGCTGGCGGGGGTGGAGGTGCCGGCGGAGACGCTCGCCGGAGTGGCCACCTTCCTCGACGCCGCCGCGCTTCCCGATCAGCCGGGGGGCTTCGTCTACAACGCGCGCGATCCGGGCCAGCGTCCCTCCGACCGTTCCGGCGCCTGCATGACGGCGCTGGGAACGCTCGCCCGGCTCCACACCGGGGCCGCGCTCGACGATGAAGGGGTGGTCGCGGCGGCCGCGCGGCTGGCGGCGGATCGGCCCTCGTACGGTTCCGCCCGGTCCCGGCTCCGCGACGCCTACCTCTGGTATTACGCCTCGCAGGTCCTCGTCCACACCGGCGGCGACGGGTGGGATGCCTGGTACCGCGACCTCTGCACGCTGCTCGGCTCACGGCAGACCGTGCGCGGTCCCGACGCGGGGAGTTGGGACCCGCTCGGCCCGCTGCCCGACCGCTGGGGGGCGTTCGGTGGCCGACTCTACGTCACCACGCTGCACCTCCTCGCGCTCGAGGTGCCCTACCGTCACCTGCCGACGTACGACATCGGCGTCAGCGCGGGGGAATGATCGTGTCCTGATTCTCGATCTGGTCGAGGAGATCGAGGACGTGGTCGGTGAGTTGGTCGATCTGGAGCTGCATCTGGTCGAACGGGGAGGGGACGTTCGTCGGATCCTCGAGGAGCGCGAGGCGGAGCTCCGCGATCTCGAGGCGGGTCCGGTAGCGCTCGACCATGATCCTGTCCATGGCTCCGGTGGAGGCCGTCCTCTCGGCCGACTCCAGATCCTCCGTGGCGATCTCCACGGCGACGCGGGCACGGGCCAGGTGGCCGTCGAGGCCGTTGCCGTGGGGATTCGATCGGGTGGCGCCGACGAGGCTCTCGAGCATGCGGACGCGGGCCCGCAGGCGCCGCATGTCGGTCTCCGAGACGCCGCCCCCCCCGGCGCGATCGTCGACGACCTCGGCGCGCTCGAGGTCGAGTCGCGCGAGCTTGAGACGTGCCTCGGCGTACCGCACGTGGAGCTCGGCGGAGGGGTCGACGGGGGCGTCGGCGTCGTCGCCGCGGGCCCGGGGCGCCGGGCCGGCGACGAGCGCACCGTGCAGCAGGATCGCGAGCGGGACGAGGAACCGGAGCGACCGGGCGGGGCGGAAGGTGGACATCGGCACATTTCCGGGGGAGTCGACGGAGACGCTCGCCGCATTCTCCCCTCCGTCTCCGGTCCGGTCCAGCATGGCGCGGGACGCCGCCGCCGATCAGAACGGGGTGGGGAGGAGGAGGGCGTGGTGGTCGAAGAGGACGCGGCGGCCGAGCGCGTCGATCGCCGGCGTGAAGAAGAGGAGGAAGAGGTAGAGGGCGATGAGCGGCACGAAGGCGACGGCCACCGGCAGACGGACCAGCGCCGAGCGGCGCCGTGGTCGCGCGGCCGCCCGGTGCACCGCCCAGCCGACGGCCAGACGGGCGGGGAAGATCGTCGCCACGAAGATCGGCGTCAGGAAGGGGACGGCGTCCCGCGGCGCCGCCACCACCTTGAAGAGGAACAGCGGCAGCGACAGGCCGTAGAGCACCACGAGGGCCAGGAGCATCACCATCGGTGCGCGTCGCCACCACTCGCGGACCGTGCCGACGTCGCGGAAGACGCCGAAGCGGCCCTCGGCGGCGAAGCGGGCCTGCATGAACGGCACCCAGGAGAGCACCACCGCCAGGGAGGCGGCGCCGAGGAGCGTGACGAGCACCTGTCCCGGGTTCGTGGAGTCGGGCAGGGCCGAGAGGAGCACCGGGGGGACGAAGAGCCAGAGGAAGTCGCCGGCGAAACCGCGGATGCCGAGCCACATGAGCCGCGCCGGGGCGATGACCTCGATCACGCGGCGCACGGCCCCAGTCGCCTCGTCCCAGGCCGTCCCCCGGCGGAGCGCCGCGAGGAGCCGGCGCAGATTGCGGATCGGGCGGAAGAAGGCCACGAAGCCCCCGCCCGCGAACCAGGCGGCGAGGATGTGGGTTCCCACGCCGAGGGAGGTCGTCACCTTGGCGATCGCCCATCCGCGGGCCGCCGCGCCGCCCGGATCGACGAGCGCCGCGTCGGCGGCCGCCTGGGTGACGAAGCGGATGACGAGGAGCCAGAGCCATGTTCCCAGGACGACGGCGCCGAGACGCGGCAGCGCCCCGGCGAACGGGATCCCGTCGCGGAGGCGGCCGGAGCGTACCACCCGCCCCTCCGACTCGAGCATGAGGCCGAGGGCGAGGAAGTTGACAAACGGGATCGCCGCCAAGAGCGCCGTGAGCAGGCCGAGGCTCACGAGCCCCACCGCGACCGTCACGGCCCACGCGACCGCCCGGAGGGGATGCCGCAGCGGCGGCGGGCAGGGGGGCAGCGTGCCGAACGGGGGCGCGTCCGCGACGGTCGACGGTGTCGGCGGGCTCTCCGTCGGGGGGCTCTCCGCAACCGTCGCCATCGAACGCCTCCCGCTGCCGCCCCGATCGCGGGGCCACGCCGCCGATCATACTGCCGCCCCTGCAGGCGTGGGCGGGCCCGAACCGGCGCGGCGGCGTCGGCCCGCCCCGGGTAGAATCCCCGTCGGTCGGACGGGGCCTCCCCGCCGGCACATCCCCGGGGGTTCCCCATGGCCAGGTTCCCACGACGCGACGACTGGCCGGCGGCGGCCGTGGTCCTGGGACTCGCGGCGCTGGTCGTCGGCGCGGCGCGTGATCCCCTGGCGGCGCGGCGTGTGGCCGCCGCCCGGCCGACGACGCCCGTCGACGGGGAAGCCCACTCGGCCGCCGCCATCGATCGCCATCTCGAGCGGCGCTGGCGGGAAGAGGGCCTCGACCCCGCCGGCCCCGTCGACGAGCACACGGTCCTGCGCCGGGCCTGGCTCGCGCTGGTGGGCACGATTCCGTCGCTCGAGGAGATCCGCCGGTTCGACGCCGACCCCTCCCCGGACCGCGTCGACCGGGCGATCGCCGCGCTCCTCGGGGAGCGCCGCTCCGCCGACTGGATCGCGCGGCGACTCGCCACGGCGCTCGTCGGGGAGGAGAAGGGGCAGTTCATCGTCTTCCGTCGGGACCGCTTCACCGCATGGCTCGCCGGTGCCATCCAGGAGGGGCGTTCGTGGGATGCCGTGGTCCGGGAGATGATCGCGTCGCGCGGACTGTGGACCGACACCCCCGCGGTGAACTTCGTCACCCAGGCGGCGGCGGACGGCGTCATCGACGCCGACAAGATCGCGGGACGCGTGGCACGCGTCTTCCTCGGGCAGCGGATCGACTGTGCCCAGTGCCACGACCATCCCTTCGCACCCTGGAAGCAGCACGAGTTCGAGGGCATGGCCGCCGCCTTCGCCCAAGCGCGACTCTCGGGGGTCGGGGTCGAGGACGATCCGGCCAGGGTCCACCGCATCGAGGCCACGAGCGTCGCCGCCGTGGCGACGCCGATGGCCGGGGCGGGGCGCAACGTCCCCCCCGCGGTCCCCTTCGGTGCGGAGTGGCTCGGCAACGGCGGCACCCACAGGGAGAACGTCGCCGCCTGGGTCGTCCACCCGGAGAACCGGCGCTTCGACCGGGCGATCGTCAACCGCGCCTGGGCGCTCCTCTTCGGCCGCGGCTGGCACGAGCCGGTCGACGACCTCCCCGATCCTCCTGACGGCGACGGTGACCTCCTCGATCTGCTCGCCGCCGACTTCCGCGACCACGGCCGCGACCTCCGCCGTCTGCTGCGGGTCATCGCCGCCACCCGTCCCTTCCGCATCGCCTCCGCCCACCCCCTGCTCGATTCCCCGGCGGGGTGTGACCGGGTGGCGGAGCACTGGGCGGCGTTTCCCCTCACGCGTCTGCACCCGGAGCAGGTCATCGGTGCCATGGTGGCGACCACGTCGCTGCAGACGATCGACCGCGACTCCCACCTGCTCACGCGCACGATCCGTTTCTTCCGCGAGAACGACTTCGTGCGCGAGTACGGCACGGTGCAGGATCATCAGGGGCGATCGAGCCCGGCGACGATCCCCCAGGCCCTCCTGCAGATGAACGGCAAGCTGTCGCGCGAGATGGTGGAGGCCAACGCGGTCACAGCCACCGGGCGCATCGCCGGCATGGCCCGCGACGACGCC
>CAZMOU010000203.1:0-7177 GCA_964567835.1 uncultured Chitinophaga sp. | reverse complement strand
CCACCACGAGCGGCGGGCTGGCCAGCCAGTTGGCCTTCACGAGCGGATTGACGCGCCCCTCGAAGTTGCGGTTGCCGGAGAGGACGGCGGCGGCGACGAGATCCCCTTCCTGGACCGCTCTGGCCACCGCGTCGGGGAGCGGCCCCGAGTTGCCGATGCAGGTCGTGCAGCCGTAGCCCACCGTCTCGAAGCCGAGTCGGTCGAGATCGGCGGCGAGTCCCGCCTTCTCCAGGTAGTCGGTGACGACGCGCGATCCGGGGGCCAGGCTCGTCTTCACCCACGGTTTCACCGCGAGCCCGCGGGCCACCGCCTTGCGGGCCAACAGCCCCGCCGCCACCATCACGCTCGGGTTGCTCGTGTTGGTGCAGCTGGTGATGGCGGCGATGACGACGGCGCCGTGGCCGATCTCCGACTCCCCCGCCCCGTCGCGCACCCTGCCCGTGCGGGCCAGCGCGCCCTCCTCGAGGGCGAATCCCCGCTTCGCCGTCGGCGCGGAGAGCGACTCGGCGAAGGTCCTCTGCACGGCGCCGAGCGCCACCCGGTCCTGCGGGCGCTTCGGGCCGGCGAGGCATGGCACCACCGTGGAGAGATCGAGGGCGAGCCGGCTGGTGAACTGCGGCACCGGCGCCGCGGCGGTGCGGAACAGCCCCTGCTCCTTCATGTAACGTTCCACGAGCTCGACGTGCGCCGCCGGGCGGCCGGTGAGCCGCAGGTAGGCGAGCGTCTCGGCGTCGATGGGGAAGAATCCCATCGTGGCCCCGTACTCGGGGGCCATGTTGGCGATCGTCGCCCGGTCGGCGAGCGACATGCGCTCGAGTCCCGGTCCGAAGAACTCGACGAACTTGCCCACCACCCCCGCCTTCCGCAGGATCTCCGTGACGGTGAGCACGAGATCGGTGGCGGTCGCGCCGGAGGGGAGCTCGCCGGTGAGTTCGAAGCCGACCACCTCCGGAAGGAGCAGCGACAACGCCTGCCCGAGCATCACCGCCTCCGCCTCGATCCCCCCCACGCCCCAGCCGACGACCCCCAGCCCGTTGATCATGGTCGTGTGGCTGTCGGTGCCGACCAGGGTGTCGGGAACGGCCACGGGGAGCTTCGTGCCGCCGGTCGCGGCCGGGTCGTCGCGGAGGAACACGCACCCGGCGAGGTACTCGAGATTCACCTGGTGGACGATCCCCACCGCCGGCGGCACGACGCGGAAGTTGCGGAACGCCTGCTGGCCCCAGCGCAGGAAGGCGTACCGTTCGGCGTTCCGCTCGAACTCGATCGTCACGTTCTCCTCGAGCGCCCGCGCCGTGCCGAAGTGGTCGACCTGCACCGAGTGGTCGATGACGAGATCGACCGGCACCAGCGGATTGATCCTGCGCGGATCGCCGCCGAGACGCTTCATCGCGGCGCGCATCGCCGCCAGATCGACCACGCAGGGCACGCCGGTGAAATCCTGCAGCACCACGCGCGCCGGCTTGAACGGGATCTCCGACTCCGCCGGCTTCGCGGCGTTCCAGGTGGCGAGCGCCCGGACGTCCGCCTCGGTCACCTCGTAGTCGTCGCAGGTGCGCAGCAGCGCCTCGAGCACCATCCGGATCGAGTAGGGCAGCCGCGACGTGTCGGTGACCCCCGCGTCGTCGAGCGCCCGCAACCGGTAGAGCGTGGCCGGCCCGTCGCCGGTCTCGAACGTGCCACGGGCGGAGAACGGATCGACGGGTCGGGCGGGCATCTGCGGGGCTCCGGTGCGGGTCTGGGAATCGTGTGCGTGAGGACGGCCGGGCGGGCCCGGGGCCGTGGCGACCAATGTATCGGCACGACCGCGTCGATCGGCAGCGGAAACCGGCCCCGAGACACCCCGGACGCCCCCCGGACCGCCCCTTCCCGGAGCCAAAAACGGCTCCCCGGGGGGAGAGCCCCTCGTCCGGCCGCCATTTCCCCGCGAAATCCCGTTCGACTTTTCCGGCCACGGGGGGTATAGTGTGGGGGTCGGGCGTGGAGCCCGGCCCACGAAACACTCCCGATCTCTTCAGCGGCTGTTCCCCCCCAAAGACCCACACCTCGATAGCCGCTCCGGGCCCGTGGTTTCCCCAACCACGGGCCCTTTTCTTTTCCCCCTGGCCGGGTGCCCCCCTCCCGGTCCCCCCGCCCTCCATTCCCCCTGGCGACGATGACCGACGCCGACGGCGCACCGGCCGATCCGCAGGAAGACTTCACCGTCGAGAACGGATGCGTCGTCTTCACCGCCGCCTTCCTCCGCTCGCGGGGAGAGTGCTGCGGGAGCGGCTGCCGGAACTGTCCCTTCGTCCCCCGCCATCGCAAGGGGAGCCGCGCGGTCGCCCCGACGGACGCCCCCTCCCGTCCGTCCCCCCTCTCCGGGCTCCCGCTCCGCCGGATACAGTGAGGCGTCGTCCGCACGGTGCCGCACCGACCGATCGCACACTCCAGGGGGACCCATGCACGCCTTCCGTTCCGTCGCCGCGAGCCTCGCCCTCGTCGTCCTCGCCCTCCACGCAGCGTCTCCGGCGCAGGACGCGGCCGCCGTCAAGCAGGAGGCGATCAAGAAAGACCACCTCGCCATCGAGGGGGAATGGCGCGCCGTGTCGATCGAGGCCAACGGGAATCAAGTCGGCGCGGACGACGTCCGGAAGATCACGATCGAGAACGGTCGCGACGGCGAATGGACGCTGTTCCTCGACGGCAAGGAGGCGGCCGAGGGGACGAGCACGATCGACCCCACCGTCACCCCGAAGACGATCGACTTCAAGATCACCAAGGGCAACGACGCCGGCCGCGAGACCTACGGCATCTACGAGATCACCGGCAAGACCCGGAAGATCTGCTACTCCGAACCGGGACGGCAGCGCCCCTCCGACTTCTCCGCCCCCGCCGGCAGCGGCCGCATCGTCGTGGTCTTCGAACGGATCGAGCAGCAGTGATCCCCCGCTCCCCCTCCATGCCCGCTCCGCACGGACCGGGCGGCGCCCTGGTCGTGGGCGCGGCGCGCCGCGGCGTGTCGCTCGTCGAACTCCTCGTCTGCCTGGGGATCATCGGCGTCATGGTCTCCATGCTCATGCCGGCGATCCACGCCGCCCGGATGGCCTCCCAGCGGACCGTGTGCGTCAATCACAAGTCCCAGATCGCGCTGGCCATGCAGATGTACGCCGACGCCCACTCCGGCGACTTCCCCCCGCCGCACGGGGACACGCCGAGCGGCTGGACCTGGGAGATCCTGCCCTTCATGGAGGAGGGAGCGCTGCACGCTTCGTTCGACCCGAAACAACCGTGGAACTCCGCCGCCAACGCCACGGCGGCGAAGGCCCGCCCCCCCCTGTACCGCTGTGCGTTCGCCCCGTCGTGGCGGGCTTCGCTCGTCAAGGGTGTGGTGCCCTCGGACTTCGTCCTGGTCGTCCAGGAGGGGCCGCGGGGAAACCGCAACAAGCGGAAATTCTCCTGGCGGGTGGTCCACGCCCCGGAGTCGACCGAGGTCGCGCTCCCCTGGTCGGTCGGGGTGGAGGTGACCGAGGAGGAGTACTTCCGGCGGCGTGCCGCCGACGACTGGAAGCCCTGGCACCCCCCCTCGTCCGGCACCGGCCTGAGCGGCCTCATCGACGGCGACGGCGCCGAGTGACCAGGGCAGGTCAGTCCCCGGAGGCGACCGTCTCCACGGCATCGGCGGCCGCGCCGATGCCGTCGCTCCCCGCGAATCTCCCCGCCACCTCGCGGCACCGCGCCGCCATGGCGGCGTCGCCGAGCGACGCGTCGAGGACGTCGGCGAGCGTGGCCCCGCGGAACCCGCGGCGCGGGATCGCGCGTCCCACCCCGAGGCGCTCGAGCCTGGCCGCGTTGTCGAACTGGTCGAACCCCATCGGCATCACCACCTGCGGGACGCCGCCGGCGAGCCCCTGCGAGAGCGTGCCGATGCCGCCGTGGTGGACGAGCGCCGCCGCGCGCGGCACGAGCCACCGGAAGGGGACGAAATCGACGTGCCGCACCCCGGCGGGGAGATCGGTCGGCACCTGCTCGGGAAAGCGGGTGAGGAGCAGCCCACGGACGCCCAACCGGCCGCACGCCTCCGCCGCGGCGACGAAAAACTCCCGGCCGTGGAGGTTCGCGCTGCCCGGTGTGAAGAGGATCGGCGGCGGGCCCTCCGCCAGCCACGCCCTCGTCCGCTCGTCGGGATCGCTCACCCCCTCCTCGCTGTAGAGCGGAAACCCGGTGAGCCGCGCCTGCGCCGGCCACTCCGGCTGCGGCGCGGCGAACCAGGCGGGGAAGAGCCCGAGCGTGCAGCGCGGCGAATGCATCCACTCGCGGCACAGTCCCCGCGCCGCAGGCAGGCCGAGTCCGGCCCGGAAGGAGTTGAGCCAGGCCCCGATGAGCGGATCGATCAGGAACCGGTCGGCCAGGTTCCACTGGAGGCGACGCAGCCAGCGCGGACCGCGGTGCACGAACAAGCCCGGCACCCGCGGGGCGTCGTCGATGCCGCGGAACAACGAGGGCGAGAGGTGGACGGTGACGAGCGGGACGCCGAGGTGTTCCTGGGCGACGCGCGCCCCGAAGGCGAGGCTCGAGGCGGCGACGACCGTCGACCGCCCCGCCGCGGCGTCGGCGGCGCTCGTCCGCTCGATCAACCGGTAGACCGGTTCGAGGAGGGGCCGGACGAACCGCTCGAGGATCACGGGGGTGCCGCGGAGCGGATCCCAGATCCGCTCGTCGCGGATCGAGGCGACGAAGTCGAGATCGGGAAGCGGATCGACGAACTCGAGGCCGGCCCCCTCGGCGACCTGTCGGAACCACCCCGCGGCGACGAGCGTGACGCGATGCCCGCGCCGGCGCAGCTCGCGCCCCAGGCCCAGGAAGGGGTGGACGTCTCCCGAGCTCCCCAGGGCGACGAGCACGGCGTGGCTCGTTCGACGGTCCGTCATCGCTCCTCCTGCCCAGGGCCCGTGTGCCCATCCGACACCGTCCCCATGATCGCAGATCCCTCGCCCCACGGTTCGCGGTGGGAGCGGCGGCCGCGGAAACCGGGCAGGTCGGGCAAGTCCTCTCCCCGGCCAAGTGTCCGCCCGGGCACGCGGGCCCTGGCATCCCGTGCGGGGCCGCGGGCGTCGCCGGCCCGGACTACCCGGCGGCGCTAGAATCCGGGGGTCCGCCGCGAACCGGCGGCCAGGGCATCACGGAGGACATGCCATGAAGACGCTCTCCTGGAACGCCGTCATCCAGGCGCTCGTGCTCGTCCGCATCGGGCAGGAACTGGGCACGCACTCCCCCTTCGCCCGGGCACTCCACGATCTCGTGACCGCCGTGCTGACGATCGGCGGCTGATTCGGAGATCGGAGCGAACCGGACACCCGGAGACCTACCCGATCGTGCCACGCTCGAGGAGGCTCTCGACGAGCGCCGCACGCGTGTCGAGCGGGACGCGCTTCCGCTTCGCGGCGGGTGCCTCCAGGATCGCCGCCAGCCGGGGGAGACGCCGGCCCCCCGACTGGGCGTCGTAGTTGTTGAAGGCGATCCGGAAGCGCCGCTCCGGATCGACAGGCTGTCCGCGGAGGAGGAGCGTCGGCGGCACGTCGCCCCCCCCTTTCCCGACCACGAAGGGCCAGAGCGTGCGGTCGCTCTTGGGATCGCCGGCGGCGTCCTCGGCCACGACGGCGAGCAGTTCGGTGCCGGAAAGCTCGCCGACGACGAGCAGGTTGTCGTAGGGGATCATCCGCCAGCAGTCGGCCACCGTGACCGGTCCGGCGGGCAGGTCGCCGGAGTAGAAGGTCCCGTGGAAGACCCCGTCCACCCCCTCGCCCCGCCGCGCGAGCGCCGCCGCGAACGCCTCGCAGAAGAGGGTCACAAGCGCGCTGCCCCGCCCCTTTCCCCGGATCGGCGCCGCCGCGGTGGCCACGCGCCGGGCGAGCGTCTCGTCGGCCAGGGCCAGATCGGGACGGGCCAGCGCGAGCACCTGCGGATCGGGTTCGTAGCGGTCGTCCATGAGGAGCGTGAACACGCGCCTGTCGACGAGCTTCCGCGAGTCGGCGTCGAAGGTCAGATCGACGCGGCCGCAGTGGATGCCGTGGTAGCTGGCCTGGGTGCAGAGGACGTCGTCCACCATCCAGGCCGGCCGGTTCTGGTGGGAATGCCCCGCCAGGTAGACGTCGATCCCCTTCTTGCCGCCGAGCAATCCACGGACCGGGTTGGCGTAGTCGTCCTCGAAGCGCCAGCCCATGTGACCGAGGACCACGACCGCGTCCGCGCCCGCGTCGCGGACCTCCGCCGTGGCGCGCTCGAGCGCCGCGGCCGGATCGGTGGCCACCGTGCCGCCGAGCGTCTCCGGATCCAGCCACGACGAGAGACCGGGGGTGATGAGCCCCACGAGCCCGATGCGGAAGCCCCCCGCGTCGCACACCTTCCACGGGGCCACCTTGGCCCAGGCGCCGTCGAACGCCCCCGGCGTCGTCCCGCCGCGGTCGAGGTTCGCCGCGAGGACGGCACCGCGGGTGGCCGTCAGATTCGCCTCGAGGATCTCCGCCCCCCAGTCGAAATCATGGTTCCCGAGCGCCCAGGCGTCGTATCCGAGCGCGTCGAGGAGTTCGGTCATCAGGCGGCCGTCGCGCTGACGGCTCGCCGCCGTCCCCTGCCACACGTCCCCCACGTCGACGGTCAGTGACGCCGGGCTCTCGCGCCGCCAGCCGCGGATGCAGGTCGCGCAGCGCGCGAATCCGCCGACGTCGTCGAGCCCCTCGTAGGTGCTCGTGGGAAGGATGCGCCCGTGGAGATCGGTGGTGTGGAAGATCGAGACGGTCTTGGCCCGTCCCAGATCGGCCGCGCCGACCAGCCTCCCGGCCACCGCCCCGTGGAACACGCCGGCGGCCCCGGCGACCGCGCCGAGGCCGTCGCCGAGAAACGTTCGACGGGTCGCGCGCGGGTCGGACGCGCGCGTGAAGCGATGGAAGGAGTGCATGGGAGTCTCGCCCCGGGGAGTGCCGACGGCCGCGCCGCCGATTGTAGGCCCCGACGCGAGGAATCGGTGAGGCGTCAGCGCCCGTCGGCGAGTCCACACTCCCGGAGGTGGTCCCCCAGGATCCGCTCCATCTCGAGCACCGTGATCGGGTGGTGGTGGACCTTCGTGTGCGCTGCCGGGACCACCACCTCGCTCGCCACCCCCCCGATCCGCGCGCTCGACAGGGGGACGACCTTGTCC
>CAZMOU010000202.1:0-7200 GCA_964567835.1 uncultured Chitinophaga sp. | reverse complement strand
ATCTGGGCGATCCCGATCATGGGCTTCCTCGGCACCGTCATCGGCATCACCGAGGCGATCGCCAACCTCTCCCCGACGCAGCTCGAGAACATCTCCGGCGTGGTCGCCGGCCTCGGCGTCGCCTTCGACACCACCGCCACCGCCCTGGCGCTGTCGATGGTCCTCATGCTCGTGCAGTTCTTCTGCGACAAGTCGGAGCAGCGCCTCCTCGCCGACGTCGACGACGTCGCCTGGACCGGTCTGGCGGGACGCTTCCAGTCGCTCTCCGACTCCGACGGCACGGCCCTGGCCCTCGCCCGGCTCTCCGAGGAGGTGACGCGCGGGTCCGCCGGGCTCATCGCCGCCCAGGAGAGGGCCTGGCGGATGCTCGAGGAGGCGGCCGCCGGCAGCCTTGCCCGGGCGGTCGCCGCCAGCGGTCAGGAACTGCGCTCGGCGCTGTCCGATTCGCTCGGCGTCACCCTCTCGCAGTGGACCGACTCCCTCGCCCGGGCCCACGCCCACGCCAGCAGCCAGCGGGAGGACCGCTGGTCGAAGGCCGCCGACGCGCTCACCGCCGCGATGGCCGGATTCGAGCGCCACCAACAGGCCCTCGCCGACCAGACCGAGCTCCTCGAGCGGGTCGTCGACGCCACGCGCGACGTCACCCACCTGGAGCGCTCGCTCGAGGACAATCTCGCCGCGCTCACCGCCACCGGTCGTTTCGACGAGACCCTCGCCACGCTCTCGGCGGCCGTCCAGCTCCTCGCCGCCCGCGCCGCCGACGGCGCGTCGGAGCCGCGGCGCGTCGAACTCCACGCCCTCCCGCGCAGAAGGGCCGCATGAGCCGCCGCACCCCGGCACCCGCGCCGACGATCTCGCTGTTTCCCTTCCTGGCGGTGCTTCTCTGCACGATGGGGGCACTGCTCGTGCTCCTCGTGCTCTTCAGCCGCTCCGCGTCGCAGGCCGGCACGGCCGCCGCCGCCGCCGCGATCGAGGAGCTGGAGCTGGCGCTCGAGAACGCGCGCTGGCGGCGCGACTGCCTCGAGGAGGCGCGGCGGAAGACGAGCGACGACCTCTCCCGGGCCCGCATGGCCTTGGCCGGCGTGGAGGAGAACACGCGGAGCCTGGAGGATGAGATCGACCGCATGGCGCGGGAGGCCGAGGCCCTGGAGACGTCGGCCCGCGCCGCCGACGGCGACGAGCTGGCCGCGCTCGAGGCGCGGCTGAAGAGCGCCCGCGAGTCGCTCGACGCGGCCCGTGCCGATCAGGCCGACCGCCCGGCCGCGTACGCCGTCGTCCCCTACGTCGGCAAGCAGGGCACGCACCGCCGACCGCTCTACATCGAATGCGCGGTCGACGGCGTCTACCTCCAGCCGGAGGGCATCCGTCTGGCGCCGGGGGACTTCGAAGGTCCGCCCGGTCCCGGCAATCCGCTCGCCAGCGCCCTGCGGGCCGCCCGGGAGCAACTCGCCAGGTCCGTGCCGAATCCGGGCGACGTCGCCGCGCAGCCCTACCCGCTGCTGCTCGTGCGCCCCTCCGGCGTGATGGCCTACTACGCGGCCCGCGAGGCGATCGTCTCCTGGGGGAGCGAGTTCGGTTACCAGCTCATCGAGGACGACTGGGAGATCGCCTATCCCCCCCCCGATCCGGCGCTCGCCGAGGTGGAGAAGCGCGCGATCGAGGAGTCGCGGCGGCGGCTCCAGTGGCTCGCGGAGAACCACCCCCAGCGGCCCCCGCGGCCGGCCCGGCAGTACCGCGCGGCACCGACGCGCGGCGGGGTGGTCGAGAACGGTGGCCCGAGCCTGATGGGGGACCAGTCGCGCTACGAGTGGACCGACGAGCAGGCCTCCGCCGCGCCGCTGGGGCGCGGGCCCCGCGGGGGGAGCGGATTCGGCGGCAACGCGGGGGGCCCCGGGGGTGACACCGTGTCGGCCGGCGGGAGCGGCGTCGGCACCGGTGGTGGCGGCGTCGGCGTCGGTGGCGACGGGATCGGCAGCGGCGGCACCGGGAGCGCGGCCGGCGACGGCGTCGCTCCGGGGCGTCCCTTCATGGCCGCGGCCGGCAGCGCCGACGAGCCTGCCGGCGACGCGATCCTCGGCGCCGGTGGCGACCGGGGAATGCCCGGCTCCGGGCGGGGTGTCGCAGGCGGCGTGGTGACGGGTGGCGGCAGCCCGGGCAACGGTCCGGCGGGCACGCCGGGGCCGGGCGACCCGTCCGGCGGCGGCGCCTTCGGGACACCCGGATTGGCGGGCGCACCGGGCCAGGGCGGCCGCGTGCCGGGTGACACCGCGGGAAGAGGTCCCGACGGCGGCGACGCGGGGGCCGATGGTGCGCCTGGATCACGGTATGGCGGTGCCGGCGGATCGGCCTTCGCCGGCGGTGCGACCGGTTCGGCCGGTACGCCGGGCGGTTCCGCGGCGGCCGGTGGCGCCGGCAATCTGGGGATCGGGGGTGCGAGCCTTGGCGCCGGCAACGGCGCCTCGGGGGGCGCCGGCGGAGAGGTGTCCCTTCCGGGGATGCTCGGAGCCCAGGGGGCCGGCGGCGGCTCGGCCACGGCCGGCGGCGGCGCGGAGGGCTCGCTCGCCGCGAGCCGCGGCGCCAACTGGGCGAGTCTGGCGACGCGCGACCGGCCGGTGCCGCTCACCCGGCCGATCCACGTGGAGTGCGCCCTCGACGAGCTCCGCATCCTCGACGACAGCGGTCGCCGCATCGAGAAGCGGGTGCCGGTGGATGGCGACACCGCGGCCGCGATCGATCCCTTCGTGGGGGCCCTCCATGCGAAGGTCCGCGGGTGGGGGCTGGCGGGGGACCGGATGTACTGGCGGCCGCAGCTGGTGCTCTCGGCGACCGTCGACGGCGGATCGCGCCGTGACGACCTCGAACGGCTCCTCGCCGACAGCGGCATCGACGTCCGGCCCCGGGCTCCGGCGGAGGACGTCCATCCGCTCCCCCCCGTGCAGCGTGCCTCCTACGAACGACTCCTGAAGTGAGCCGGGGGACGTCGGGTCCCCCGTCGCGCCCCCGAGCGATCCACCCCACGCCCGCCCCACCCCCCGAGCGTCTCCCATGGGCCGACCGCAGCAGGAAGACATCTCGTCCGCCGGTCAGGACTCGTTCCTCGACGTGGTCACGAACATCGTCGGCATCCTCATCATCCTCGTGATGGTGGTGGGGGGCCGCGTCGGCCAGATGGGGCTGAGCGCCGTGCCGCAGGCGGCGGCCCGCGCGGCGGAGCTCGAGGGGGAACTGGGCCGGATGGAGACCGAGCTGGCGACGGCGGAGGGGGAGATCGCCGGGCTCGCCGCACAGGAACGGTCGCTCGCCGTGGCCACGGCGGCGGCCTCCGAGGCGCGGATGCGCCTGGCGACGGCCGCCGCGGCGGTGCGGGTGGAGGTGGAGGAGCGGAAGCGCGGCGTCGAGGCCTCGCAGGCGCGCGCGGCGGAGACGGCGGCCCGGAAGCGGGAGCTCGAGGCGGAGATCGAGAAGTGCACGCTCGAACTCGACGGGCTCGTCCACCTGCCGGCGACCACCAAGGAGATCCTCGCCTACCCGACGCCGATCGGCCGCACGGTCACCGGCGACGAGCTCCACTTCCGGCTCGATCAGGGGCGGATCGCCTACATCCCGCTCACGGAGCTCTTCGAGCTGGCCAAGACGCAGACGCAGCGCAAGGGGGGCTCTATCGCCAACCTCGCCAACCGCATCGAGACGGTGGGGCCGGTGCAGGGCTTCTCGCTCGACTACGTGATCGAGGCGCGCGTCGACCAGGCACGGGGTCAGGTGCTGATCCGCTCGCGCGAGTGGGTGGTGCGGCCGATGGTGGGGCACCAGGGGGAGACGGTGGAGGAGGCCCTCCGCGCCGACTCGAAGCTCTTCCGGGTGCTGGCGAACGTCACGCCCGACACGACGATCACGCTCTGGACCTACCCCGACAGCTTCGAGGCCTTCCGCAGCCTGCGCGAGGAGCTCCACCGCCGCGGCCTCCCCACGGCCGGCCGCCCCCTCCCCGACGGCGCCCCCATCGGCGGGTCCGCCGACGGGAGCAAGTCGGTGGTGCAATAGGGACGGCGTGACGCCGACCCGCAGGCGATCGTTTCACCCCGCCGTCGCCTCGCGGATGCCCGCCTCGGCCGCGGCGCAGAGCCGGTCGATCTCGTCGAGGGAGATCGAGAGCGGGGGCCAGAGTACGACGACGTCGCCGAGCGGACGGAGGAGCGCCCCGTGCCTCCGCGCGGCTCGGCACGCCTTCATCCCCCGTTGTTCCTGCCAGGGGTACGCGCGCCGGGGGGTCTTGCCGGCGGCCAGTTCGATCCCCGCCACCATGCCGAGGTGCCGGATCTCGGCCACGTGCGGATGATCCGCGAGGCGGGAGACGTGGGCGCGCAGGCGTTCGATCTTCTCCGGGAGCCCCTCGAGCACCCCCTCGTCGCGGAACACGTCGAGCGAGGCCAGGCCCACCGCCGCGCCGAGGGGATTGCCGCCGTAGCTGTGGCCATGGAAGAAGGTGCGGCGCGAGGCGTAGGGGCCGAGGAAGGCCTTCCAGACCTCCGCGGTGGTGAGCGTCGCCGCCATCGGCAGGTAGCCGGCGGTGAGCCCCTTGGCCAGGCAGAGGAAGTCGGGGACGACGTCCTCGCGCTGGCAGGCGAACATGGTCCCGGTCCGGCCGAAGCCCACCGCCACCTCGTCGAGGATGAGGAGCACGCCATGCTTCCGCGTCAGGTCGCGGACGCCGGCCAGGTACCCCTCGGGGTGGATCCAGATCCCGGCCGCCGCCTGGAGCACCGGCTCCATCACCATCGCCGCGACCCTGCCCGAGTTCGCCTCGAGGACGCGCTCGAGGAGCGCGAGCGACTCGCCGAGCGACGGCGCCGGCCGGCCGGTCGACGGGCAGGTGCCCCCCGGGCTCGGCAGGCGGATCGGCTCGAAGGTGAGCGGCGCGAAGACGGAGGTGAAGCGGTCGACGCCGCCGACCGCCACGGCGCCGAGCGTGTCGCCGTGATAGGCCTCGCCGATGGCCACGAACCTGGTCCGCCCCTCGCGCGGCGGATCGGCCTGGAGCCAGTACTGGAAGGCGATCTTGAGCGCGGCCTCCACCGCGCTCGACCCGTCGCCGCTGAAGAAAACTTTTTCGAGCCCCGCCGGGGCCACCTCCACCAGGCGCCGCGCGAACTCGACCGTCGTGGGGTTCGAGAGACCGAGGTTCGTGGTGTGGCTGACCTTCGCGGCCTGGGCGGCGAGGGCCGCGTCGAGGCGCCCGTGGCGGTGGCCGTGGACGACGCACCACATGCTCGCCGAGCCGTCGAGATAGCGGTTGCCGTCGACGTCGACGAGCCAGGCCCCCTCGCCGCGCTCGACGAGGAGCGGCTCGTACTCGAGCATCTGCGTGAAGGCGTGCCAGACGTGGTCGCGGTCCCAGGCGGCGAGCGTCGCGGCGTCGGGGCGGGGGGCGTGGGGCGGCGGGGTCGGCTTCATGTCGAGGATTCTACCGGCGCGGGGATCGTCACCGGCGTGCCGACGTCCGCCACCAGTCGGTCGCTCGCACGCCCCTCCACCACCGCCACCTCGAGCGCGTCCTGCGAGCCGAGGAGCGCCACCACGCTCCCCGACGGGGCCTCTCCGTAGGTGCGCACGACGCGGGTGACGACACGGTCCCCCACCAGGATCCTCCCCGCCGCGACCAGACGCGGGAGCAGGTCCGCGGAGAGGTTCGTGACGAGATTGCCGAAGGCGTCGACGTGGATCACCTCGCCGCGGACCGCGCCGTCGTCGATGGAGCGCGGTTCGGGCCAGTCGACGAGCAGCGGGGTGATCGGCCTGCCGGGGGCGAGCGCGGCCTCCCCTGCCCCGCGGAAGGGGGCCGACGCGAGTGCCGCCGCGAACGGGGCGAGGACGTCGCGGCCGTGGAAGGTGGCCGCGGCGCCGTCGGGCACGGGGATCTCCCGCGCCCAGGCGAACCGCGCGCGCCGCATGGCGAGCGTGAGGACGCCGTTGTCGGGGGCGAGCCAGTCGTGGTCGCCGATGCGGGCATGGAGGAGGCGGCGCGACGTCCCCACACCCGGATCGACGACGACGACATGGATCGTCCCGGCCGGGAAGGCGGGACAGGCGCGGCCGACGAACCAGGCGGCGCTGCGGACGTCGTGGGCGCGGAGGTCGTGGCAGAGGTCGACCACCGTCGGCGCGGCCGGCGCGCCGAGGAGCACCCCCTTCATCTCGGCGACGTAGACGCTGCCCGGGCCGAAGTCGGTGGTGAGCGTGACGACACGCGTCATGCCGCCGGCCTCACATCGCGCGGATGAGTTCGAGGCAGGTCTCGCGGAACTTCGCCGGGTTGACGTTGGGGTTCTTCTTCTTGGCCTGGCCGATGAGTCCGGCGGCGGCCTGCTCCTTGCCCCCCTTCACGTCGGCGACGACGCGCGGATTGGCGGCGAGGAGCTCGCGGCAGAGGGCGACGAGTTCGTCGTCACCGACGGCGGCGATCCCCATCGACGCCACGACGTCGGCCACGGAGCGGCCGCTCGAGAGCACCTCGGCGAAGATCTCCCGGCCCCGGCTGGTGTCGAAGTCCCCCTTGGCGATGCGCCCGATGATGTCGGCGACGTGGGCGGGGCGGACGGGGAACTCGGCGATCGTCCCCCCGCGCTCGTTGAGCGTCCGCAGCACGTCCTGCTGCATCCAGTTGCTCGCCACCTTGCCGTCGCCGGCGAGCGTGGCGAGCTCCTCGTACCAGGCGACGAGATCACGCCCCTGGTTGACGAGGACGTCGGCGTCGTAGGCGGAGATCCGCCACTTCTCGGCGAGCCGCCGGCGGAGGATGGCCGGCGGGTCCCCCATGGCGCCGCGGGCGGCGGCGAGATCGGCCTCCGAGACGGTCACCGGCACGAGATCGGGCTCGGGGAAGTAGCGGTAGTCGCTCGACTCCTCCTTCTGCCGCTGCGGCCGCGTGACCCCGGCGGGGTCGTCCCAGCCGCGGGTCTGCTTGGGCATCTTTCCCATCTCGACCTTCGTCGCCTGCCACTCCTCCCACTGCCGGGCGGCCTCGTAGGTGAGGGCCCGCTCCACGGAGCGGAAGGAGTTCATGTTCTTGATCTCGACGATCGGCGTCTTGGCGATCCGGCCGTCGGGCTCTCGGATGTGGAGGTTGACGTTGGCGTCGACGCGCAGGCTCCCCTCCTGCATGTTGCAGTCGCTCACGCCGAGGTAGACGAGCAGGAGCTTGAG
>CAZMOU010000201.1:0-7391 GCA_964567835.1 uncultured Chitinophaga sp. | reverse complement strand
GTTCGGGGGGATCCTCCGGTGGAGACGCGGCGAAGGCTGCCGGCGCGTCGAAGGAGAATGACGCCAAAAAGACGGCTGCCGTGGGCGTGCCGGCCGACGGCTTGGTGCTCGTCGTCGAGGTGCCGGAGGACGCGACGCTCCTGGTCAACGGCCACGAGACCGCCCTCTCGGGCTCACTGCGCACCTTCGTCTCCGCCGGTCTCTCCGAGGACGAGAGCTACGACTACGAGGTGACGATGCGCGTCGAGCGCGACGGCAAGAGCATCGAGAAGACACGCTCTGTCACCGTCAGCGGCGGCCAGCGGCACGTCCTCGCCTTCGACGCGCCCGCGCCGACCGCCGCACCGGCCGAGACGCTCGTCACGCTCCGCGTCCCGGAGGAGGCCCGCGTGTGGATCGAGGGGGAGGCGACGGCGAAGCGCGGCGCCGTGCGGCGATTCCGCACCACCGCCCTGGCCCGTGGCGAGTCGTGGGAGGGCTACGAGGTGAAGGTGGCGGTCACGGTCGACGGCCGCGAGATCACCGCGGTGAAGCGCGTCGATCTCGTCGGCGGCCGCGACGCCGACCTCGCGATCGATCCGGTGGCGCTGCTGGCCACGGGCGAGGCCGAGAGCGTGCCGGTCGCCGGCGTCACCCCCCCGGTTCACGCCACCGCCGCCATCGACTGACGCACCCGGGCGGGGCTCATCGCGGCAGCGTCACCGTGACCCATCCGGCGGTGGCGCTCGACGTGGCGTTCTCGGCGCGGACGGCGAAGGAGAGCGTGGCACCGGGACGCAGCCCGGTCACCTTCAGCGTCGTCCGTTGCGCGCCGGTCCCCCCGACGCGCGTGAGCCGCATCCCCTCGAGGGCGTAGACCGAGTAGGCGGTCGCGCCGCTCGTGGCGTTCCAGGTCACCTGCACGGTGTCGCGGGCGAGGATCTTCACGGCGAGCCCCTTCGGGGCCACGAGCCCGTCCGGCAGCGTCGCCGTCACCGTCGCCGAGGCGGTGCCGGCGCCGTTCCAGGCGTCGAGCCTCCAGGTGTGCGTCGATTTCGGCGCGAGGCCCGTCACGGTCGCCGTCGTCGTGCCGGCACCGTACGAGGCGACGAGCGTCGCCGTCTTCCCGGCGATCTCGTAGAGCCGGTAACCCTCGGCGCCCGCGGCGGCCTTCCAGGAGAGCGTCACCTCGCTCGCGCTGGTCGCGGTGGCGGCGAGCGCCCCGGGCGCCGCCGGCGGCGTGGCGGGCACGCCGTTCCAGGCCACCAGATCGCGGATCAGCGCGGCCGCCACGGGCGTGCCACGGCCGGTGACCAGATCGTAGCCGACCGTCGCCGGATGACCGGGGTTGCCCTTGTTCGCGCCGGTCGTGACGTCGCGGAAGTCGGCGGCGGGGAGCGCGTAGAGCGCGGGGAGGAACTGCGTGGCGCCGTCGAGCGACGCCGCGCCGCGGAGGGCCCGGCCCTGGGCCACGATCGCGGCGATCGCCGCCCACTGCGGCGCGGCGATGCTCGTGCCGCCGTAGGCATGCCAGGGCGCCCGACCACCGGCGCGCGAGTCGCACACCGCCAGCCCCGTCGCCGGGTCGGCGACGAGCGCCACGTCGGGGATCGCCCGCTTCGTCGCCGTCGCCGGCACCACCCCCGCCTGCCAGGAGGGGCGTGCCTCCTGGGTGCTCACGCCGCCGCCGCTGCCGACCCACGCCTTCTCGACCGCGGCCCCCGTGGGGGAGAGCGCGAGCGACGTGCCGCCCACCGCGACGACGTTCGGGCTCGTCGCCGGATAGATCCCCGGGCTGCCGTCGTCGCCGCTGGCGGCGAAGAACGTCACGCCGACGTGCCCCGGCGGGGTCGTGAAGCGCGGATCGTGGGCCGTCTGCCCAACGTACTCGCGCCGTCCCCAACTCATCGACACCGCGACCACCCCCGGCACCGAGCGGGCGTACGACACCGCCGTCATCAGGTCGGCGTCGGAGTTGCTCGAGGCCTCGACGAGGAGGATCGACGCGCCGGGGGCGATGGCGTGGGCCCATTGGACGTCGATGCACGACTCGGTCGCCCAGTCCGCGTCCACCGCGGGGAGTTTCGTGCCCCCGGTCTGGTCGACCTTCCTGAACGACGGCGGTGCCGGCAGGCCGAACGTCGTACTGAAGGTCGTCAGGTCGGCGGCGACGTTCGGGCTGTCGTAGGCGTTGACGATGGCGATCGTGGTGCCCCTGCCGTCGGCCGGCACGGCACCGAACGACACCGTGTCGAGGCCGTAGGCGCGCCGGACCTGCGCGGGGGTGAAGCCCCTCGGTCCGGCCGAGCCCTGCGGCAGGTTCGCCTCGGGGGCCGTCGTGGCGCTCGCGGAGACCGCCGCCGTCGCGGCCTGTCGCGCGGGGGTGGCGAGCCAGGTCGGCTCGATCGCCGACGCCGCCGAGAGGGGATGGCGCGACTCGAGCGCCTCGACGCCGAGCGGCGGCGGCCGGCGCCGCGCCGGACGCGACCGCGCACCCGCGCCGGTGGAGACACGCCACGCCATCGTACCCCTCGCTCTCGCCGCTCTCGTCGTGCCCCTGCCCTCTCCCGATCCCTCCATCGGTCGGGGATGCCGCCGGCACGCCGCCCCGTCGCGGCCGTCGGCAACGCCGCGCCGGCTTTCCCCGTCGGCACGCGTCAGGCTCGCCCCCTCCGGCCCACCTTCACCGCACCGGGAGGATGGGGGCGGTCGGGCAGACCGCGGAAAGGCTGCCGTCCCGCCGCTCCACCCGCCCGACTGTCCGGGGTGCGAGTCGCCGGTGTCGGCTCACGGCGGTGGGTCGGGTCCCCGGGGGTCTCCTACCATTCCGGGGTGGAGCAACCGTCCGCCGGTCGGACACCCTGAAGCCGAGCGGTGCACGCGTGTCGCGATCGATTCAAGCGCGGAGCGAGGAGGCGGCCCCCGCGACGCGCGTCGGGGGGGTGGCGAAGCGTGTCCTCGCCCGTCGGCTGCTCGCCATCCCGGACCTGCTCCGCGCCGCGGCCGCCGGGGAGGGGGAACCGGTCCACGCCCTCCGCGTCGCCACGCGCCGGGCACGGGCCGCGCTTGCCGCCTTCGCCGAGCTCGTCGGTGCCGGCAGGTCGGCGCGTATCGCCAAGCGTCTGCGCCGCCTGCGCCGCGCGGCGGGGGAAGCACGCGACCTCGACCTCCTCATCGAGCGGCTGCGGCGCGGCGGCGATCGCGACGCCCGCGACGGGGCGCTCGCGGCGCTCGAACGGGATCGCCGTGGGGCGCGCCGGCCGCTCTCGCGACTGGCGCGGAAGTTCCGGGGGAAACGCTGGCGCCGCGACGTGGACCGTCTCCTCGCCACGATCCGCGGCCGCGCGGCGCGCGAGCCCTTCGCCCGGTTCTCGGCCCGCCGGCTCCGCGCGATCCACGCCCGCTTCGCGGAGGCGGTGGGGCGGGTGGCCCGCGGCCCGCGGCGCGACCTTCCCGGTGCGCTGCATGCCCTCCGCATCCGCGGCAAGAAGACACGCTACGCCACCGAGATCCTCGCCGTACACGCACCGGCGGCCTGGCGGCGTGCGTGCCTCGACAGGCTCGAGCGTTTCCAGGATCTGACCGGGGTGTACACCGACCACGCCCGTGCCGCCGAACGGCTGCGCGGTCTCGAGCACCGGGCCGGGTCGGGGGCACGGCGGCGGGCGTGCGGGCGGCTCGCCGCCCGCGAGGAGGCGGCGGCGAAGCGCGCGATCGCCGCCGTGGTGCGACGCCTCCCGCGACTGGCCGCCTCCGGGACCGTGCCGGCGACCGGTGACGTCGCGGCGCCGATCCCCGAACGACGTCCGAACGCCACCCCCGCCCGCTGATCCGACCGGTCGACTCGACCTCGAGCGGTGCCGTGGTGCCGACCTGGCGCGAGGCGCCGGGAGGCGGTCGTGGCCTGCCGGAGTCCCGCGGCGCCGATCCTTGCCCCGCCGGCGCGCACCGGATACGATGAGTGAACACACGTACACTTACTGGGGTCCGGTCCGGGGGGGCGATGGTGCGGAAACGGTGGTCGGCGGCGGGGCATGACGGGGAAGCGAAAGTCCGCTATCTGGTGCGCCCCCGGAGATCGGTGGTCGAGGAGCTCGACATCCCGGCGCGGACGCTGTCGCGGCGCGGGCGGGCCCGGCGGCTCGAGACGCTGCGCATCAAGCGCCGGCACGACCGGGAGACGACCGCCATCGACGCGATGGTGCGCGACTACCGCGGGCGCGTCGTGCGTGGCGGCACCGAGGCCCCGCTCACCGGGATGCACCTGGTCGACATCACCCCCGCCGACGCCGACCGGCTCGGCCGCGACCATCCGGGGCTCGTCGTGCTCCGCGACCGGGCCCTCGATCTCATCCGCCCGGTGCGCCGTCCGGAGACGGTGCCGACGGGCCGTCCCGCCACCGCCGATCTCTGGCATCTGGAGCGCGTGGGGCTCGGGGCGCGGGGGCGCCGGCGGCTTTCGGCCACCGGCAGCGGCGTGACGGTGGCGGTCCTCGACACCGGGGTCGATGCCTCGCACCCCGAGCTTGCCGGCGCCGTGCGCGGGGGGGTGCGCTTCGACGTCGACCGGGGGGCGGTGATCGCCGAGCCGACCTCGTTCGACACCGAGGGCCACGGCACGCACGTGGCCGGCCTGATCTGCGGTCGGCGCGTCGGCGTGGCGCCGGGGGCCAAGGTCTTCGGGGCGATCATGCTCCCCGGCGGCCGGGGGATGCTCTCCGATTTCGTGCTGGCGCTCGAATGGGCGGGGCAGGAGGAGTCGGTGCAGATCGTGAACCTGTCGGCCGGGATCCCGGGATGGATCGACGGCATGCAGGAGACGATCCTCGATCTGCGGCGCGTCGGCGTGCTGCCGGTGGTGGCGGTCGGCAACGAGGGGGCCGGACGCACTCGGAGCCCGGGCAATTATCCCCACGTGGTGTCGGTCGGTGCCGCCGCGCGGGAGGGGGGCGTGGCGGGCTTCAGCGGCGGCGGGCGGATCTCGGCCGAAGGGCGTTCCTGGTCGGTCCCCGCGCTCGTGGCCCCGGGGGAGCAGGTGATGTCGGCGGTGGTGGGCGGGGGCTACGAGGCCTGGGACGGCACGTCGATGGCGGCGCCGATCGTGGCGGGTCTGGCGGCCCTCCTCCTCGAGGCCCACGGCGCGGGCGACCTCGCCGTGGCCGACCTCGAGGGGATGCTGCTCGAGAGCTGTGCCCGCCTCGACGCCCCGGGCGCGCGGCAGGGACATGGCCTGGCACGTGTCCATCCCGGGCTCGTGTCGGGCGACGCCGCCCGGCACCCTCCGGCCGCGAAGCCCCCGCGGCGGGCGACGAGGCGGAAGGGGGCCTCGGCCGGCTCCGCCAGATCCCCTTCCGCTCGATCCGGTTCCGCTCGACAGGACCGACCCGGCGGCCGATGATGGAGGGGACGGCGTTTCCCTCCTCCTGGTGCTCCCCCCGATGCCGGCGCGTACGTCCTCGTCGTCGCCCCTCTCGCCGCAGGCGATCGAGAAGGCCGACCGTCCGCTCCGGGAGGCGCTCGAGCGATCCCCGCACGACGCCACGGTGCGGGTCGTGATGACGCTCGGTGCTCCGGAGGAGCATCGTCCTCCGGTCCCGGCGGCCACCCGCGGCCGGTCGCGTCGGGGGGCGGTCGCCGCGGCCGGTCCCCTGGATCGACGCTCGCTGATCGACGCCCGGAAGCGCGAGATGGAGGCCGCGTTCGGCGCGCTGCGCCGTTCCCTCGAGGGGCATGGGCTCAAGGTGGCAGGGGGCGTGGTGACCCGTTCGCTCGTGGCGGAGGGGAGCGTCGCCGACGTGGCCCGCTGCCTCGACTTCCCGCAGGTCCGTCGGGCGGTGCTCGATCGGGAGTGGTCGCGGGCTCCGGTGCAAAGCCGAGTCCGATCGGGGCGCGGCCCGGGGCCGTCGAAGCCGCGCCCGCGCGCCGCGGCGGGGAAGCGTCCGTCGCGGCGTCCGGCCGGCGCGGCGAAGCGCTAGCAGGCGGCGAAGCGCTCGCAGACCCTGGATGAAGTGCCCGCCGCTGGACGCGGCCGACACTCCCGAAAGACCGCGGCTTTTTCGTCTCGAGTGGAACAAGGTCACGGATGACTTTTTCCACGGACCGCCCGCGTCCCGGGGACACCGCCGGCGGCCTGACGGCCCCGGCCCTGCCCTCGCCACCTCCGTCCGGCGCCCTCCTCCGCCGACTCGGGGACCCGGGGGTTTGCGGGCATCCGTAAGTCTCTGTGTTGCAGAGGCTTACGTCGCCCCTGCCGCGGGCCCCGAAAAAATCCGCGCCGGGGGAGCGTCCGGTTTCGGGCTCGGCAGACGCTCGGAGGGGTGAGGGGCATGCGTGACCGACTGGCCACCGTCAGCCTCTCGCTCGCCTCCGGAGCCCCACGATGCGACCGCGTTGCCTGGTCCCTCCATTCCACCCCCGGTGTCGGGCCGCGGCGTCCGGCCGGCGGTGGTGGACGACGCTCGCCGCCCTGACGACGCTCGGCGCCCGCCTGGCCTTCGCGGTCGACACCACCTGGATCGGGCCGGACGGCAATTGGGGTGGATCGCCGGCGGGAAGCTACTGGAGCGCCGGCACGCTGCCCGGCATCAACGACACGATCATTCTTTCCGGGAGCGGCGTCTCGACGCTCAACGTGAACAACACCGCCGGCTCGCGCACCGTCGCGGGCCTCGTGTTCTCGCGCGCCGGCAACTTCACGATCGCCAATGGCACCGGCACCCAGCCGGTGGCCCTCACGGTGACCGGGTCGATCACCCGCACCGCGGCCGCCTCGGGCACCCACACGATCTCCGCGTCGCTCGGTATCGGCTCGATGACATGGGACATCGCCGGATCGGGAGCACTGGTCGTCTCGGGGGCGATCTCCGGCACGAGCCCAGGCTCCGCCAACTCGATCACCAAGACGGGTACTGGCACGCTCGTGTTCAGCGGCAGCAACACCTACACCGGCGGCACGCGGATCAACGCCGGTACGCTCGCGCTCGGGAGTGCGGACGCGATCGGCACCTCCGGCACGATCACGTTCGGCGGCGGCGTTCTCCAGGCGACTCCGAGCAACACGACCGATTACTCGTCGCGCTTCTCGACCGCGGCGAACCAGGCCTACGCGATCGACACCAACAGCCAGAACGTCACGCTCGCCACGGCGCTTGTGAGTTCCGCAGGCACGCTCACGAAGTACGGCACCGGCACGCTCGCGCTTACCGCGGCGAACACGTTCTCGGGCAGCACGCGAGTCACGGCCGGTACGCTCGCGGTCAACCACGCCTCGGCGCTCCAGAACAGCACGCTGGACATGAACACCGGCGACACGGGTTCGGTGACGTTCGCCCAGAACGCGACACTGGGTGGACTCTCCGGCTCGCGGAACCTCGACCTGCAGACGCGGACCCTGTCGATCGGCAACAACGGCG
>CAZMOU010000200.1:3674-7503 GCA_964567835.1 uncultured Chitinophaga sp. | reverse complement strand
AGGAATCCCCCTCGAAGTCGGCGATCACCAGATCGGGCCGGGGCGCGTCGGCGGGTACCGATGACACGAGGAACACGACCATGAGCACCAGCCATGCCGTGACGGACGAAGGATGCGGCATCGATTCACGACTCGCGCGAAGGAGGGGGAAAACGCCGCGGCGACGTCGCCGACCGCCCGCTCACGGGGTGCCGCCGCCGAGGAACTCGTGCTTCACCGGCACGGTGACGCGCTTGCCCGCCTCGTCGACGAACGTCACCTGCCCCGGGGCGAACTCGGCCCCCGCCACCTTGCCGAAGCCCTCCGGGACGCGCGACACCCCCTGGATGTAGCGGATCTCGGTCGGCTTGTCGGCCGTGAACTCGATCGCCGTGGGGATCCCGCGCCGCGTGAGGAGGTTCCCCCCGGCCGAGGCGGCCAGGCCGTCGGCGAAGAAGGTGGTCACGTCCTCGAGGCCGAGGCAGTTGTTGCGGCCGTTCCAGGGGCTCCCGTGGCGGCCCCGGTTCTCGATCCAGAAGAGGGTCGACCGCAGCACCTTCGGGTCCTTGAGGGCGTACCACAGCCAGCCCTCGTCGGTGCGCGTGGCGCAGGTCCAGGCGGTCCCCTCCGGCTTGTTCACCACCTGCACGAGGTCGGCGAAGCCCGGGCGCGCCGGGAGGCGCGTGAGGTCGGCGTCGGGAGCCCCCTTCTCCATCGCCGGCACGCGGGCGAGGTCGGCGAAGGGCGCCGCGATGGCGAGCGCCTGGTACTCGCCCTTCGCCGGGTCGCTGAAGCGCGAGGGATTGGTCATGCCGAACTCGATCGGGCTCGTGGAGACGCGGAACCCGCCTCCCGAGTCCGGCATGGCGAGCGTGGCATGGTGGCCGCAGGGGGCCGGGCCGGCGAAGCCGGTCACCGTGTGCCTGGAATAGACGGCGTTCTGGCCGTCGACGAGCGACAGCTCCTTCACGATCCGCCCCTTGCGCGCCGTCGGCTCGAAGGCGAGGACGAGCGTCGTCCTGCCGTCGCCGCGTTTCGTGTCGACGTGGGTCCACTCCGATCCCGCCACCTCGCCGTGCGGCGGGTGCTTCTCGTTCCGGAACTCCGTTCCGTTGCCGCCGAAGGGGAGGCAGAACCAGTCGCCGCGGAGGCTCGCGAGCACCGGGGCGGGGAACTCGGCGATCTTCTCGTTCTGCCAGGGGCTCACATGGTAGGGCTGCACCGGCTTGCCCGAGTCGCGGAGGAACGTGACCGGTGCCATGTGGGCGCCGCGCTTCGTCACCGCCAGGCGCACCTGCGGGCTCTCGAGGATCCACGACGGCTGCGAGTCGATCGTCTCCACCTTCGCCGGTTCGGCGGCGGCGAGCGTGGGCAGGAGCGCGAGCACCAGGGCGGACAGCAGACGCTTCATCGGGGCGATTCCTCGGGGTGGGATGCGGAGCGGGTGGAGCGGGGGGTCAGCCGATCGACACGCCAAGGGCCTCGGCGAGCGCCACGCGCATCGCCGGCACGTCGGGATCGACGCCGGTCCAGTGGCGGACGCCGATCACCCCCTGGTTCACGAGCATCCCGAGGCCGTCGATCGTCGTGCAGCCGCGCTCGCGCGCCTCGCGCAGCAAACGCGTGTCGGGGGGGCTGAAGACGACGTCGGCGACGACGAGGCCGGGGCGGAGCGAGTCGAGCGCCACCGGCACCCGCGCGTCGGCGTCGTAGAGGCCGATCGAGGTGCCGTTGATGACGACGTCGGCCGTCGCCGGCACGGCGAAGTCGCCGCGCCACTCGACGAACTCGGCCGCGCAGGAGGTCTGCGCGCGGAGCGACTTCACGAGATCCTCGCCGCGGGCCCGGGAGCGGTTCACCACGGTGATCTTTCCGGTGCCGGCCAGGGCGAGTTCCACCGCCACCGCCCGTGCCGCGCCGCCGGCGCCGAAGAGGACGATCTCCTTTCCGCTCGGATCGATCTTCGCGCGCAGGCTCTCGAGGAAGCCCTTGCCGTCGGTGTTCTCGCCGACGAGACGGTCCCCCCGGCGCACCACGCAGTTCACCGCGCCGATGACGCGGGCAGATTCCCCCAGCCCGTCCAGGAGCGGGATCACCGTCACCTTGTGCGGCATGGAGAGGTTGAAGCCCTTGAAGCCCATGGCCCGGGCGCCGGCCACGGCCGCCGCGAGTCCCTCCGGGGCGACCTCCATGTTGACGTAGCGCCAGGGGAGGGCGTGGTGGCGGAAGGCGGCCTCGACCATGGCGACGGTCGGATTGCCGGCGGCGCCCTGCGACATCGAGCCGACGAGCGCGGGGCAGAAGTTCTTCATGGGGGAATCGCTCATGGGTGCCCGCTCATTCCTTCGCCCCCTTGGGCGCCAGCTCCGGATCCCCCTCGGCGTCGGCCCGGCGGTAGAGGCTCGTGGGGATGAGCATCTCGGGCGGCAGTTCCTCCCCCTTGGAGTGCCGCAGGATCGCGTCCACCACCCGCTCCCCCATCTTCACCGGGAACTGGATCGGATCGGCGAAGATCCTGCCGTCGCGGATCGCCTCCTTCCCCTCCGGCTGGCCGTCGAAGCCGACGACCACGACCTGCGCCGTCTTCCCCGCCTTCTCGAGCGCCCCGACGGCGCCGAGCGCCGAGGGATCGTTGATGGCGAAGACGCCGCGCAGGTCACCGTGGGCCTGGAGGGCGTCCTCGGCGGCCTTGTAGCCCGAGTCGCGTGCCCCCCCCGCCTCGAGTTCGGCGACGATCTCGACCGCCGTGCCCCCGGCGGGCAGGGCGGCGTTGTGTGCCTCGATCACCTCGCGGAATCCGGCCACGCGGAGCAGGCAACTCTCGGCCTGCTTGAAATGGAGGATCGCCACCTTGCCGCCGGCGGGGCCGAGGGCCTCGATCATCGCCGCGGCCGCCTCCTTCCCGCCGCCGAAGTTGTCGGTCGCCACCTGCGTCACCACCTTCGCGTCGTCGCCGCGGTAGGGGATGTCGACGGTGAAGACGGGGATGCCGGCGGCGTTGGCCTCGGCGATCACCGGGCCGATCGCCTTGGAGTCGCAGGGGGAGAGGACGATCGCCGAGACCTTCCCGACGATGAAGTCCTTCACCTGGTTCCCCTGCTTGGCGACGTCCTTGTCGGCGCTCGTGACCTGCGCCTGCCAGCCCTTCTTCGCCGCCTCGGCGGCGATCGTGTCGCCGATGAGCTTGAAGAAGGGGTTGTCGAGGGTGAGCAGCGAGACGCCGATCGTCCCCTTGGGGGCGGTGGTCGTCGGGGAGGCGCCGCCGCCGGCCGAAGAGTCGGCCTCCGGACGCTGCGGCCGGGCCGGGCGGGAGGGCGCCGGCCGCGAGCACCCGGCCAGGACGAACCCGGCGAACACGGCGCCGACGGCGAGCCCGAAGATCCGGCGTCGGGGCGGGGGAACGGCATGGAATGACATCGGAAAACCCCCGGGGAAACGCGGCGTCACCTCGGGCGCCGCTCGCAGCGGCCATTCTCACCGCGCCCCCCGCGCTCCGCCAGACCCGACCGGAAGCCACCGAATCCGGGCCGATTCCCCGGCCCGCCGGGAATCCCGGAAAACAAGTGGCGTCTTTTCCTCGCGGAATACGTCAAGAGTCTTCTGGATCATGTCCGCGCCCCGTGCCTCCGGGCATCGGCCGGCAGGAGCGATCCGACCGGAGACCAGGGACGACGATGAAGACTTCCACGGCATGGGCGGTGCGATTCGTGGCGGGGATCATGGCCGCGGCGATGCCGCTCGCGGCGCGGGCCTCGACGATCACCGGGCCGATCACGAGCCCGGTCGACGGCCACGACTACTACCTCCTGGAAAAGGCGACCTGGACCGCCAGCGAGGCGGAGGCGGCGAC
>CAZMOU010000200.1:0-3664 GCA_964567835.1 uncultured Chitinophaga sp. | reverse complement strand
CACGCCACGTCTCCCCATGGAGCGCCGAGAGGTGGGTGCCGGAGGCGATCACCTTCGGCGGGCATCTCGCCACGATCGACAGTGCCGCCGAGAACGCATGGATCGCCTCCACGTTCGCCACCTACGGCAACGTCAATCGCCTCCTGTGGATCGGATTGAACGACGCTGCCGTGGAGGGAACGTTCGTGTGGGCCAGCGGTCAACCGGTGGTCTATCTGAATTGGGGCCCCGGGGAGCCGAACAACCACGCCGGCATCGAAGACTACGGCGGCTTGTTCGTTCCCGGAGACAGCCGTTTTCCGGGCTGGAACGACTGGCCGGACGACGCGTACGGCGGGCTGGGCTACGGTGTCGTCGAGGTGGTGAACCCCGTCCCCGAGATCGATCCGGCCGGGCTCGGCTCGGTGCTCGCGCTGGTCGGCGGCGCCATCGGCCTCGTCGAGCGGCGACGCCGGGGGACGACACGGATCTGAACGGCGAAGGGGGGAGGCGGGGAGCCGCACGATCGAGCCCGGGAGCGTGAGGGCCGCGCCTCGCGCTCCCGGGCCTCGGCTATGCGGCATGTCCGGCGGCCCCAGCCGGCGGCGTTTCGGAGCCGGGCGGTGGGCAGGCTATCCTTCACACGGATGCCCTGCCGCCCGGAACCGTTCCATGTTCAACCGATCCGAATGGGCCCGTTACCTCTCGCAGGCACGGCACACGCTCGCCTCGGCGGCGAGGGACATCGCCGACGGCGACTTCGCCTGGGCCTGCTTCAAGTCGCAGCAGGGGGCCGAGATGGCGGCCAAGGGCTTCATCAGGGCCGGGGGCGGCCTGGCGACGGGCCACTCGGTGGTGGCCCTCCTCCATGCCGCGATCGAGGAGGTGCCCGCAGGCCTCGCCCGCTGTGCCCGCGAACTCGACAAGGTCTACATTCCGACACGCTACCCCGATGTCTACGACTCGGGCAGCCCGCACGAGTATTTCGACGAGGCCGATGCCGCCGTCCATGTCGAATGCGCCGCCGGGATCGTCGCCTACCTCGAGGGGAGGGTGCCCGGTGATCCGGCCGACGCCTGACGTGGACTGGCGGAAAGACCCTTCCCTGTCGCTCGAGTGGCGTCTGGAGCGGGCGAGGATTTTCCTGCGCCGTCTGCCGCTCGATCGGGTGCGGGGGATCGTCTTCGGCTCGGTGGCGAGGCGAGCCTTCTCGATCGGCAGCGACACCGATCTGCTCGTCATCAGCGACGATCTCCCGGCTGCCGTCCGGGCCCGCATCGATCTCCTCGGCGATCTCCGCGACGGCCTCGGGGAGATCGACCCGATCGGCTGGACCGAGGAAGAGTGGTCGCGCCGCCTCGCCGCCGGCGATCCCTTCGCGGCGCTCGTGGAGCGCGAGGGGATCGCCGTCCCCTCCCGAGACTGACGCCGGGCCGGAAGGTGCCGATTCCCGGCCACGGCGGGGCGGCGTCGGGGACGGCGCGTCGGCGGCGGCACCGCCGGTTCTGGCACGAATCGGCTCCAGGCGATACAGTGCTCGCGCGGGGGGGGGTGGCCCCCACTCGCTGCCGAAACCCGGGGGGATCACGCATGCGCCTGCACCACACGCTGTCTCGGACTCTGCCGTTCCTGACGCTCCTCGCGACCCTGTCGGTCGGCGTGGCGCCCGCCGTACGCGGCGTGACGATCGACATGGTCACCGTCGGCGACCCGGGCAACGCCGGCCAGACGCTGACCTACGCCAACGGCGGCTCGCTCACCTTCGGCCGGGTCGATTACACCTACAAGATCGCCAAGCACGAGGTGACGATCGGCCAGTACGCCGAGTTCCTCAACGCCGTCGCCAAGAGCGACCCCAACGGCCTCTGGACGTCGCAGCTGGGATGGGATTCGACGATCGCCGGCATCGCCCGCGGCGGCGCCGACGGCTCGTACGTCTACACCGTCACCGGTCCGTCGGGCCTCAAGCCGGCGGGGGCGTCGAGCCCCACCGACCGGCCGATCACGTACGTCAGCTGGTTCGACGCCGCCCGATTCGCCAACTGGATGGCGAACGGCCAGCCGACCGGCGCCCAAGGCCCGGGCACGACCGAGAACGGCGCCTACGACTTGGTCGGCATCTCCACGACGTTCGCCCCGGCCCGCAACAGCGTCAATCCGAACACGAACGCCGCACCCACCTTCTTCCTCCCCACCGAGGACGAGTGGTACAAGGCGGCGTTCTACAAGGGGGGCGGGGTGAACGCGGGGTACTGGCGCTTCGCCACACAGAGCGACGCCACCCCGGGCAACACGATCGGGGGCGACGCGAACCAGGCGAACTACTTCGGCGTCTACCAGCCGGGGAGCGTGGGCTACGCCGTCACCCACTCCTCGAGCTACTCGTCGAGCCAGAACTATCTCACCGAGGTCGGCGCCTTCACCTCGAGCGCCAGTGCCTACGGCACGTTCGACCAGAGCGGCAACGTCTGGGAGTGGAACGACTACACCGGTTCCGCCGTCACCACGTCGCGCGGGCTGCGGGGCGGGTTCTGGGACACCGGCTCCGACGCCGAGGCGCTCTCGTCGGGCGTGCGCGCCTCCGCCGCCCCGACGACCAAGAGCTGGCAGTACGGCTTCCGGCTCGCCGACGGCTCGGCCGCGAGCCCCGCGCCGGGGGGCGTTCCTGAGATCGACCCGGCGGGGTTCGGGTCGGTGCTCGCCCTCGTGACCGGCGTGCTCGGCCTCGTCGAGCGGCGGCGCAGGGGATGACGAGGGGGCGAACGGCGCCGGACGATGGGGACGGCCCGGTCCGCTCGCGCCCCGCCCCCCCGGCGATCGACCGGGACGGCGAGCCCGGGCGCTGAGATTCAGCGGTATGTCACCCGCGCCGCTTCGCGGCCTTCTTGGTGACGGGCTTGGCGGCAGGTTTCTTGGCCGCCTTCGTCTTCGCGGCGGCCTTCGCGGCCGGCTTGGCCGCGGGCTTGGCCCCCTTCTTCGGCGCCGGCTTCTTCGCGCGGCGGGTCTTCCGCGCGGCCTCCACCTCGTCGAGGAACTCGTTGGCCTGCTCCTCGAGGTCGGCCGCCGACATCGGCTCCACCTCGTCGATGACGAAGATCGAGAGCCCGCCGCGGCGCTGCTCGGTCATCAGCGCCTGGTACTCGACGAGCGACAGGTCGTCGTGGTCGTCGTCCTCGCTCGTGAGGTACTCGAAGCCCACCCGCGCCTTCGCGTCCCAGGCGTCGATGTCGAACTCGACGCCGTACTCGTGGAAGCGGACGTTGCGCTCGAGCTTGTAGCCGCGGGCACGGAAGAGCCGGACGAGGAGGTCGCAGCCCTCGGCCTCGGAGAGCGGGTCGTACATCGTGACGGGGATCCAGGGGGGAGCGCCGGCGCGGGAGTCTTGCCGGTGGCCGACAGGATAGCGTCGGGGGGACGCGGTGACGAATCGGCCCCCGCCGCCGCGGACCCGCTCACCCGCCGCGCTTCTTGCGGCGTGCGTCCTTCTCGCGCTGCTTCTTCTGCTTGCGGCGCTCGTCGGCCGTGAGCCGCCGGCCGGTGTCCCCCTTCGGTTTGCCGAGCCGCATGGCGGGGTTGGCGAGCGTGGAGTGCATCGACTGCATCTGCTGGACGCGCTCGCGCAGCCCCATCCCCGCCATCCCCTTCATCATCGCCGCCATGCCGTCGAACTGCTTGACGAGGTCGC
>CAZMOU010000199.1:1140-7532 GCA_964567835.1 uncultured Chitinophaga sp. | reverse complement strand
CGCGGTGCGGGCGTTTTTCGCGCCGCCCGCCCGCGCGGCGCGGCGACGGCGGGTGTGGTACGATCGCCGCCGGTCGGCGGGGGGTTCGCGGCCCCTGCCGCGCGTTCCGACAGTCCCACGAGGTGTCCCATGCGGTCGGTGTGCCGTCCCTTGTCCCTGGTCGTTCTCTGCGCCGTGGCGTTCGGCGTGTCGCTGTCGGCCACCGGCCGCGCCGTCGAGCCCGCCGGCGGGGCCGCCAAGCCCGCCCGGCTCCTCGTCGTCACCGTCACCAACGGCTTCCGCCACTCCTCCATCGAGAGCGCCGAAGGGGTCCTCGAGACGCTGGGGCGCGAGAGCGGGCAGTTCCACCTCGACTTCCTGCGCATGCCCGCCGGAAAGCCGAACCGGCCGGGCGACCCGAAGCGCGCCGACGGCACCTCCGACGCCGACTGGAAGAAGCAGCAGGAGGCGCACCAGGCGGAGTTGGCGAAGTTCACCGCCGCCGACGCCGCCTGGCAGAAGACCGTCTCGGACCTGTTCGCCAAGGCCTTCGCACGCGAGTCGCTCGACCAGTTCGACGGCGTCGTCTTCCTGAGCACCACCGGCGTGCTCCCCATCCCCGACCTGGCCGACTTCCTCGCCTGGGTGCGCGGGGGGAAGACCTTCATCGGCTTCCACGCCGCCGCCGACACCTTCAACGCCTCCGACGCCTACCGCGACCTCGTCGGGGGGATCTTCGCCGGCCATCCCTGGAACGCCGGCGACGAGCATGCCTTCGTCGTCGACGATCCCGGCCATCCGATCACCAGGAGCCTGCCGGGCGAGTTCCGCTGGAAGGACGAGATCTACCAGTACGACACGCGCTTCGTCCCCGACGACGTCCGCGTGCTCGTGAGCCTCGACATGCGCCGCTCGACCCCCAAGGAGCCGTGGCACGTGCCGGTGTCGTGGATCCGCGACTTCGGCCAGGGCCGCGTCTTCTACACGAACTTCGGCCACAACGAGTCGACCTGGAAGGATCCCGTTTTCCGCGCCCATGATCTGGCCGGGATCCTCTGGGCGCTGGGGCGGATCAACGCCCCGGTGACGCCGAATCCCGGCGAGCAGGCGCGGCGTTATCTCCACGGCGTCCTCTCCGCCGCGGCGGCCGCGGGCGCCGGCGGCGACGCCGCCCAGGCCACGGCCGAGGCGGAGCGGCTGTGCGCCAAGGCCGACGCCAAGATCGCGGCCGATCCGAACTTCGCCCGCGCGCTCCGTCCGCTGCTCCTCGAGGCCCGTGCCGCGGACGGCGGCGGGCGGGCCGCGATCTACCAGAAGGTGCTCGCCGCCGTCGGCGAGTGACGACGGCGGGCAGCGGGGCCCGCGCGCGACGCCCGGGCGCGGGACGGCCGGGGGTGGCAACCAGCGGAGGAGACCGATGCGCTTCCGTGTGATCGGGTCGGCGGTGGCGCTCGCGCTGCTCCTCCTCGCGGGCGCCGCGGCGGGGGCCGCTCCGGCGAACGTCCTCCTCGTGATGTGCGACGACCTGCGCTGCGCGCTTGCCTGCTACGGCGACACCACGGCCTCGACGCCCAACATCGACCGGCTCGCGGCCCGCGGCGTCCGCTTCGACCGGGCGTACTGCCAGTTCCCCCTCTGCAACCCGAGCCGGGCCAGCATGCTCACCGGCCGGCGTCCGTCGCGCACCCGCGTCGTCGACAACAAGCTCCATTTCCGCGACGTCGATCCCGGTGCCCTCACCCTCCCCGAGGCGTTCCGCCGCGCCGGCCGCCGCGTCGAGCGCATCGGCAAGCTCTACCACTACGGCGTCCCGGGGCAGATCGGCACCGACGGCCTCGACGACCCCTCGAGCTGGGATGCGGTCTTCAATCCCAGGGGGCGCGACAAGACCGACGAGGCCCGGGTCTTCTCGCTCGAGCCGGGGAAGTACGGCGGCACGGTGAGCTGGCTCGCGGCCGACGGCGGCGACGACGAGCAGACCGACGGCATCGGCGCCGCCCGGGCGGTCGAGCGGCTCGAGGCCTTCGCCCGCGAGGGCACCCCCTTCTTCCTGGCGGTCGGCTTCTACCGCCCGCACACCCCCTACGTTGCGCCGCGCGCGTGGTTCGACCGCCATCCGCCCGACTCCGTGGCGACGGCGGAGCTTCCCGCGGGGCACGACGCGGCGGTGCCGCCGGGCGCGCTGTCCAGCCGCAAGAAGGAGCAGGATCGGCTCCGCGGCGAACTCGGCCGCGAGGCGATCCGCGCCTACCGGGCGGCGGTGTCGTTCGTCGACGCGCAGGTGGGGAAGGTGCTCGACGCCCTCGACCGCACCGGCCTCGCCGACGACACGATCGTCGTCTTCGCGAGCGACCACGGCTACCACCTCGGCGAGCATGGCCTGTGGCAGAAGATGAGCCTCTTCGAGGAGAGCGCGCGGGTGCCGCTCGTGGTCGCGCTGCCGCCGCGCTTCGCCGGCGCCGCGCCGGGGGGCACGGTGTGCGACCGGACGGTGGAGCTGATCGATGTCATGCCGACGGTCTGCGACCTGGCCGGGGTGGAGATCCCCGCCGGGACGTGCGACGGCCGCAGCCTCCGGCCGGCGCTCCTGCCGGGCGAGGGGGGCGTGCTCGAGGAGCGGCCGGCGATCACGGAGGTGCTGCACGGGGGCAAGCTGCGGGGGGTGAGCCTGCGCACCGCACGCCACCGGTACACCGAGTGGAACGGCGGTGCCGACGGGAGGCAGCTCTACGACCACGACGCCGATCCGCACGAGGCGGAGAATCTCGCCGGGCGGCCGGAGCACGCCGCCACCGAGGAGCGGCTCCGCGGCCTGCTCGTCGCCGCGCGCGGCGACGAAGCGCCGCGCCGGCCGCGGCCGGCGGCGCAGCGGGCGGCGCGCCGCCCCCCCGACGTGCTCGTGATCCTCGCGGACGACCTCGGCTTCTCCGACCCGGGCTGCTACGGCGGCGAGATCGACACGCCGCATCTCGACCGGCTGGCGCGGGGGGGCTTGCGGTTCACGCAGGCGACGAACACCGCACGCTGCTGGCCGAGCCGGGCGGCGCTCCTCACCGGGTTCTATCCCCAGTCGATCCGGCGCGACGCCCTGCCGGCCGGCGACGGCCGCGAGGCGCTCGCCGGCGGGTCGCAGGGGAAGCGGCCCCCGTGGGCGCTGCTGCTGCCGCAGCTGCTCGCTCCGGCCGGCTACCGCGCCTACCACTCCGGCAAGTGGCACGTCGACGGTGAGCCGCTCGCGCAGGGATTCCACCGCTCCCTCGACGTCACCGGCAAGGGGCAGAGCAACTTCTTCGACCCTTCCGGGGTGACGGTGGAAGGGGAGCCGCTCAAGGAAGGGGAGCCGCTCGAGGACGCGGAGCCGCTCGAGGACGCTGGCCGGGAGGGGGCCGCCGAACGCTTCTACGCGACGACGGCCATCGGCGACCATGCCGTCGCCTGCCTGCGCGCGCACGTGGTCGACCATCCCGAGAAGCCCTTCCTCCACTTCGTCGCCTTCACGGCGCCCCACTTCCCCCTCCAGGCAGCGCGCGCGCTCATCGAGAAGTACCGCGCTCCGTACCGGGCGGGATGGGAGGAGATCCGCCGGGCGCGCCACGCGCGTCAACTCCGCGAACGGCTCGTCGGCGGGGCGCTCTCCCCCGTCGAACGCGACATCGGGCCCCCGTACGCCTTTCCGGAGGCGCTCTCGCGTCTCGGCCCCGGGGAGATCGACCGCCCGCTCCCGTGGGACGCCCTCACCGACCTCCAGCGCGACTTCCAGGCGACCAAGATGGCGATCCACGCCGCCATGATCGAGTCGATGGACCGCGAGATCGGCCGGATCCTCGGGCAACTCGAGGCGGCGCGGCGCCTCGACGACACGCTCGTCATCTTCGCCAGCGACAACGGCGCCTCGGCCGAGATCATGGTCCGCGGGGAGGGGCACGACCCGGCCGCGCCGCCCGGATCGCGGAAGAGCTTCCTCTGTCTCGGCCCCGGGTGGTCGAGCGCCGCCAACACCCCCTTCCGGCGCCACAAGACCTGGGTCCACGAAGGGGGCATCGCCACCCCCCTGATCGTCCATTGGCCGGCCGGACTGCCGCGCGACGCCGCCGGGTCGCTCCGCCACCAGCCGGTCCACCTGATCGACGTCGCCCCGACCCTCCTCGACGTGGCCGGGGTCAAGCAGCCGCCCTTCCTCGGCGACGGCACGCTGGTGCCGCCGATGCAGGGGAAGAGCCTGCGGGCGCTCTTCGACGACCCCGCCGCGGCCCCTCCCCACGACGCGGTGTGGTGGTGCCACGAGGGCCATCGTGCGGTGCGCGTCGGCGAGCGGAAGCTCGTGGCCGCCAAGGGGGATCCGTGGTCCCTCCACGACCTGGCGAACGACCGGGCGGAGACGGTCGATCTCGCGGCGCGCGATCCGGACTCCGTCGCCGCGCTCGAGCGCCGGTGGCACGCGATCGCCGACGAGTGCCGGGCGCTCGCCACGGGGAGCTGGCAGGACAGCGCGGCCCCGGCGGCGGGTGCGGCGCGACCGCGGCGGCCGCCGAACGTGGTCGTCGTCTTCGCCGACGATCTCGGCTACGGCGATCCCGGCTGCTACGGCGGCCGCGCCGCCCCCACGCCGCACCTCGACCGCCTCGCCCGTGAGGGGATCCGCTTCACCGACTTCCACGTCGCGCAGCCGGTCTGTTCGGCGTCGCGCGCGGCGCTCCTTACCGGCTGCTATCCCAACCGCGTCGGGATCGCGGGGGCGCTCGGACCGAACGCGCGCCACGGTCTGTCGGCCGAGGAGACCACGCTCGCCGAACTGCTCCGGGATCGCGGTTACCGCACGGCCGCCGTCGGCAAATGGCACCTCGGCCACCGGGCCCCCTTCCTCCCCACGCGGCACGGCTTCGACGAGTGGTTCGGCCTCCCCTACTCCAACGACATGTGGCCGCACCATCCGGAGGCCGCCCCGGGCACCTACCCGCCCCTCCCCCTCTACGACGGCGAGCGGGTCGTCGACGCCGACGTGACGCCCGACGACCAGCGCACGCTCACCGCGCGCTCCACCGCCCGCGCGGTCGATTTCGTCGAGCGGGCCCGGCGCGAGGATCGGCCCTTCTTCCTCTACATGGCCCACTCGATGCCGCACGTGCCCCTCTTCGCCGGGGAGCGTTTCGCCGGCACCACGCCCGGCGGCACCTACGGCGACGTGCTCGCCGAGATCGACGCCTCGGTGGGGGCGATCCTCTCGGCCCTCGAGCGCACAGGCGCCCTCGACGACACGCTCGTCCTCTTCACGAGCGACAACGGCCCCTGGCTCTCCTACGGCGACCACGCCGGCAGCGCCGGGCCGTGGCGCGAGGGGAAGGGGACGGTGTTCGAGGGGGGGGTGCGCGTCCCGTGCCTGGCGCGGCTGCCGGGGACGATCCCGCCCGGGACCGTGTGCGCGGCGCCGGCGATGACGATCGATCTGCTCCCCACGATCGCGGCGCTCACCGGCGCGCCCCTCGACGCCGACGCCTCCGGCACGCTCTCGATCGGCGGGCGGCGCATCGACGGCCGCGACGTCTCGGGATTGCTCGGCGGGGACGCGGCCGCGGCGGCCGCGGCCGCGGAGCGGGATTTCGGCTTCTGGTATCTCGACAACGAGCTCCAGGCGGTGCGGCGCGGCCGCTTCAAGCTCCTCTTCCCCCACACCGCCCGGACGATGGACGGGCAGCCGGCGGGGGTCGACGGCGTGCCGGGGAAGTACCGCCCGCTCCCCGTGGAGCGGATGCTCGTCGATCTCGAGGCCGATCCGGGCGAGACGACCGACGTGGCCGCCGCACATCCCGACGTCGTCGGGCTCCTCGAGGCCGCGGCGGAGCGGTTCCGCGCCGATCTCGGCGACCGCCTCACGGGGCGCACCGGCGCGGGGGTGCGTCCGCCGGGCCGGAGCCCGGCCGAGGGCGGCGACGCGGCCGGTGCGGCCCCCCGGCGGCGGCCGAACGTCATCCTGGTGATGACCGACGACCAGGGCTACGGCGACGTCGCGGCCCATGGCAACCCGATCCTGCGGACCCCCGCGCTCGACAGGCTGTGGCGCGAGAGCGTGCGCTTCACCGAGTGGCATGCGAGCCCGACCTGCTCCCCCACGCGTGCCGCCCTCCTCACCGGGCGGCACGAGTTCCGCTCCGGCGTCACGCACACGATCCTCGAGCGCGAGCGGCTCGCGCCCGGCGCCGCCACGCTGCCGCGGCTCCTGGCCGATGCCGGATACGCGACCGGGATCTTCGGCAAGTGGCACCTGGGGGACGAGGAACCGTACCAGCCGGAGCGACGCGGCTTCGGGAAGGTCGTGATCCACGGCGCGGGGGGCATCGGGCAGAGCTATCCCGGCAGCTGCGGCGACGTTCCCGGCAACCGCTATCTCGACCCGGTGGTGCGCGAGGACGGCACCT
>CAZMOU010000199.1:404-1130 GCA_964567835.1 uncultured Chitinophaga sp. | reverse complement strand
GCGGTGTTATAGCTGAAGGCCTGCGCGTCGGAGGGCGTCGAACTCACCGTGTCGCTGAAGGCGTAGCCGACGGCAACCTGGCCGTTGCTGGAAATCCCCGTCAGCTTGGAGAATGACAGGCCATTGCCGGCGAAGGCCGGGACCGACGCCGCCGCAAAACAGCTTCAAGCCGCCGCCGGTGGTGCGCGAGGACGGCACCTTCGTGAAGTCGGAGGGATACTGCACCGACGTCTTCTTCGACGCCGCGATGGCGTGGATCGACCGCGTCGGCGCCGAGTCGCCGGACCGTCCCTTCTTCTGCCTCGTCACCCCCAACGCCCCCCACGAGCCGCTCGACTGCCCGGAGGGCGCCGACGCGGCGCCCCTCGCGCGCCTCGAGGCGGCGGGCCTCCTCGACGACGCCCGACGCCGGAAGGTGGCCCGTTTCTACGGCATGATCGAGAACGTGGACACCAACGTCGGCCGGCTCCTCGACCGGCTCGACGCCCGCGGGATCGCCGAGGACACGCTCCTGATCTTCACCACCGACAACGGCACCGCCACCGGCGCGGCGGTGTGGAACGCGGGGATGCGCGGCGCGAAGGGGAGCGTGTGGCGCGGCGGCACGCGGGTGCCGTCGTTCTGGCGCTGGCCCGGCGTGCTGCCGGCGGGCACGGACGTCGACGCGCTCGTGGCCCACGTCGATCTCCTCCCCACGCTCGGCGCGCTCACCGGCGCCCCGTTCCC
>CAZMOU010000199.1:0-394 GCA_964567835.1 uncultured Chitinophaga sp. | reverse complement strand
TCGAGCTGCGCCGCGGCGCCGTGGCCGGAGCGGACGCTCGTCACCCATCTGGGGCGCTGGGAACGCGGCGGGGCGGCGGCGGCGAAGTTCTCCCACTGCCGCATCCGGCGCGGGTCCATGAGCCTGGTCAACGTCACCGGCCGCGCCGACGGCTGGGTACTGCACGATCTGGCCGCCGATCCCGGGGAGTCGCGCGACGTCGCGGCGGAGCATCCCGCGGTGGTCCGCGACCTCGCGGCCGAGTACGGGCGCTGGTGGGACTCGATCCTCCCCGGTCTCGTCAACGAGGATCTCGACGGGCCGGCGGAGAACCCCTTCAAGACCGCTTTCGAGCGCCAGTTCGGTGCCGGCGCGACGGCCACGACGGTGCCACCGGCGCCCGCGCCGGCCGGCG
>CAZMOU010000198.1:0-7581 GCA_964567835.1 uncultured Chitinophaga sp. | reverse complement strand
GCCGGACGCTCAACAACGCCTTCATCATCCTCGACGAGGCGCAGAACACCACCGTGTCGCAGATGAAGATGTTCCTCACGCGGCTGGGCAACGGCTCGAGGATGGTGATCTCCGGAGACACCACCCAGGTCGATCTCCCCGCCAACCGCACCAGCGGGCTCGTGGACGCGATGCGGCGCCTCGACGGTGTGCCGGGCTGCGCACAGGTGCGGCTGGGGGGCCAGGACATCGTCCGCCATCCCCTCGTCCAGAGGATCGTCGCCGCGTACGACGGCGAAGGCCACCAGGAGCAGCGCCGGTCTCCCCGGTCCTGATCAGCACACTCCTCACATGCCCGTCGCCCCCTCCTCCTACCGTCGCCGTGTCCGCCGCGGACAGGCCATCGACGGGCCCCAGGGTTTCTGGTCGACGCTCATGGAGCGCGCGTCGCGCGCCGAGGTGGTCGTGCGGCTCGGCATGTGCCTCGGGGCGGCGGTGGTCCTGGCGGTGCTCCTCCGTGGTTGGGCGGAACCATCACCGTGGCATCCCGGGTCGGTGCCCCCGCGGGGGGTGGTGGCCCGGGTGCCGTTCGAGAAGCCCGACGCGGATCGCACCCGGGTGGCCAGGGAACGGGCGGCGGCCCAGGTGCGCGTCGTCTACAGCCAGGATCAGGCGCCCCTCGTGCGGCTCCGTGACGGTCTCAAGAACCGGATCGCGGAGATCGCGCCGGCCGAGGGCCTGGCCGCGGTGTCGCGGTCGGCGTGGCTCGAGTTCGCTCCCGAGGCGGCTGCCGCGCTCGAGCGGGTCCCGGCCCCGGAGGCGGCAGCGGAAACCGGGTCCACCGACCCTCCTGCGGCGCCGGAACCCCCCGCCGCGGTCCCGGCCGATCCCGCCGACGACGTGCTGCTCGCCGCGGAAAAGGAGTTTCAGCGGTTCCGCGGCCGCGTCGCCTCGAAGGAGAAGCAACTGGAGGTCGACAAGGCGATCGACCGGGCCTTCAGCGACACGCTCGGCACCGGTGTGCTCGACAAGATCCAGCACCGGATCGACGAGGGGAGCCAGACCGAGATCGACGTCCATCCGCTCGGCAACCCGACGGAACTGGCCCGTGTCCAGGTGGCCGACGTGCTGCTCGGCGAGGCGAAGTTGCGGTTGGCGAGCCGGCTCGAGGAGGAACTCGGCGACGGGCCGTTCACCACGCGGGTGGTGAGTTGGTTGGAGCCGAAGTTGGCCGGGTCGCTCGAGATCGACCGCGAGTCCACCGCCAAGGCCAAGACCAAGGCGATCGAGGAGACACCGCAGCAGTTCGAGCGCTACGCGGCGGGCGACCTGCTCGCGATGCCCGGAGTGCCGCTGAATACCGAACGGCTCGAGTTGCTCGGCCTCGAGCAGGCGGCCCACTCCCGGGAACAGACGGTGCAGCAGCGGCTCGGCCGGCTCGCCGCGCTCCTGGGCTTGTTCGCGGCGATGTGCACCCTGGCCGGCTTCTACATCCACATGCACCATCACGACGTGCTCGACGACCTCGGGCACGTCGCCACCCTCCTCGGCCTGTCGGTGGTCACGGTGCTCGCCTGCATGTTCGCCGCCACCGACGGGTGGCGTGCGGAGATCGTGCCGCTGATGGTGTTCGCGATGACGGTGGCGATCGCCTACGACGAGGACCTCGCCCTCCTCCTGGCGGCCGAGGTGGCCATCGTGGTGGTGGTGGGCCTCGGCCGCGGGCTGGTCGACTTCGTCACGCTCACGGCCGCGGCCGCGGCGATGGTCTTCTGGATGGGGCGGCTGCGGAGCCGGAGCAAGCTGATCTACGTCGGCCTGTGGGCCGGGGCGGTCGCCTTCTCGACCCAGCTGGGCGCCGAGCTCCTCGAGGGGCGCTCCCTCGGCACGCAGCTCCTCTACGAGGCGGCGCGCAGCGGGATGTGGGTGCTGCTGGCGGGATTCCTCATGACGGGCCTGCTCCCCTTCATCGAGCGCTTCTTCGGCGTGCTCACCGACCTGAGCCTCCTCGAGGTGGGGGACGTGGCCCACCCCCTGCTCCAGGAACTCGTCCGCCGCGCCCCCGGCACCTACAACCACTCGATCAACGTGGCGAGCATCGGCGAGGCGGCGGCCGAGGCGATCGGCGCCCGCGGCCTGCTCGTCCGCGTGGGGGCCTATTTCCACGACGTGGGCAAGATGCTGAAGCCGGCCTACTTCGTGGAGAACCAGGGCCCCGGCGGGAGCCGGCACGAGTCGCTCGTCCCGGCGATGAGCACGCTGATCATCGTGGCCCACGTCAAGGAGGGGGCGGAGCTCGCCCGGCAGTACAACCTCCCCCAGCCGATCGTCGACCTGATCGCCGAACACCACGGCACGACGCTCGTGGAATACTTCTACCGGCGGGCCACCGAGCGCCAGCAGGCGAATCCCGACGGCGGCGGGGTCGACGAGCAGAGCTACCGCTACCCCGGCCCGAAGCCGAGCACGCGCGAAAGCGCCGTCCTCATGCTCTCCGACGCCGTCGAGAGCGCGAGCCGGGCGCTGACGGAGCCGACCCCGGCGCGGATCCAGGGGCTGGTCCACGACCTGGCGATGAAGCGCCTCCTCGACGGGCAGTTCGACGAGTGCGGCCTGACGCTCGAGGAACTGGAGCTGATCGAGCAGAGCCTGGTGAAGAGCCTCTCGGCCGTCTACCACGGGCGCGTGAAGTATCCCGACCAGAGGACGGCGTCGTGAGGCGCCGCGCCCCGCCGGCACCCCGGCCCGTACCGGGACGGATCGTCGTCGACGTGGTCGATCGGCAGCGCCGCGTCCGCGTGGGGCGGTCGTGGCTCGCCGGGCTCGTCCGCCGGGCGCTCGTCTCCGAGGGCATCGGTGCGGCGGAGGTGGCTGTGCTCCTCGGCGACGATCGGCGGATCGCCGCGCTCCACGGCGAATGGCTCGACGACGCCACCCCGACCGACGTCATCACCTTCGACCTCTCCGATCCGCCGGGCGCGCCCGGTGGCGACGGCGTGCTCCGCGGCGACATCGTCGTCAGCACCGAGACCGCGGTGCGGATGGCGGCGGAGGCGGGATGGAGCGCCAGGCTCGAGACCGCTTATTACGTCCTCCACGGCGTCCTCCATCTCGCCGGATACGACGACCTTTCCCCGGGGCCGCGCCGGTCGATGCGGCGCCGTGAGCGGACGCTGCTCGAGTCGCTCGGCCTGCCGGCGCCGCCGCGGGCCGCCGTCGGGAGACGTCGATGACGCTGACGACGATCGCCGTCATCCTGCTGGCCGTGGCCTGCATCGCCGCCGTGCAGGCGCGTGCGGCACGGGGAACGCCCCGACACCGCCTCGAGGATCTCTGCCAGAAGCGCGGCCGGCCGGGGCTCGACGACGAGATCGCGGCCGGCAGCGAGCCGGTGGCCTTCATCGCGGCGACGATCGTCGCGGTGATGGCGACGCTGGCGACGCTGGTGGCCGGGCAGACGCCCGACCTGCGCGGTCCCCCCGGCGAGCTCCACGCGCCGGGCATGCTCGTCTGGACGGCGCTGGTCTGGACGCTCTTGGTGGCGGTGCCGATGCTCGTGACGCGCACGATCGGCGCGACGATCCTCGTCGCCACCTGGCCGGTGTGGCGGACGCTGGTGGCGCTGGTGACGCCGTTCGTCGCCGGGGCGGCACGCGTGGCGGCGGTGCTCGCCGGCCGGCGCGGGGCGAAGGCCGCCGGCGCCGACGAGCCGACGGTGGAGGAGGAGGTGCGGCAGGTGGTCGACGAGGCGCTCCGCGAAGGGAGGCTCGAGGGTGCCGCCCGCGACATGATCGAGGGGGTGATGGAGCTGCGCGAGGCCCGCGTCGCGCAGATCATGACCCCGCGGACGAGCATGGTGTCGCTGCCGGTGGACGCCCCCTGGGAGGACGTCCTCCGCGTCGTCACCGACAGCGCCCACACCCGGCTCCCGGTCTGGGGGCGCTCCCCCGACGACGTCCTCGGCATCCTCCACACGCGCGACCTGCTCGCCCGGATGGCGACGCCCGGCGGCGGGGCTGCCGCCGCCCCCCCCGCGCTGCGGCCGCTCCTCAGGCCCCCCTACTTCGTGCCGGAGTCGATGAGCGTGCAGCACCTGCTCCGTGAGTTCCAGCGGACGCACACCCACCTGGCGGTCGTCACCGACGAGTTCGGCGGCGTGTCGGGGATCGTGACCATCGAGGACGCGCTCGAGGAGATCGTCGGGGAGATCGCCGACGAGCACGACGAGGCCCTCTCCGACGGCATCCGGCCGGTGTCGGAGGGCGTGGTCGAGGTGCTCGCCGGCGTGCGCCTGGCCGATCTCGCGGCGGCGACCGGGCTGGACCTCCCGGAGGAAGCCGACTACGAGACGGTCGGCGGGCTGGTCTTCCACCATCTGGGGAGGATCCCCGTTGCGGGCGACGGGTTCGAGTCGCACGGCGCCCGGTTCGAGGTCGTCTCGGCTTCGCGCCGCCGGGTCGATCTCGTCCGCGTCACCCGCCTCGCCCCCCCGGATTGAAGCGATGGCAGCGGACAAGGCCCGGGCCGTGGTGATCCGTGCCGCGCCGTTCGGCGAGACGAGCTCCGTGGTGACGCTCTTCACCCGTGAGTTCGGCAAGCTGCGTGCCCTGGCGAAGGGTGCCTGGCGGCCGAAGAGCGCCTTCGACGGCGCCCTTGACCTGCTTTCCGCCTGTCAGGTACTCGTCCTGCGCAAATCGCGGGGCGGCCTCGACCTGCTCACCGAGGCCTTCCTCGAACGCCGCTTCCGCGTCGCCACGTGCCTCGCGGCGGTGCACGGCGGGATGTACGTGGCCGAGCTCCTCGATGCCCTCACCGCCGATGCCGATCCCCAGCCCGGACTCTTCGATGCCGCCGACACCGTGCTCGCGACGCTCTCCGGCCACCGCGGCCCCGACGCGGCGGTGTGGCCGAATATCGTGCGTTTCGAGCTCGCCGCGCTGCGTCATGCCGGTCAGGCGCCGGAGCTGTGGCGCTGCGCCGCCTGCGGGGGCGTGCCGCCGGCGGCGGAGCGGCCCGCTTTCGGCATGCTCGACGGCGGGCTCCTCTGCCCCGCCTGCCGGCGTGGCCGACGGGCGGTGGCCTCGGTCTCCGCTCCGGTCCTGGAGACGCTCCGCGGGCTCGCGCGGCCGGCGACCAAGGGATCGGTCGCGGCCGATCCGCGGATGGAGGGGGAGATCCGCGCCCTCATGAACACCTACGTCGCCCATGTCCTGGGGCACCGCTCGCGGCTCGCCCCGCGCCTCCTCCCCTCCCGCGTCTGACGGCTCCGTCACCCCGGTACCCGCACCATGCCGAACGACGATCGCAGCCTCCGCTCCGGCACGCGTGCGCGTCTGGCGATCCTGGCGCTCGTCGTCATCCAGCTCGGCGGCTGCGCGACGACGATCAAGACACCGACGTGGCCCTGGTCGAAGCGCGGCGACGAGGCGGGGCGCAGGGTCGCCGGCGAGCTGGGCGAGGACGCCGAGAGCGACGTCATCTCCTCCGAGTACACACCCCCTGCCGAAGCCGGGTGGGACTGGTTCAAGGGGGAGAACATCAAGCGTCGCTGGAAGCGGTTGGTGGGCCGCGGCCCCAACGAGCCGGTCGCCCGCCGGGCGCTCGCCGAGGCCGACGGCCTCTTCAACCAGCGGAAGTACAAGGAGGCGGCGAAGAAGTACGCCGTGGCGATCGATCGTTGGCCCGACTCGGCGATCGAGGAGGAGGCGATGTGGCAGCTCGCCGAGTGCTGGTTCTTCACCGACCAGTACCCGAAGGCCGAGGACGCCTACGACGAGATCGTGAAGAAGTACGCCAACACGCGCTACCTCGACCGCATCGCGCAGCGCCAATTCGTCATCGCGCAGTACTGGATCGCGCTCGACGACCGCCACCACTACTGGACGATCGTCCCCAACGCCTGGGACCGTTCCCGGCCGATCTTCGACACCCGCGGCCGGGCCCTCAAGGCCTACGACCACGTCCGCATCAACGACCCCCGCGGCCCGCTCGCCGACGACAGCATCGTCGCCCAGGCCAACGCCCACTTCCTCGAGCGGCAGTGGATCGACGCCGACTACTTCTACACCCTCCTCCGCAACGAGTACCCCGACTCGAGCTTCCTCCTCGACGCCCATCTGCTGGGGTTGCAGGCCAAGCTGCGTGCCTACCAGGGCCCGGGCTACGAGGGGGGCGTGCTCGACGAGGCGGAGGTCCTCGCCGACCAGACGCTCGTGCAGTTCCCCGACCAGCTCGCCCGTGACGATCAGGACCGCGTCCTCGGCGTCCGCGCCGAGATCCACGCCCAGCAGGCGCTGCGGCACTGGAACCGGGCCGAGTTCTACGCCAAGGGGAAGCACTACACCTCGGCCCGCATCTACTACGCCCTCATCGCCCGCGACCGCCCGCAGACGCTCCTGGCGGCCAAGGCGCGCGAGCGGCTCGGCGAGATCGCCGGCAAGGACGACGTCTCCGACAACCCCTTCCCCACGCTCACCGCCTGGCTCAATCCCGACTCGCTGAAAGAGGCGGAACTCGACGCCATGGCCGAGGCCGACGCCGTCATCGCCCGCGAGGACAACTCGGGCTCGCAAGCGCCGATCCGCTGACGGGGCGGCGCGATGCCCGCCGCGCTCCGGCCCCCCTCCGTCCGCAGGAACCCTCCCATGCCCACCGGCCGCAGCGTCGCCCGCCGGGCGTGGATCGTGGGCGCGGCCCTGACCGCGACCGGGTTCGCCGGCTGCGCGAGCTACCGCTTCGGCAACAACACCCTTTACGCGCCGAACGTCCGCACGGTCTACGTGCCGATGGTGCAGAGCGACTCCTTCCGCAACGTCTCGTCGGTCGATCTCGGCGAACGGCTCACCGAGGCGATCTGCAAGGAGATCGAGAAGCGCACCCCCTTCAAGGTCGTGGGGAGTGCCGAGGCCGACAGCGTGCTCACCGCGCGGATCGTCGCCGACACCAAGCGCATGCAGGTGGAGAGCCCCACCGACCAGTCGCGGATGGTGGAGATGAACATCCAGGTCCTCGTCACCTGGGCCGACCGCGGCGGCGCGGTGCTGGCCAGCGGCGCGGTGCCCCTCCCCGCGGCGAGCGTCGACGTCGGCCAGGCGGCGGCGCTCGTGCCCGAGTTCGGCCGCTCGGTGGTGAGCACGCAGCAGGAGGGCCTGGTGAAGATGGCCCAGCAGATCGTGGGGCTGATGGAAGAGCCCTGGTGAGGTGGCGGCCCGGTCAGTCCCGCGGTGTCCAGATGAGATAGCCGGAGGTGTCGAAGACCGGCACGAAGACGTGGCGGAGATTCGCCACGAGGGCGTCGACGAAGGCGTCGTCGACGGACGATCCCCACGGCGGCACGTGCGGGCAGGTCGTGCAGATGCCGGTCTGGAAGGGGCCGTGTGGACGCACGATGAACTCGGCGTCGTGAAGGATGACATCAGGGCCGGCGACGCAGTCGAAGTAATCGCGCTGGCCGTGTATCAGCACCCGATCTTCCGCCGGCATGGTGTACTTCTCTCGATCGGTGGCGGAGAGTTCTGGAAATCGGTTGATGGGAGTGGCCGCGTCGGCGGACCAGTTTTCCGCGACCGTCAAGGCGTCGCGCACGCGGTGATGGAAGTCGAC
>CAZMOU010000197.1:0-7763 GCA_964567835.1 uncultured Chitinophaga sp. | reverse complement strand
CCCCCGCGCGGCCGTGCCGCGCGCGGCGCCGCGCCGCGACTCGTAGGCGGTGCGGGCGTCGCCGCCGGTGCCCGGGATCCCGGCGGCGAAGGGGCCGCCGGCCCGGCCGGCGCGGGGAACGTGGGCGGCCACGGCGACGGCCACGGTCCCTTCCGTCGCGTCGTCGACCGGCCCCATCGGCGGGGCGTGCTCGGGCTCGTCCGCCGCACTGGCCGACGCGGTCTCGGCCGGATCGGGCGCCGGCGGCGCCCCCGTGGTGGGTTCCGCCTCCGCGGGAGCGTCGAGCATGCCGGCCGCAGCGGCGTCCGCCAGAACGGCGTCGATCTCCACGCCCTCCTCGTCCGGGCCGGCGGCGCTCCGGCCGTCGTCGAGCGAGAGCACCAGAGGCCGCGGCGTCGAGCGGCGCGGCGCCGGGTTCACCGCGAGCACGAGCACGATCCCCAGGATCACGTGCGCCACGAGGCTCGCGTACGCCGATCGCGACAGCGGACTCGACACCACGGTCTCGATCCACTCCGGCGCGTCGTGGTCGGGACGCGCGTCGTCAGGCGGCGGCCCCGGGGAGGCGCCGCGCGCGGCGGGCGACGATGGCGGCGGTCGGTCTGGCACGGCGGGGATCGTCCGGGCGCTCGAGGGGCGCGCCACGAAGGCCCGCCCCCGGATGGAGTATCGACCGGCGGGCCGTCAGGCTGGACACCCCAGCCGCCGGACACGCAGCCTGGGGAAGGTGGGCGGGAAGTGAGGGGGCGGGAACGACGACCGGGGTCCGGGAGACGGGAGGACCCTCCTACTCCTTGAACTCCTCCTCGACGCTCTGTTGCCCGTAGATCGGCAGGTGACGGTAGTAGACCTCGAGGATCATCGTCGCCAGCGACGTGCAGTAGAGCCGGCCGGCGGCGTCCGCGCCGTGACCTTCGTCGACCCCCGCGTACCAGCTGCCGGCCTCGTGCCCCTTCTTCGACTGGGTGTTCACGAGCATCTCGCGCATGGCGTTGTTCCAGGACACCCATTGCTCCCCCTCCACGTGATGGAGCACCTGGGTCGCGTAGTAGTCGTGGTAGAGGTCCTTCGAGGGGCCGGCTTTGGCCAGGTTCGCCACGCCGCGTTCCATCGCCGGGTGGTTCTTCTTCCAGCCCAGGTACATCCGGCAGAGGAGGCCGACGGCGTTCCGCGCCGGTCCCGGCGTCTTGGCATCGACGTAGCCGTAGGCCGCGCCGTCGTCCGACTGCACCGAGTCGAGGAAGGAGGAGGCCTTCTTGACGACGAGCGGGTTCACCTGCAGGTAGGCCATGTTGCCACTCTTGAGGGCCATCAGCTGCCACCCCACGGCGGACGTGTCGCCGGGCTGCTTGGGGTTGTAGCGCCAGCCGCCACCGACCGGATCCTGGGCCTGCATGATGTAGTTGAGGGCGAGCTGGGCCGGGGCCTGGAGACGCTTGTCCTGCGACATCGCGTAGCTTTCGCAGAGCACGATGCCGGCGAGGCCCTGGGAGTACATGTTGCCCCCCGCCTCGTAGGCCTTGCCGTTCCCCTTGACCGTCATCCCCGCGAGGAAGGTGAGGCCCGCCTCGAGCTGTCGCTTGTAGGGGCCCTCCTTGTGGGTGTATCCGCGACCGAGGAAGGGGAGCAGGGCCAGCGCCGTGGCGCCGCAGCGGTCGCTCCCCACGCCTTTGTCACGTCCCTGGCTGCACTCCCCCTTGCAGCCCGGACACTCCTGCAGGTTGAAGCTCCAGCCGCCGTCGGGCAGTTGGTGCTTCACGAACCATTTGAGCGCCGCCTCCACGGCGGCCTCGCTCTGCGAACTGCCGCCGCCGGAGGCGACGAGTTGGTTGCGGGTGGCGGCGTTCACGCGCCCCCCGAGGCCGCCGGCGGTGCCGCCGATCCCGCCGACCGCGGCGAGCATGTCGGCAGGGGGCGCCGCCTCGGTGCCGAAGTCGGAGAGTTCGACGGCGATCGGCGCGGCATCGACGTCGGCGGCGTTCGAGACCACCTGGACGTTCTCGATCGGCACCACGTCGGTCATGACGACCTCGTCGGTCGTCTCCTGCGCGAGCGGCAGATCCTCCGGCAGCGAGGCGTCGAAGTTCTCGAAGGTGTCGCCGACGTCCGGCGCTCCCGAGACGATGACCCGGGCCTTCTCCTGACGCGGGGTCTCGTTGACGATGAGCGCCATCGAGAGGAGGACGATCACGTGCACGAGGAGGCTCACGGCCCAGGCCGGCGCCTGACGCACGAGCGCGCCGAACGACGACGGGACCGAGAGACCCGCTCCGGCGGATCGGAGGGTGGAACGGTCGGGGGCGGAGTCGGTCGCCATGGAAGAACCTTCCGGACGGGAGACGGGTGCGGCCACCCTGGACTTCGCCCGCGATCCCCCGATTCCTCCATCATAGTGATTGCCGGGAGACAGGACAAAAAGCGCGTCTCCGGGCGGGGCCGCGGGAAAAACGAGGCTCGGCTGGCAGGGAGCCGGGGACAAGGCTACGATGTCGGCTTTCCAGGGCACCGCGGGCCGGTGGTGCCGTCGACCGGAAGGATGGCAGGAGCGTCATGGCCAAGGGCAAGAAGAAACTCGAAGTGGTGCACCTCGTCTGCCAAGAGACGGGGGACCAGAACTACACGCTGCGGCGGAAGACCGGGGGCGAGAAGCTCAAGGTCAAGAAGTATTCGCCGCGGCTGCGGAAGCACACCGTCCACGTCGAGAAGAAGAAGTAGCCCCCGCGGGCACGCTCGGCCCGTCGCCTCCTGCCCCCCGATCGATGGCTCGTCAGCCGGCGGAGTCGAGGGTGGCGCGGAGGCCGTCGGCATCCTCCGCGCTGGCCTCCACGGTCTGATCGGCCTTTCGGGAGAGGCGTGATGGCACGTCCGCCCTTCTCCCCCGCTCGACCACCAGCAACCTGCACTCGGCACGGCGGCTGAAGCGGTCGCGCCCGGGCCATGCGACGACCTCGATCTCGCACGGTCCCCCCGCCGCGGCGACCGGCGCGTCGCCCAGTGCCTCCAGGATCGCGCGCCCGAGTGGCGTCGTGCCCAGGCCTGCCGCCGGGCCCCAGAGCACCGAGCGCGAGTTCCGGGTCTCGAGGCCCATGCGACAGCGCGTCAGTCGGCCCCGGCGGAGAAAATAGGGGACGTTGACCCCGTCGCGCCAGCGCGGCGTCGCCGACGGATCGACCGGGTGCCAGACATGGTAGGTACAGGTCGCGTCGAGGATCGACTCGAGCCGGACGCCGGAGGCACGGAGCCGAAGACCGAGGTCGTCGTCCTCCTGTCCCCAGCCCCGGAAACGCTCGTCGGATCCGTTCACGCGCCGGTAGTCGTCGCGCCAGACGGCGAAGTTGCCGCCGGCCAGACGGGGCTTGGTGGGATGGCGGAGGAGGTTCTGCCAGACGCTGCGGCGGTGGCGGCGGCCGATGCGGGCCCGTTCCGCGGCGGGAGCGACCCGGTGCGAATCGAACCGGGCCAGCGAACCGGGCTCGAGATCGCGGCAGGCCGACTCGGGGAGCCGGACGACGTCGCCGATCCGCGCCACGCCGGCGCGCCGCCGTGCCAGATGCACCGCGACGTGGTCCCGGGGGAGGATGGAGTCGCCGTCGAGGAACAGGAGCGTGGCGCCGCTGGCCAGCGCCGCGCCGCGGTTTCGCACGCGCGCGAGGCGGAAGCCGTCGTGGGGCTCCGTGGTGAGGTGGACGGGAAAGGGGACCCGCGCCGCATAGTCGGAAACGAGGTCGGCGGTGCCGTCGCGCGAGCCGTCGTCGGCCACGATCAGCTCGAATCGCCCCTCCACACCCTCCTGCAGGGCGATCGACTCGAGCACCAGGGCCAGATGCCGCGGCTTCTCGAAGGTGTTGACGACGAGCGAGATGTCGGGGGGGGCACCGGTCATGCCAGGAGCACCTCGGGGACCGTGGCGGGATGGTGGTCGCGGCCGCAGCACGGCCGGCGGAAGGGGACTCGGTCCGTCACCGCGTGCCTCCGACGATCGGGTGGAGGAGGCGGCGGAGGTCCTCCTCCCCCTCCTCGATGACGATGGCGATCTCGAGGGCCAGCAGCGGCAGGCGCCGGGGATCGGCCGCCGGCAGCTTCACCATGTCCTTGAGCGTGGTGACCAGTGCGGTCGCACCGAGCGTGGCGCCCCAGGCGACGAGATCCTCGAGGTCCCGCTGCGTGTAGGCGTGGTGGTCGGCGAAGGGCCGGAAGCCGACGACCTCCGCGCCGAGGGAGTGGAGGGTGTCCCGGAACGCGGCCGGATTGCCGATCCCCGCGAAGGCGGCGACCGGCCGGCCGGCGAGGCTCGCCAGATCGTCGCGGTTGCCGGCGGCGTCGCGCAGCGCCACCGCCGCGTGGCTCGCCACCGCCCACACGCGCGGCATGCGGTTCCCGCACGCCGCCGCCAGACCGGCGCGGATCGCCGCGCGGCGCGCGGGGGCCAGCCCCGATGCACGGGTGAGGATCGCGGCGTCGGCCCGGGCCAAGCCGGCGAGCGGCTCACGCAGCAATCCCCTGGGGAAGACATGCCCGCAGCCGAACGGATCGGTCGCGTCGATCGCCACGATGTCGAGATCGCGCCGCAGCCGCCGGTGCTGGAAGCCGTCGTCGAGGATCACCACGTCGGCTCCCGAGGCAGCGGCCGTGCGGGCGGCCGCGACGCGGTCGCGGTCGGCGACGTGCGGCACCCCGGGGAGGAGGAGCGCGAGTTCCGCCGCCTCGTCGCTGCGTGTCCCGCGGGCCGCGCCGTAACCCCGGCTGACGATCGCCGGTCGCCGGCCGCCGGCCGCCAGGAGCCGGGCCACCCAGGCGACCAGCGGCGTCTTGCCGGTGCCGCCGAGCGTCAGGTTGCCGATGCAGACCACCGGAACGGGCGACCGGTGCGATGGCAGGATCCCCTGCCCGTACGCCAGGTTCCGCGCCGACATCACCCCCCCCCAGACGGCGCCGAGTGGCGCAAGCAGGGCCCGGAGGAGCTTCGCCCGCGCCCTCCTGTCGGTGCCGTCGGCCAGCCGCTTGAACGATTCGGCGTCGGGAAGGAGGGACATGGCTGCGATCCGTCGGTGTGCCGACCGGGAGTGTAGCCCCCCGGAGTCGGGCCCTGGGCCCCCGCAGCCGATATACTTCGGAAGAGACGCGGTGCCGCGGACGCGGCCGGATCTCACGGGGCCCCCCTGCCGGCGACCCGGGCCGCCGCGGCTTCCATGCGAGGGACAGGCACATGGCGAGCGCCTCCACGGACACCGGCGAGTCGCTCGTCGTCGGGGGGTGGTCGCTCCCCGCGGACGCGGCGACGAACTCCGATCGCTACCTGGCCCGTCGCCTCGCCGCCGCCGGCGCCGATTTCAAGGGCGTGGCGCTCACGAACTTCATCCTCGCCGCGGCGGTGGCCGCGCTCGTCTGGCTGGCTGCCGGGGTGCTGGCCGAGCACTGGATCGTCTCCGGCGGCCTCCCGCGCACCATCCGCTGGATCTGGTTGGCGGTCGGCGTGGCGGCCCTCGCGGCCGCGGCGGTGCGCTGGCTCGTCCCGCTCGTGCGCTACCGCGTGAACCTGGTCTACGCCGCGCGGGCCATCGAGCGCGAGCACCCCGATCTCCACAACGACCTGGTCAACACGGTGCTCGTGAAGGCCCGGCCGGAGGGGAGCGCCGCGGTCGTCGTCAGGTCGCTCGAGAAGCGGGCGGCGAAGCGGCTGGCCGACGTGCCGTCCGAAGGGGTGATGGACCGGACGTTGGCCGTCCGGCTGGCGGTGACGCTCGCGGCCCTCGTGGCATTCGTCTGCCTCTACGAACTCCTCGCCCCCAAGAGCCTGCTCGTGAGCGCCGCGCGGCTCGTCGCCCCGTGGGCGGGCATCGCGGCGCCGTCGCGCGTGCGGATCGAGCCGCCGCGTCTCCACTGGCGTGTTCCGGTGGGCGACGCCCCCGCCTCCGACGCGCCGGACGACGATCGTCGCCTCACGATCGAACGCGGCGCCGTGACGCTCGTCAGGGGGCGGCAGGTGGTGCTCGGTGCCGCGATCCGGGGCATGCGGGCCGGGGAGCGCGCCGTCGTCCACGCCGTGCCGCTCCGCGACGACGGCTCCCCCGACGCGGCGGCCGCACCGTGGCAGGTGGAGATGACGCGCGGCGCCGCCGGGGAGGAGGGGAAGTCGTACACGGCCTTCCTCCCCGATCCCGGTCGCGGGCTCGAGACCTCGGTCGAGATCACGCTCGTCGCGGGCGACGCGCGCAGCGAGCCGGTGCGGATCGCCGTCGTCGACGCGCCGTCGCTCTTGGTGCGCGAGGTGCGCTACGACTTTCCCGCTTACCTGGGCCGGGAGCCGGAGACGGTCGCCTGGCAGGGGGACCTCCGCGCGCCGGAGGAGACGCAGGTGACGCTCGTCGCCGAGTGCAATCAGCCGATCGAGGCGGCGTGGATCGACTTCGGCTGCGACGGCCAGCGCGACCTGAAGATGCGAACCGGCGCGAACGATCTGGCGAGGGCCAGCGTCACCTTCCCGATGCGCATGAACGGCGACCGTTCGGCACCCGAGCACGCCTCCTACCGGCTGCTTTTCCAGCCGAGGGCGGCGGGGCAGGCGGGGCGCGAGGAGGTGCTCGTCGAGCCGATGGAGCACCGGATCGAGGTGATCGCGGACCTGGCGCCGGAGGTGTCGATCGCCGCGCCGGTCGAGTCGCCTCTGGCGGTGCCGCTCGACAGTCCGGTGCCCGTGGAGGTGCGGGCGCTCGACCCCGATCACCAACTCACGAAGGTGGTGCTCGAGGCCCGCATCGACGGCGGGTCGGTCACGACGATCCCGATCCTCGCCTCCCCGCGCAAGGGGCCGTTCAAGGGGAAGGGTCGGATCCACCCGGGGAAGATCCCCGGTGCGCGCGGCGGCGCCACGGTGCAGTACCGCGCGGTGGCCACCGACGATCGCCCGCAGCAGCCGAACGTCACCGCGACGGCCTGGCAGGAGCTGAAACTCGACGCCAAGGCCCCGCCGCAGCCGGACGAGCGCGAGCCCGATCTGCCCGCCGATTCGAAACGCCGTCCGGAAGACGCCCCCCGCGACGGCCGCGGTGCGGGGGAGGGGAGCGACGAAGGGGATGACCGCCGGGAAGGCGGTGACGACGAAGGCGCTGCGGGCGACGGCGGTGACGGCGGCGACGAGGAGCGTCGCGGGGCCGACGAGGGGCGGCGGGACGACCGCCGGGACGACGGACAACAGACGGGCGACTCCGGGAGACCGGGTGCGGAGAAGGGCCGGCAGCGCGACGACGGCCAGGCGCAGGATCAGGCGTCCGGGGACCAGCCTCCCGGCGAGCAGGGGGACGCGTCCGAGGGTGCCAACCCCCAAGCGAAAAACAGCGCCGGCAAGGGTTCGCGGAAGCAACCCGGCTCGGGCGACGAGGACAAGACGGGCCAGCAGGGGACCGATGGCCAGGCGCAGCCGGGCGCCGGTCAGGCGGGGAACAAGGGAGAGGGGCGCGACGGCCAGGGAGACAAGGGGGAAGGCCGATCGGGCGAGAGTGGAAAAGAACGCGACGAGGGCACCGGTGAGCGGCAGCGCGGCACCGGACGTGATCGTGAGGGGGGGAAGCAGGGGGAGGGTGCGCGCGGCGAGAAGGCCCCCGGCGAGGGGAATCGCGATCCCGTGGCCGCCGATGGCACGAACGACGGCGAGGCGATGGAGCGGATCCTCGAGCGTCGGCGCCGGGAGGGCCGGGAAGACACCGAAGGCCAGAAGGGCGAAGGTCAGAAGGGCGAGGGTCAGAAGGGCGAGGGTCAGAAGGGCG
>CAZMOU010000196.1:0-7770 GCA_964567835.1 uncultured Chitinophaga sp. | reverse complement strand
TGTGTGTGTGTCGGCCGCCGGCGACGCGACCGAAGTCCGATGGTCATGGCATGCCCCCTTCGTGCCCGTCGATCGATCGAACACCCGGGAGGGACCATTCCCTCCCTCTGTCGGAGACGACGAGTCCCCGGCACGGGCGTCAACGATTCGGCGGGATAGCGACCCCCTTCTGTCGGGTGATCGTCATCCGCGACGAGGCGAGCGTCCGGCATCGTTGACGGCCACGCGTCCCGGCACCCGTCTCCGCGGAATAAAGGGGGGAAAGCGAACGTATTTGCCCTGCCTGAGCGCCGCCGCGAAGGATCGATCGTGTGGCGGCGGCGCCGGTGGTCCGCAGGGATACCCGGCTCGCTCCGCGCTTCTTCGAGCGGAACACGACCGTACCGGATGCCCCGACGGGGTGGCCGGGACGTCACGTAGGCCGACGTGGGTGGCACTCCCCGAGCGGGAGCCCATCCACGGCGGCCTTTCTTTTTTTCCACGACTCGCCAAGTCGCCATGAACGGCGCGGGATCACGGAGATCTCCGCCATGAAAAGCGTCTTCCTCTCGTTTCTTCGCCGCGTCCTCGGAAACGGCCTTCCGGCCGCGGCTTGTGCCGCAGCCCTTCTCCTCTGCGGGCCGGCCTCCGCCGGCATGGTGTACTTCCAGGAGAGCGGCGTCTCCGCCAAAGGCACCAACCTGACGGTGTCGGGCAGTTTCGTCACCTCGGGCACGAACCTGACGATCACCCTGCGGAGTTTCGGCGACCCGACGCGATTCGCCGACGACGTCCTCTCGAGCTTCTACTTCAACATCGCCGACCCGGACGACGGGATCAGGCCGGTGCTCACCTACGTGTCCGGGTCCGGATCGGCATGGGAGGTGCGTGCGGGCGCCGCCGACACCCGGACCTCCTGGTCCCCGCTGACGCAGACGTGGACGGCCGGCTCCGCGGCCCTCTCCGACCTCGTCGCCTCGAAGAAGGACGACGAGGGCTGGCAGTTCAAGACGATCTCGCCTCCGCCGACCTACCCCGGCCTCGGCTTCGGCATCGGCACCGTCGGCAATTCCGCGATCGGCGCGATCATTCCCGGCGCGACAGGGACGTTCGACGGGAACGTGGTGAGCGGCGCGGCGCCGGGGTCGATGATCAATCTCGGCATCTACAGCGTGGGGAGCGGGAGCGACATCGATCCGCAGGGGGTCCTCGACGGGAGACGGCTGGTCCGCACCGAGGCGGTGTTCCGTTTCGGGAGCTCGAAAGTGCTCGACACGCTCGACGAGAACTGGGTGCAGGGCAACGTGACGTTCGGCTTCGGGACGGCCCCCGACTCGGTGCTGCTCCCGGAGCCGGGAACGCTGCCGATGCTCGGCAGCGCCGGTGTCGTCGCCCTCGGCTGGCTCGTGCGCCGCATGCGGCGTGGTGGTGCGGCACGGGCGTGACGCCGTTCCCGGCGCGGCCCGCGGTCAGGGGGCGGGCCGCCCCACGGTGCCGGAGCGCGCTCCGCGGCGCGCTCCGGCACCAGCCGGGGGGGCGAGGGTCGGGGAAGACGCGGGGGGCCGCCCCACAGGGCGCGCCGGCGCGTCAGTCGGGGGCCAGCAGCCGGGCGACGCCCGCCACGCGCGCGATCTCGAGGCTCCCGGCGAGCCGCACGCCCGAGATCGCCACGACGACGCGCGCCGCCGGAACGACCGATTCCTCCTCCCCGTCGATCCACCGAAACTCCCCCCCGTCGACGCGCCGGGCGAAGCCCCGACCGCCGGAAACCTCACCCGCGTCGTGGTCGAGCCAGGCGAGCCGGTGCGGCGCGATCGGCTCGGCTCTCACGGCCGGGCCGCCGACGCCGGGGATCGCGGAGAGCCGCCAGGTGCGGCAGGCGTCCCCCGCCTCGAGGAGAAGGTCGTAGTGCAGCCCCGCCGGATCGTCGGGGGCGCCGGAGTGCTCGAGGAGGATGAAACGCGGCATGCCCGGAGTGTCGCACCCGGCCGCGCGGCTGTCGAACCGCCGGATCGGAGTCGTCACTCGGTCGGGGGCGCCGGCGCGACGATCTCCTCCGGGATCGCGCGATCCCCCTCCACGCGGTCCGGGAGGCGGAACACCCGGCCGTCGCGCGTGCAGAAGAAGAGCCGCGACGCGGACTTCCCGAGCGGCGAGCCGTCGGCCCACAGCGCATGGAGGGCGGGATCGGCGTCGAGCGGCGTCCGTGCGTAGCCGTGGTTGAACTCCGAGCCGGCGGTGAGCGGACGGCGTGACCAGGTGTGTCCCTCGTCACGGCTCGTCCAGAGCACCATCTCCCCCCCCGCTCCGCCGGGGAACGGCCCCGGGTCGGTCGGGGCCACGACGCGCCAGGTGCCGCCGGGGTCGCAGTGGAGCGAGCCATGGTCGTAGGCATGGTCGCTCGCGGTGAGCGGCCGGAAATCCCAGGTGGTGCCGCCCCACGCGGCGGTCCACCACTCCCGCGGTGCCCCCTCCGGTCCGGGCATGAACCCGGCGGCCGTGAGGAACAGGATCACCGGCCGGCCGTCGGGGGTGAAGGAGAGGTCCTTGAGATAGACGCTCCTCCCCTCGGCGCGATAGTCGCGCACGAGCGCCAGCGACTCCGCCGAGCGAATCGGCAGCGCGATCGGCTCGCCCGAGACGCTCCTCCAATTCCGTCCGCCGTCGGACGTTTCCGCGTAGGAGAGGTTCGTGCGCCAATCGAGGCCGGTGCCGGGCCGGCCCTGGTCGGGGTGGAGGTCGAAGGCCGTCCCCACCCGGTCGCTCCGCGGATCGCGGGCCGAGATCTGGTAGTGCCCCCGCTCGGCGGCGGCGAAGAGCACGGGCTCCGTCCAGGCGGCACCGTCGGCGGACGAGGCGACACGGAGCGTCCGTCGTGGGTCCTCGTAGCGCGTGTGGAGGAGGAGGAACCGTCCCGCGTCCGGCAGCCACCACACCTGCGGGTAGGAGCGGTTGGCATCGTCGACGCGTTCCCATTCGGTGATGTCGAAGGGCCGGACCGAGCGATGGATCGCCGACGCGCGGGCCTGGCCGTGCGACGGCGACACGACGAGGAGGTGTCCGGCGGCGTCGATCGAGAGGACGGGATTGTCGTGGGCGTCGCCGGTGCCCTTGGCGAGCAAGCGCACCGGCCGCGGCACGCTCCCGTCGGCGTGGTCGAGGTACGACACCATGTGGACGAGGTCGCCCCCTTCGGCCCCCCCATCGGCGCCCCCCCAGACGAAGAACGTCCTCCCGACGGCGGGGGCGTGGACCGCGATCGGGGCGTGCTGCTGGGGATAGGTGGCGAAACCGCCGGAATACTTGAATCGCTGCCCGCCGGCCCGCTGGGGATCGAGCGGCTGGTTCGCGTACCAGATGCCGCGGTAGCCCTCCGCCGTCGGCGGGCGGAACGTCTCGCCGGCAGCCGCCCGGCCGGCCGGGATCGCCGCGGCCGCCAGCAGCGCCCCGGCAGCGGCCGCGCGGAGGAGGACCATCCACCCGCAGCTCCCGGGCCGCCACCGATTCCCGGCCTCCCGCAGAAGTCGCTTCGTGTTAGCCTGGAAAACGGTCATGGTGTCACCCCGGCACCGCACCCGCGGGGATGTCCCGCGCTGCGGCGAACCCCGTGCCCGGACGAGTGTCCCAGGAGTCGTCGACGATGAGAACCTCGGGCCCGCGGCTCCCCCGCCACCCGGCCGCGGTGATCCTCGCCGCCGCCTCCTGCCACTTCGCCCTGGCGACGGCGGCCCTGCTCCTCACCTACGGCACGTCGCTCGCCGCCTTCGACCGCGGCGCGGAGGTGTCGCCGATCGGCCGCGCCGCGGGGATGCTCCTCTCGGTCCTCCTCTTCCCCGTCGTTCAGGCGACGTCGCTCCTCGCCCCGGGGGGCACGGGCCGGGTGTGGGGCACGCTGCTCTTCGCCGCGAACAGCCTGCTCTGGGGGATGGCGATCGGCGCGGCGCTCCGCCGGGCGGGCGCCCCGCGGGCGGGTGCGGCGGCGCGGCGGTAGTCCTCGCCGTCGCCGCGGGCCCAGCGCCCGTTCGGGACGCTTCCGCCGCGATCGACGGAGCGCGGGACGAATCCCGGTGGGGCGACTCACGGCGTGGACGGCGGCTTCGGAGCGGCCACGTGCGCCTCCGGTGGCGACGCCGTCTCTCCGATCCGGGCCGGGCCGGGGCGGGTGCCCGCGCGGGCAAGCGCGCGCCGTTCGGCGAACACCTCCCCCAGTCTCCTCCCCTGGATCCGCACGACGCCGTCGGCGCCGCCGCTGACCAAGAAGCGGCCGTCCGGGCTCACGGCCGTGGAGAGGATGGCGAGGGGGTGGCTCTTCTCGACGAACAACACCGACGCCCGCGCGTGGTCCCAGAGGCGCACCGCCCCGTCGGATCCGCCGAGAATGAGACGCGTGCCGTCGGGCGTGAAGACCGCCGGCCCGGTCTGCACGTCGTGCCCCGGCAACGTCGCCGCCAGCCTCCAGTCGGCGGTGTTCCAAAGCTGGGTCGTCGGGAGCCCGTGGGTGGTGGCCAGCCGCTCCCCGTCAGGGCTGAAGACCACCGATCGCACGCGTCCCAGGCCGGTGGGCACCCGCTCGAGGAGGACGCCCCGCCGCGGATCGTGAATCGTCAGGCCGCCGTCGTCGCGAGCCACGGCGAGGATCGCACCGTCCCTTCCGAACGCCACGCCATGCACGGGTCCGTCGGGCGCGTCACAGACCGCGATCGGTGCGCCGTCCGGGAGGCTCCACACGCGCACCCCGCCGTCGTCCGAACCGGTGGCGGCGAGCGTGCCGTCGGGGCTCGTCGCGGCGCAGGTCACGCCGCCGGCATGGCCGCCGAGTTCCGCGATCGGCTCTCCCGACTCGGGATCCCAGAGCCGGGCCGAGCCGTCGCCGCCGCCACTGACCATCCGCGTGCCGTCGGGGGAGAACGACAGGACGCGCACCTCCTCCCGATGCGCGCTCCCCACGAGCCGATCGATCCCGCGCGCCTGGTTCCAGAATCGGATCGAGCCGCGTTGGCTGCCGGCCGCCATCCAGGCCAGATCGGCGGTGGCGGCGTACGTCTCCCAGCGGCCGCCGGGGTCGCGGAAGCTCGCCCTTTCGACGTCGACCCAGGCGTCGACCAGCGCCATCGTCCCGTCACGCGTCCCCACGGCCAGGCGGCGCGAGTCGGCCGCGAACTGCACGAACTCGATCGGTGCGGCGGCGGTGGCGACGGCGTCGTGATCGTCCGGATCGGCTCCGTCCCAAAGACGGATCGAGCCGTCGGCGCTCGCCGTCACGAGTCGCTCGCCGTCGGCTCCCACGTCGAGCGCCGTGATGGCGCGGACGTGGCCGAGCAGGAAGCCCTTCGCCTCGCCATGTTCCGTGTCCCACCGACCGATCGTGCCGTTGTCGGCGCCGGAGATCGCGCGGGAGGAGTCCGGGGAGAAGGCGACGGCGACCACCTCGGCGTCGTGGAGCGCCGGTCGGCCGCGCGCCGCCCCGTCGGCGACGGTCCACAGGCGCAGCGTGCGGTCCTTCGATCCGGTGGCGACGATCCTGCCATCGGGGCTGAAGGCCAGGCAGTGGACCGCCCCCTTATGGCCGGCGAGCACGATGTCGTCCTCCCGCTCGCGGTGACGCCACAGGTGCAGGCTGCCGTTCAGGGAACCGGTGGCCAGGAGGGTCGAATCGGGCGAGAACGCGATCGCCGAGACGATCGCCAGGTGCGTCTGGCGGGTGGCGAGCAGGTGGCCGTCGGCGGCGCTCCACACCCGGTAGACGTTGTCGGCGCTGGCGGTCGCGATCGTGGTGCCGTCGGGGCTCCAGGCCATGCACGTCACATGGCGCCGGTGGCCGGGGTGGCTCGCGGCGAGTGTGCCGTCGGCCACGCTCCACAGTCGACAGGTCCGGTCGGGTCCCGCCGTGAGGAGCCGTGAGCCATCGGGGCTGAAGACGATCCCCGCGCCGACGCGCACCGGCTCGGCGAACGCGACACGGAGGGCTCCGCTGGCGGAATCCCGGATCTGCAGGGCACCCACCTCGTCGACGGTCGCGAACACGCGGCCGTCCGGCGCGAAGCGCACGACCCGCACGGCCGGTGCCCCGGCGTCCGCCTCGGCCACGAGGACGCCGCGCTCGGCATCCCACAGCCGCCAACCCGGCTCCCTGCCGCACGACACGATCCATCGGCCGTCGGGGGAGCAGGCCATGTCGGCGACGCCGCCCGGGTGGGCGGCGAACACGGCGAGCGCCCCCTCGACCGTCGCCTCGGCGCAGCGCAGTTCCAGAGGCCGCTCCCCGGCGCCGTGGCCCGCGATCCCCAATCGGGCGGCGATGTCGATCGACTCGACGAGGAGGCTGCGGGCCTCGGGCGTGTCGCCATCCCCGGCGGCCTGCCCGACGCGGAGCAGGTTGCCCGAGTAGAGGCGATGGAGGGCCGCTTCCCGCTCGGCGCTGGCGATCCCGCGTTCGGCGCGGGCCTCGTCGCGGCTCCTCTCCGCCTCGGCCCGCGCCGCCTGCTCGGCCAACCGGGCCCGCGAGATTCCCACCACCGCCACCAGGAGCCCGAGGAACAGCCCGGCGACCGCGGCGCCGCCGGCCGGATGGCGGCGCACGAGCTCCGCGAGCGACTCGGCGAACGTCGGCCCGCGCGCGAGCACCGCCTCCCCGGCGGCGAAGCGGTCGAGCTCGTCGGCGAGCGCCCCGGCATCGGCGTAGCGGCGGGAGGGATCGACCGCGAGGCACTTGTCGACGATCCGCGACAGGGCGAGCGGGATCGTGTCGTCGACCGAGACGAGCGCCGGCACGCGCACCTTCGACACCAGGGCGACGATCGCGGCCAGCGAGAGTCCGCGGACATCGTACGGCAACCTCCCGGCGAAGAGCTGGTAGGCGATGACCCCGAGCGACCAGACATCGGCCCGGGCGTCGATGCCCGGTCCTCCGGTGCCGAACTGCTCCGGGCCCATGTACTGCCAGGTTCCGGCGATCATCCCCGGCTGCGTGAGCGACGTCGCCTGCGTGAGATCGCCGCCGATGGCACGGGCCCAGCCGAAGTCGATCACCTTCGGCACACCGTCGGCCCCGACGAGGATGTTCGCCGGCTTGAGATCGCGGTGGACGACGCCCCGCGCGTGGGCATGGCCCATCGCCCGGCAGACCTGCGTGAACAGGGCCACGCGTCCGGCGAGATCGAGACCGGCGGCATGCTCGGTGAGCCGCCGCGCGTCGACGACGAGCTCGGTGACGAGAGAGGGCACCGGGCCGCGGCTCGTCCGCGCCGTGCCGACGTCATGGACGGCGGCGATGCCGGGGTGGGAGAGGGTGGCGGCGAGGCGGGACTCGCGGAGGAACCGGGCACCGATGTCGGGGTCGAGCCGATCGTGCTTGAGCACCTTCACCGCGACGCGCCGCCGCGTCCGGTGCTGCCAGCCCTCGTAAACGCGGCCGAATCCCCCCTCGCCGAGGAATCGGAGCAGTTCGATGCCGTCGATGGCGAGATCCGCGGGAACCCCGCTCCCCTCGCCGTCCGGCGTGTCGGCCTCGAGGCCGAGTTTCTCCGGGAGCGTCCGCTCGATCCAGGCGGGGCCGAGTTCGTGGCGGGCGAGGAGCCGCTCGAGCCGTTCGAGCCGCGCCGCATCGCCGGCGCAGGCCCGCGCGAGGAACGCGGCCCGGCCGGCGGCGTCGGGGATCGCCAGCGCCCGCTCGAAGAGTTCGGCGTCGTTCATCAGGCCTCTCCGTGCCGGCGCGCCTCCCGCGGCGGTTCCGGAGTCTCGTCGTCCCAGCGGCAGGCGAGCCAGGCCTTGGCGAAGGCGAGCCTCCGATCG
>CAZMOU010000195.1:0-7823 GCA_964567835.1 uncultured Chitinophaga sp. | reverse complement strand
GCCCGCGTGTAGGAGGCCTGGATCACCGGGCCGTCGGCGATCGGGTCGCTGTAGGGCACGCCGAGTTCGCAGAGCGACGCCCCCGCCTTGTCGAGTGTCTCCAGCACGGCCACCGTCGTGTCGGCGTCGGGGTCGCCGGCGGTCACGAATGGCGCCAGCGCCTTTCGGCCGGCGGCCCGATTGGCGGCGAACATCGCCTGGAGTTTGGCGATCGGCGGAGCGGCAGCAGTCGTCGCGGTCATGTGGTTCACCGGGGGGTGTCAGGCCGTGCCGCCGTCGGCGGTGAGGCCGCGGAGGCGGGCGATCTCGGCGGCATCCTTGTCGCCGCGGCCCGACAGGCAGACGACGATGATCTCATCGGGCGACCGCTTCGCCGCCTCGCGGGCGGCCCAGGCGAGCGCGTGCGACGTTTCGAGTGCCGGCAGGATGCCCTCGTGGCGTGCCACCATGTCGAAGGCGTCGAGCGCCTCGAGATCGGTGACGCTCGTGTATTCGACTCGTCCCATGTCGTGCCAGTAGCTGTGCTCGGGGCCGACGCCCGGATAGTCGAGGCCGGCCGACACGGAATGAACGTCGGCGGTCTGGCCGTCCTGATCCTGGAGCACGTAGGAGAGCGAGCCGTGGAGGATGCCGGGGCTGCCGTACGAGAGGCTCGCTGCATGGTCGCCGGCGGTCCCCGAACGACCGCCCGCCTCGACGCCCACGAGGCGAACCTCGGGATGGTCAACGAACGGATAGAACATGCCCGCGGCGTTGCTGCCACCGCCCACGCATGCGACCACCGCGTCGGGCAGCCGGCCGAACTGCCGCCGGCTCATCTCGATCGTCTCGCGACCGATGACCGACTGGAAGTCGCGGACGATCCGCGGAAAGGGGTGCGGGCCGACGACCGAGCCGATGATGTAGTGGGTGGTCTCCACCGAGCCCATCCAGTCGCGCATCGCCTCGTTGATCGCGTCGCGGAGAGTGCGTGAGCCGCTCTCCACCGGACGCACCTCGGCCCCCATCATCCTCATGCTGCGGACGTTCGGCTCCTGGCGACGGACGTCCTCCGCCCCCATGTAGACGACGCAGTCGAGCCCGAAGCGGGCGCAGGCGGTGGCGGTGGCGACGCCGTGCTGGCCGGCGCCGGTCTCGGCGATGATCCGCGACTTGCCCATCCGCATCGCGAGCAGGCCCTGGCCGAGGGTGTTGTTGATCTTGTGGGCGCCGGTGTGGCTCAGGTCCTCGCGTTTGAACCAGATCTTCGCACCGCCGGCATGCTCGGTGAGCCGCTTGGCGAAGAGGAGCGGCGTGGGCCGGCCCACGAAGGTGGTCTGCAGCTTGCCGAGCTCCGCGTGGAACGCCGGATCGGCCATCGCCTCCTCGTAGGCCGCGGTCAACTGGTCGAGCGCGGCGGAGAGGGTCTCGGGGACGTATCGGCCGCCGAAGCTGCCGAACCGGCCATGGACGTCGGGCACCTGCGAGATGCCGCCGGGGGGGAGCGGGGGGCGGGCGGTGGTGGGGGGCATCGGCGGGCTCCAGGCTCGTGAACGGGCGACACGGGCGATTGTAGCCACCCCGACCGCTGCTACCATCCACGGCACGCCCCCCGCGAGACACGCCTCCATGCCGGAGCTCCCCGAAGTCGAGACGATGCGGCGCGGAATCGCGGCGCTGTCGGGAGCGCGGATCGTCGAGGCCCGCTTCCCCGCCGGAGCCTGCCGGGCACTCGCCATCACGCCGCGGCCCGACCGTCTCGCCTCCCTGCTCCGCGGCGCGCGGCTCGGCGTCGTCGAGCGCCATGGCAAGCGCGTGGCGATCGGGATCGAGTCGACGGCGGACGCCGGGCCCGCTTGGCTCGTCATCGAGCCGCGGATGACCGGCCTGCTCCTGGTGGCCGATCCCCCCACCGGGAAGCACCTCCGCATGGAGCTCCTCCTCGAGCCTCCGGCGCCCCATCCGGTGCTCCGCTTCTGGGACCAGCGCGGCCTGGGGACGATCCGGCTGCTCGACGCGGCGGGCTTCGAACGGGCCTGCGGACCGCGCGCCCTCGGGCCCGACGGCCTCACCGTCACGGCCGAGGCGCTCGCCGGGAGGCTCGGGGGCTCGCGCCGCGCGGTCAAGGTCGCCCTCCTCGACCAACGGGTGGTGGCGGGAATCGGCAACATCTACGCCGCCGAGATCCTCCATCGCGCCGGGATCGATCCGCGCCGCGAGTGCCGCCGCCTCGGGGACGACGACCTCGAGCGGATCGCCGCCGCGACCCGACGCGTGCTCGCCCGCGCCGTCGAACTCGAGGGCTCGAGCATCGGCGACGAGCTCTACCGCACGGCCGACAACCGCAAGGGACGCTTCCAGAAGCTCCACCGGGTCTATGGCCGGGAGGGGGAGGCCTGCCGTGGCTGCGGCGGCCCGATCGAACGCATCGTGCAGGCCCAGCGTTCCACCTTCTTCTGTGCCACCTGCCAGCCGCACCGCCCGGGCCGCCGGTTGGTGCGGCGCCGCCGCACCGCGTAGGCTTGGGCGTCGGGCCGTCCCGCGGTCGTCACAGCGACGCGGCCGGCCCCGAGTCCCCCCGGAGGCATCCATGCGTCCCCTCGTCCGCCGCTCCGCCAGGCTCGACCGCCGGCGTTTCCTGTCCGTCGCCGGGACGTCGGCCGCCGCGGCCGTCCTCTCGCCGGCGCTCTTGCGGGCCGCGGAACCGACCGCCGCCAGCACCGCCGAGTCGATCGCGCAGGCGCTGCATGCCTCCCTCACCGCCGCGCAGCGGGAAAAAGTCTGCTTCGCCTGGGATCACGTCCACCCGAAGTTCGGGTTGCTGCGATCGCGCGTCGGCAACAACTGGAACGCCACCGAACCGGAGCTGGCCAGCGACTTCTTCACGGCCGACCAGCGGCGCATGGTGCGCGACATCTTCGAGCAGCTCGTCCGCCCCGAGTGGCACGCACGCTACGACAAGCAGATGGAGGACGATTGCGGCGGCTTCGGCCACGCCCAGTCGATCGCCTTGCTCGGCGAGCCGGGGAGCGGGAAGTTCCAGTTCCTCCTCACCGGCCGCCACATGACGCTCCGCTGCGACGGCGACTCGGCCGAGCACGTCGCCTTCGGCGGCCCGATCTTCTACGGCCACGACACCGGCGGCTTCAACGAGCCGGCCGACCACGCCGGCAACGTCTTCTGGTCGCAGGCCGTCGCCGCCAACGGGGTCGCGAGGATGCTCGACGGACGGCAACGGGAGGCGGCACTCGTGGCCAGGTCCCCGGCGGAGAACGCGGTCGCCTTCCGCGGCGACGCCGGCGCCATCCCCGGCCTCGCGGTGTCGGAGCTCGCGGCCGACCAGCGGGCCGAACTGGATCGCGTCCTGTCGGTGCTCCTCGAGCCCTTCCGTGCCGGCGATGCCGCCGAGGCGCGGGCGTGCCTGGCGGCCCAGGGGGGCCTCGACCGCTGCCGCCTGGCCTTCTACCGCGACGGCGACGTCGGCGACGACGGCGTGTGGGACAACTGGCGTCTCGAAGGGCCGGCGTTCGTCTGGTACTTCCGCGGAAACCCCCACGTCCACGTGTGGGTCAACATCGCGGACACGCCGGCCGTCGCCACGAACGCCTGACGTCGCATCCCGTCCCCGGGTCGCACCATGAACGACATCTGCATCGTCGGCGGCGGCATCATCGGACTCTCGCTGGCCCGCGAGTTGGCCGGACGCGGGTCGCGCGTCCGTGTCCTCGCGCGGGAACGGGGCTCCTCCACCACGACGTGGGCCGCGGCCGGGATCCTGCCGCCGGCACCACGGTGGCATGGGTGCCCCCCCGCCGACGCCCTCACCGCCTGGAGCGACGGCGTCCACCGGGAATGGTCGGCGGAGCTCCGCGACGAGACCGGGATCGACAACGGTCTCCTTCCCTCCGGCGGCCTCCACGTGGCCCGCTCGGAGGCCGCCATGACGCGGCTCGGTGCCGATGCCGACCGCTGGCGGGGCCGCGGGGTGACCGCCGACCTCCTCGACCCGAAGACCCTTTTCGATCTCGAACCGGCGCTCGCCCGCGGCACGGATGCCGGGTCGATCCTCGGTGCGATGCACCTTCCCGCCGAGATGCAGATCCGGCCGTCGCGGCACCTCGACGCCCTCGAGGCCTCGTGCCGGCGGCGGGGCGTCTCGATCGAGGAAGCGGACGTTCGTCGATTCGTCATCCGGGGCGGTACGGTCGAGCGGGCCATCACCGCCGCCGGCGAGATCCGTGCCGACGGATGGGTCCTCGCCGCCGGTGCGTGGACCGGGGGGCTGCTCCGCGACTTCGGCGTCGAGATCGACACCCGGCCCATCCGGGGACAGATCGTCCTCCTCCGGCTCGAGCGCCCGGTGCTGTCGCGGATCGTCAACCGGGGCCTCGACTACCTCGTGCCCAGGCCCGACGGGCGTCTGCTCGTCGGCTCGACGATCGAGGATGTCGGGTTCGAGGCCACCACGACCCCCGCCACGGTGCGCCGCCTCGGGGAGGTGGCCGCGAGCCTCCTCGGAGACCTCGTCGTCGACGCGCCGGTGGAACGAACCTGGGCGGGGCTGCGGCCCGGCTCGTTCGACGGCGCGCCGACGATCGGACGCGTCCCCGGGTTCGACAACGTCTTCGTCTCCGCGGGACATTTCCGGGCCGGACTCCATCAGTCGACCGGCAGCGCGCTCTTCCTGGCCGACCTGATCACCGGTCGGCCCCCACTCCTCGACCCCGCCCCGTTCGCCCCCGACCGGCCCCGACCGCCGGCCGGCAGCGCGCCGCCGGCCTCGACGGCCGACTACCTCGCCCGCGAGGCGACGGTCGTGCCCTGACGCACCGGTTCAGGCGGCGTCGGGCCCGAGGCGTCCGTGGATCGCCTCGACGTCGTCGGCCGAGAGACGGCGGCCGCTGGCGGCAACCACGGCCACGAGATCGGCGAGCCGCAGGAGGCGGCCCGGGATGCCGGCGGCGATCTCGTGCATCACGCGCAGCGCCCCCGGATCGGGCGACGCGCAGCCCGCCGCGGCGAGGCGGACCTCGACGAGGCGCCGGCTCTCGTCGGGCGTGCAGGGGGTGACGACGGCCCGCAGCCGCGAGTCGGTGGCGAGACGCCCGTGACGATCGACCAGGGTCAGGAGACGCCCCCGGCCGGAGAGCACGACGGGCACGGACCGCGCCAGCGCCGCGACGGCGGCGAGTTCGCCATCGGAGAGGTCGTGGGCGTCGTCGGCCAGCGCGACGGCCCGGCCCGGTCCTGGCGCCGCGGGGCGGGCGCCGGCGGCGTCGTCCCCCGCGTGCAAGAGCGCCACGCCGCGGGCGGAGAGTTCGGCCGCGAGGATCCCCAGGACGTGCGTCTTCCCCGCTCCGGCCGGGCCGACGAGGAGCACGACGCCCGCCGGCCGCTCGATACCGAAACGCACTCGCGCGAGCGCCGCCTCCTGCGAGGCGGTCAGCCCCCCGGGCCCCGGTCGGCGATCGTCGGTCGCGGATTCCACCACGGGCACCTCACGCCACGCGCGCGAACGTCACCGCCTCGCCGAGCACCGCGAGGCCGAGGCGCTCGAGCACCCGTTCGCGGGCGGGGCAGGGGGGGGCGTCGTCCCGTCGCACCAGCAGCACCGCATCGCAACCGAGCGCCGCCCGCTCCACGGCAAAGTGGCGCACGGGGCCGGGCCCGAACCACGGGCCCGCATCGACGAGCACGACGTCGGCGTGCCTTGCCGCCCGGGCCTCCTCGCCGCCGAGCAGGAGCGGGGAGCGCGGCAGGGTCGCCACGCTGCGGCCCCGCGCCCGGAGCGTCGCCGCCACCCCCGCCACCACCGTGGAGCGTCCCTCGCCGCTCCGCGCGCCGGTGACCGCCACCACGCGGCGGCCGGACTGCGCCGCCGCTTCGACCCGGTCGGCGAGCGCGACCCACTCCGCTGGCACCGCGTGGATGAGTCGTTCGACCACCCCGTCGACGACATCCCCTCCGGGAGGGGTCGGGGCGACGGGCGCGTCGGCCTTCCCGTCGGCCGGGGCGACGACGGACGCACGACCAACGCCCCCGAGCGCCTCCACGACGTCGGGGGGTGTCCGGCGGACGAAGGCACGGTCGATCCAGTCGAGCGTCATGCCCCCGTGCCCTCCGCGTCAGGCTCCGCGCCGGCGTCCGGCGCGGCGACATCCCTCTGCACGCCCGCCCCGGTCGTGGGGGTGGCCGTCACCCTCTCCCGTTCCTGCCACCACACCGCGATCCAGCAGGCTCCCGCGAGCGCGGCCAAGAGCAGGGTCGAGGCGGCCGGGAACCGGCTTTCCCCCGGAGCGTTCCGTGCACGTCCCGGCGGGCGGGGATCCCCGGGGCCGCGGACCTGCTCGACATCGGACGCGGAGCGATCGTGCCCTCCGGCCTCGAGCCCGGGAAGTCTGGCGATCACCGTCATCGATGCCGGCCCGCTCCTCCCTCGGTCACCGCCTCCGCCGATCCGCTCCGAGACCTCGATCGTCCACACGCGAGGCGGCACTCAAGTCCCCCTCCGCCCCCCCTCGCAGCCGCCTCCGGCACCCCATCCGGCGCCGTCACGGTCCCGCGCGGCCGGCAGGCTTTTCGCAGTATTCCCCTCCCCCCGGGTCGCCTATCATTTCCCGTTCGACGCCAGTCGGCGACGAAGCCCCGCCTCCCGCGATTTCAGAGCACCATGCCCACGCTTCCCCGTGAACGACGCCAGCAGGCCTTCCGTGATCTCCTCGCCACGCGCATCGCGGTCCTCGACGGGGCCATGGGGACCATGGTGCACGCCCTCGCGCTCGACGAGGCCGGATTCCGCGGCGCTCCCTTCCGTGACCATCCCCGGGACCTGAAGAACTGCATCGACGTGCTCACGCTCACCCAGGGGGAGGCGATCCGCGGCATCCACGCCGCCTACCTCGAGGCCGGCGCCGACATCGTCGAGACGAACACGTTCGGTGCCACCTCGCTGGCCCTCGCCGACTTCGCCCTCGAGGCACGGGTGCGCGAGATGAACCTCGAGGCGGCCCGGCTGGCGCGCGAGGCGGCCGACGCCATGACCGCCAGGACGCCCGATCGCCCCCGCTTCGTCGCCGGCTCGATCGGCCCGACGAACAAGCAGCTCTCCATCGCCGGCAACGTCAACGACCCGGGCCATCGCGACGTGACCTTCGACCAGATGGTCGACAACTACCGGGCCCAGGTCGAGGCGCTCATCGAGGGGGACGTCGACCTGATCCTCGCCGAGACGGCGTTCGACACGCTCGTGCTCAAGGCCTGCCTGTTCGCGATCGAGGAGACGTTCCGGCAGACCGGCGTGCGGCTCCCGGTGATGGCGTCATTCACCGTCTTCGAGGGGGGGCGGACGCTGTCGGCGCAGACCGTCGAGGCCTGCTGGACGAGCCTGTCCCACGCCGATCTCGTCAGCGTCGGCATCAACTGCGCCCTCGGACCGGAAAAGCTCCGCACCCACCTCGCGGATCTGTCCCGCATCGCGCCGATCCCGGTGAGTTGCTACCCCAACGCCGGTCTCCCCAACGCCCTCGGCGGCTTCGACGAGACCCCCGCCATGATGGCGAAGGTCATCGGGGAGTTCGCCCGCGAGGGGTGGCTGAACATCGTCGGCGGTTGCTGCGGCACCACCCCGGCCCACATCCGGGCCATCGCCGAGGCGGTGGCGCCCTTCCCGCCGCGCGTTCCGCCCCCCCCTTCGACGGCGTCGCGCTACTCGGGGCTGGAGATGCTCGAGATCCGCCCGGAGAGCAGCTTCACGATCGTCGGGGAACGGACCAACGTCACCGGGTCGCGGGCCTTCGCCCGGCTCGTCAAGGAGGAACGCTACGAGGAGGCGCTCGGCGTCGCCC
>CAZMOU010000194.1:2212-7847 GCA_964567835.1 uncultured Chitinophaga sp. | reverse complement strand
TTTCGCATACGGGCCTGTCACCCTCTGTGGACGACCTTTCCAGATCGTTCTGCTAGCCGATTGTTTGGTAACTCCGGTGGAGGGCCCTACAACCCCGAGGTGGAAACCACCTCGGTTTGGGCTTTTTCCCTTTCGCTCGCCACTACTGAGGAAATCGATTTTTCTTTCTGTTCCTGCGGATACTGAGATGTTTCAGTTCTCCGCGTTCGCTACTCGTGTCCTATGGATTCAGACACGGTCTGTTCGGGAATCCCGGGATCATCACCTGTTTGACGGTTTCCCCGGGCTTATCGCAGTCTTCCGCGCCCTTCAAAGCCTCCTGATGCCTAGACATCCCCCATGCGCCCTTAGTAGCTTGACCACCCGAATCGAGCGCTCGCGTGCCCGGCCCCCACGAGGAGGACACCGGACCAACGCACGTTCTCATCGAGATCATCTACTCGTAACCCCGGATCACAGCCAGCAAGCGCGCCAGCTCCCCGGGGCAGTAACGTTTCTCGCTGTGTGCCCACGACCGACCGGGCTTTCACCCGACCGCACGTGGCACACTTGAGCCTTGGGAGAACGCCTCCAGCCTCCCGCCTCACGGCAGGGACCTTCGGCATTCTTTCAAGATGCCAACTACCACGACCAAATTGTCAAAGAACGAAACGAGCCGACCACAAATCACGGCACGCCGACACGGATGTCGACGCGGGGACTGCGATCGGCTCGTGACCTGCCTTGGCTGCTGCCATGGACAGAGGTTCGATCCGGAACGCGACGAAGACTCAACGCGATCCGAAACGGGCCTCAACCCATGACCAGCTTTCGAACCTCCCGCAAACCTCTCCTGCCAGAAGGGTTGAACCCTCCGGCAAGGATTTGCACCGAACCTGAGCGGATTCGAACCCGCAAAGGGACGGCTGGGATCCGAAGATCACGAGCCACTTCTCGGGAACCGATCAACTCGCTTCCCGTGAAGCGCACTGTGAGATCGGCCGCGAAGCTTCGAGAAGGTTAGACGATTTGGAGGGGGGCGTCAAGCGGCGACGATGATTTGCCGACATCCCGCCTTTTTCCGTCGTTTTTGCCCCTTTGGCCCCCCGCACACCCGCCGGGCGATGGGCCCTCGCAGGCCCCCGACCGCGTCCCGAATGCCTCTTCCCGGGCAGTGCCGTTTTCGAGAGGCCGGCCGGAGAGCCTGCCGATCTTCCCCGCTCGACGCCTGACCCCGGGCCCGGGGGTGGCCGGGGACATGCGGATCCAGGCCTCCGGAACGCTCGTGGATGGCTTTTTCCACGGACCGCTAGCAGCCTGTGGAAAAAGTGACCCGCCGCTGGATGCGGCGGCAGACACCCCTGAAAAACCTTGGCTTTTTCGGGGGTGTCCCGAGTGGAAAAAGGTCATGGATGACTTTTTCCACGGACCGCTAGCATGACGCATCCGGCCCGCAGGCCGGGACTCTCCAGACCCCACGGCGCACCCCCGAATCGCCCCCATGCCCACCATTCCCTGCTCCGAACTCCCGGCGTGGCAGTCCCTCCTGGCCCACCGACGCCGGCAGCGTTCCCCCGGCGTGCTGCGGGGCTTCTTCGCCGACGACCCCTCGCGCGCGGCCCGTTTCTCGGCCGAGGGGGCCGGGCTGTTCCTCGATTACTCCAAGCAGCTCGTCGACGCGGCGGTGCTCGAGGCACTCCTGCAACTGGCGGAGCAGGTCGACCTCCGCGAGCGCATCGCGGCGATGTTCGACGGCGTGCGGATCAACACCACCGAGGACCGCGCGGTGCTGCACGTGGCCCTGCGCGCGGCGGAGGATGACACCTTCACCGTCGACGGTCACGACGTCGTCGCGGGGGTCCACGAGGTGCTCGACCGGATGGCGTCGTTCGCCGTCGCGGTGCGCGAGGGACGCTGGCTGGGGCACTCCGGACGCCCGATCCGCACCGTGGTGAACATCGGGATCGGCGGTTCGGATCTGGGACCGGTGATGGCGTACGAGGCGCTGCGCCACTACGCCTCGCGCGATCTCGGATTCCGTTTCGTCTCCAACGTCGACGGCACCGACTTCGCCGAGGCCGTCCACGGCCTCGTGCCCGGAGAGACCCTGTTCATCGTCTCCTCCAAGACGTTCACGACCCAGGAGACGATGGCCAACGCACGGGCCGCCAGGACGTGGCTCGTGGCCGGTTCCGGCGGCGACGAAGCCGCGGTGGCCAGGCACTTCGTCGCCGTCTCCACCAACGCCGCCGAGGTGACGCGGTTCGGCATCGATCCCTCGGCGATGTTCGGCTTCTGGGACTGGGTCGGCGGCCGCTACTCGATGGATTCGGCGATCGGACTGTCGACGATGGTCGCCGTGGGGCCGGACCATTTCCGCGGGCTCCTCGCCGGATTCCGGGCCATGGACCGGCACTTCCGCACCACGCCGTTCGACCGCAACCTGCCGGTGCTCCACGGCCTCCTCGCCGTCTGGAACACGAGCATCCGCGGCTGCCCCACCATGGCCGTGCTCCCCTACGAGCAGTATCTGAAGCGCTTCCCCGCCTACCTCCAGCAGTTGACGATGGAGAGCAACGGCAAGCGGGTGACGCTCGACGGCACCGAGGTGGGTTGCCCGACCGGCCCGGTGGTGTGGGGCGAACCGGGCACCAACGGCCAGCATTCCTTCTACCAACTGCTCCATCAGGGAACCCATTCGATCCCCTGCGACTTCATCGGGGGCGTGCATTCCCTCAATCCCCTCGGCCGCCACCAGGAGATGCTCCTGGCCAACATGCTCGCCCAGACCGAGGCGCTGGCGTTCGGCAAGACGGCCGCCGAGGTCGCCGCGGAGGGGACGCACTCCCGGCTCATCCCCCACCGCGAGTTCCCCGGCGACGTGCCGTCGAGCACGATCCTCTACGACCGCCTCACGCCCGAGGTGCTCGGGGCCCTCGTCGCCCTCTACGAGCACAGCGTGTTCACGCAGGGTGCCGTGTGGGGGATCAACAGTTTCGACCAGTGGGGGGTGGAACTGGGGAAGGTGCTCGCCGGACGGATCCTGCCCGAACTCGAGAACCCCGCCCCCCCCGACCTCCGCCACGACGGCTCCACCAACGCCCTCATCCGCCGTATCCGCGCCGCGAGGAACCTCCCATGACATCCCCCGCACTCCGGTTCCTCACCCTCGTCGCCCTCCTCGCCGGCCCGGCGATCCAGGCGGCGGAGGACGGGGCCCTGCCCGGCGTCACGATCACGCCCGACGTGGTCTACGGCCACAAGGACGGCCTCGCCCTCACCTACGACGTCTTCCGGCCCGCGGACGGCGGGGACGGCCCGCGTCCCTGCCTGCTCTTCATGGTGAGCGGTGGTTGGGTCTCGCAGTGGATGCCGCCGGCCGCGATGGCCCCGCTCACGAAGCCGCTCCTCGACCGCGGCTACACGGTGTGCGCGGTGCGACACGGCAGCAGCCCGAAATACCAGATCCCGGAGATCGTCGGGGACGTGCGCCGGGCGCTGGCCCACGTCACGGAGCACGCGCCGGAGCACGGCATCGACGCGCGCCGCCTGGGGGTGTTCGGCGCGAGCGCCGGCGGCCACCTCTCCCTCATGCTCGGCACCACCACCAACGACGGCGGCGAGGGAAAGCCACGCGTCGCCGCGGTGGCCGCCATCTTCCCCCCGACCGATCTGGCCCCCTACCTCGACCCCAAGGCGGGATTCCTCGACCGCTTCCCGGCGCTCAAGTTCCCCGCGGACCAGTGCGACACCTGGTCGCCCCTGCGGCAGGTCTCGGCCGACGACGCCCCCACGCTCCTCGTGCACGGCGACAAGGACGAACTCGTCCCCCTGTGGCACAGCCAGAAGATCCACCAGGCGTTCGCGGACGCGAAGGTCGACACGAAGCTCCTGGTGATCAAGGGGGCGGCCCACGGTTTCGACGCCGCCGGGAACCGGAAGATGTTCGAGGCCATGGGGGAGTGGTTCGACCGCTATCTGGCGCCGGCGGCGCCCTGACACCCGACCACGACGCCACCATGGCCACCCCTCCCCCCCGCCCCGGCTCGATCTGCGTCGTCGGCAGCGTCAACGCCGACCTCGTGATCCGGGTGGCCACGCTCCCCAGGCCGGGCGAGACGGTGCTCGGCGGGAGCTTCTCGAGCGTCCACGGCGGCAAGGGAGCCAACCAGGCCGTGGCGGCCGCCCGCGCCGGCGCGGCGACCACGATCGTGGCGCGCGTCGGCGACGACCCCCTCGGCACGGCGGCGCTCGGCGCCCTGGCGGCGGAGGGCATCGACGTCTCCCACGTGGCGACGACGCCCGCCTGCGCCACCGGCGTGGCGCTGATCCTCGTCGACGGCCGGGGGGAGAACTCGATCGCGGTCGCCGGCGGGGCCAACGACCGGCTCTCCCCCGACGACGTCGAGCGGGCCCGTCGGGCGATCGAGGCCGCGGACGTGCTCCTCGTGCAGCTCGAGGTGCCGCTCGAGACGGTGGTGCGGGCGGTGGCGATCGCCCGCGCGGCGGGACGCACCGTGGTGCTCAACCCCGCCCCCGCCCGTCCGCTGCCGGAGGATCTGCTCGCCGCGGTCGATGTCCTCACGCCGAACGAGACCGAGGCGGAGACGCTCGCCGCCGCGCCGGCGGCCGACGCGCCTTCGCTGTGCCGCGGACTCCTCGGGCTGGGCTGCCGGGCCGTGGTGCTCACCAGGGGCGCCGCCGGCGCCGTCGTCGCCACGCCCTCGGGGAGCGTGCCGGTGCCAGCCGTTCCCGTCACCGCGATCGACACCGTGGCGGCGGGGGACGTCTTCAGCGGCTGCCTGGCGGTGGCGCTGGCGGAGGGGAGCGACCTCGTGGCGGCCTGCCGGTTCGCGGCGGCGGCGGCCGCGATCTCCGTGACACGGGAGGGGGCCCAGGCATCGGCCCCCCGTCGCGACGAGATCGAGGCGCGCCGTGCCGGTCAGTCGTCCCCCTGCTCGCCCGGCGGCGGCGGCACGTCGACGACGTAGCCGGGGAAACGGTCGTCGGCCTCCGGCACGTCGGTGGAGAGCAGCTGCGCGCCGCAGGAGAGGGCGCGCCGGAAGCGCTCCAGGTCGCCGCGGCGCGGCTCGTCGAGCCCGGCGTCGATCCGCGTGCGCACGAGGAATCCCTCGTCCACGAGCGCCCGGATCTCGTCGTGCGCCGCCACCGGGTCGTTCCGCTTCATGAAGGCCGCCGCGGGATGATCGGGGGCCACGCTCACGAACAGCAGCCGACCGGCGAGCACCGGGCTGCGCGCGAGGTAGGCGTCGCGCACCCCCCCTTCGTTGTCGAGGAGGCAGACGACCTTGCCGCCGGGGTCCTCGAGGGCGGGCCATCCCCGCCCCCGCACCGCGTCGCGCAGCGTCTCCCTCCCGCCGCGGACGTCGTCGGGAGTGAGGAGCCGCTCGCGCGGGAAGGCCTCCAGGATCGTCGCCTCGAGTTCCTCGAAGCCCCGGTCGTCCCAGGGCAACGGCCGGGGGGGCGCGTACGCGTCGGACTTCAGTTCGAGGAGGAGGAACACCGGCACGTGGCTCGGCCGGGCATCGGACCATTCCCGCACCTCGCGGAGCGCCCGGGCGAGGGTGGGCACGGTCGTCCGGTAGTCGAAGCCGGGGCTGTGCAGGACCTTGATCCCGGGCCCGGCGAGCGCCTC
>CAZMOU010000194.1:0-2202 GCA_964567835.1 uncultured Chitinophaga sp. | reverse complement strand
CACTCGAGGGGGGCCGGCTTCCCCGCCGCGGCGGCCAGTTCGCGCGCGAGCGGCCGCGCGTACATCCCCCCTTCGGGATCGCGGTAGCAGTCGAACTCGAAATGCCGCAGGGCGAGGCGGCCGAGTTGCTCGGCGATGGGCCGCTGCGTGCAGTCGATGGCGCTGGCCTCTCCCGGGACGGCGGCGGCGATCAGCCCCGCCGCGAATCGATCGGGGGCGACGTGGTAGGAATTGTGGGTACCGAGGAGACGGAGTTGGTCGATGCGGAGGGCACCCGGCGGTTCCGACGCCGCGGCACCGAGCGCCACCAGGCCCGGGAGCATCGTGGCGACGGCCCACCCGCGGCCCGATCGCGGCGTCGGTCCCCCGTGCGCGCCGCTCCCTCCGCGTCGGGAGCGGGTCACCATTCCCCCTGCCTCCCGAACTCCCGTCGGGCGTTGTCGGCGAATCGCCGTCCGGCCTCGTCCATCCGGGAGAGCACCTCGTCGGCCGGAAGGCCGGCCGCTCCCCGCGCGGCCGCGATGACGGTGTTGCATTCGTTGGCGTCCATGAAGGCCGCGGCATCGAGGAGGCGACCCTCGTCGCCGGGGGGCACGGCGAGGAACCCGTGCTTGTCGGCATGGATCAACTGCCCCGGCCGCACCACCCTGCCGAACACGGTCACCTCGCACCCCCACTCCACCGGGACGACGTGCGCATGCCCGACGCACAGCCGGCGGGCCAGCGCCTTGAAACCGGCGTTGGTCATCTCGTCGAGGTCGCGGATCGCGCCGTCGGTGATCGTGCCCACGCACCCCAGCGCCCGGTGGGTGTTGGCGCTCACCTCGCCCCAGAACGAACCGACCACGGCCGGTTTGTCGAGATCCTGGACGACGACGATCTTGGGCCCGGCGACGGAGGCCAGCGCGCGCCGGTAGTCGCTCCACGCGCCGGCGCGCGACTTGTGCGCGGCGTTCGACGGCTCCACCACGAGCGTGACCGCCCACCCCACCATCGGCCCCATCTGGGGCATGAAGTCCCTGGTCTCCTCGACGTTGAACGCCTCGGCGGCGATGTCGTGCCGGGTGATCTGCTCCCAGCCGTTGTAGATCGTGGGGGTGTTCCAACGCTTCAGTCGGAGGAGGTCGGCATGGGGGATGGTCATGGGTTTCTCCCTGGTGACGGGCGGTGGCACCGCGGGAACCGGCGGATCCCGTCCGGAATCGGCGGCCGTCGGGTGCAGGCGATCGAGCGGCAGACTATCCTCCCCACTCGCCCCCCGGAGAGTCTCCCATGCCCGCTGTCAGCATCGCCGTCACGATCCTGTCGATCATGGTCGGCGTCGGCGTCGCCGTCCCGTCGGCCCGATTCTGGGGTGAAGCGGCCCGTTCCCCGGCCGTGGGCTGGTTCATGGGGTGCCTGATCGGCACGGCGCTCGGATCGATGGTCGACTGGACGTGGAGCCCGATCATCCAGCGCTTCGCGGCGACGCTGCGGCGCGGAAGGGGAAAGTGACCGTCAGCGATTCGGCCGCACGACCCCCGGCCCGCCAGCTTCACCCGACTTGAGTTGTTCCTTGGTGAACACCTGCGGACCGGCGATGCCCCCGGCTGCGCCGAAGGAGCGGCGTCCCTGGGCGACGCCCGCGCCCATGAGGGGGGAGTTCTGGACGGGGCTGCCCACCGAGGGTCGCGCGGCGCCTCGGGCCGGGGGTTGGATCTGGGCGCCGGCGACGGGGGGTGGTGCCCCGTTGTTGCTTCGTGGGGCCGTCCGCGACCCCGGCCGGGCCGCGCCGCCGAACTGCGCCGCCCTGCCACCGCCGGAGCGCGGCTTGGTCTGGTAGGCAGGGGACTGGGCGAGGGCGACGCTGGAGCCCAGGAGCGCGACGAGCGCGGCGACGAGGGCCGCGGTGCGGAACGACCGCTGCAGGATGGGCGAGCCGGAACGCATGGCGATGGCCTCCGCGATGGACGGTGGGCGGGGGTTGGTCCCGCACCCGAAACCCGCCCCACCAGCATAGCGTGTCGCCGCCGGGTCACGCGCTCGTGGGATCACCCGGCTGGGGAGGCCCTGGCGTCGGCAGGCCTGGCGTCGTGCATCCCGACGGTCGGGCGCCCTGCGGCTCTCGTCGCCAGGCGCGGCCACGTGCTCCCGCCCAGCCCCGGCCCCCCGGCGCAACAAAAAACCCCTACGAACCCCGGGAAAACCGGGGACACGCAGGGG
>CAZMOU010000193.1:5733-7864 GCA_964567835.1 uncultured Chitinophaga sp. | reverse complement strand
GACGAGGAGATTCTGGTTGGCGACCGTCATCCCGCCGTTGATCGTGCCGGAGTTGGTGAGGGTGCCGATCGCCGCGCCCGCTCCGGTGCTCTCGATGGCCAGGCCGGTGCCGGTGCCGATCGTGGCGGAGTTCTGGATGTTCCCGATCGAGCCGGTGTTCACGACCCGGTCGAGCACGCCGTTGTTCGAGACGGTCAGTGCCGGGCCGGTGCCGGAGCCGGTGTACTGGACGGTGCCGGAGTTCGTGAGGAGTCGCAGGCGGCCGTTGGTGACCTCGACGCCCGCCGCACCGCCCCGGATCGTGCCGGCGTTGGCGACGGTGCCGGTGATGTAGGAGGTGCCGTAGCCCCCGACCCGCAGGCCGGCGGCGCTTGTCGACTCGATGATGCCGCCGGCCTCGTTGGTGATCGTGCCGCCGTCGTCCTCGATGGCGAGGCCCGCGCCGGTGGTGCCGCTGACGACGCCGCCGCTCTTGTTGGTGAAGGGGCCGAAGTCGTAGTAGGCGCGGATGCCGTTGCCGCGGGGTCGGTTTCCAGTTCCCGGCCCGCCACGGCCGGGTTCCTGCCGGACCGCGTCACGGTTGGGACGGGGACGGCACCACTGCCGCCGTGCGGCGGGCCCTCGCTCACTCCGCCGGCAGGGAGGGGGCATCGGCCACCCCCTCGAGGCGGGCGATCGCGGCCCGCACGTCGGCCACCTTGACGGGGAAGGGCTCGAGTCCTTCGACCAGGGGAGGACCGCGTCGAGGAGACGGCGTTGGTCGGCGAGCACGGCGGCGGGCCTGCCGGTCGCCTCGTAGAGCGCGGCCTCGGCACGTCGCCGCAGGGGATCGTCAGGTCGACTGTGCGCTTCCGGCTCAAGTCGGAGACCGGAGGGAGGACCACGCGCCGGAGATACCCGCGGAAACCACGGTCGGGGTCGTGGTGGGACCGGCCCCGGCGTCGACGAGCCGGAGCGGGCGAGCGGGGGCAGGCCCCTGACACGGACCCGCCCCCGCTCTCGTTGCCCGGCAGACATGGCCCGGGTGGCGTGGCCCGAGCGGCACCCGCGACGCGCGCAGGCGTGCGGACAGTGGCGCCATTCGTGGAGACCGAGTGGTCCATGAGCGCCTTGGGTCGAGAACGACCCGAGCCTCGAACCTATGGCGTATCGACGGCTCCTTCAGCGATTCGTCACGTGGGCACGCGTGCGCCGTCGCGCGGCATGCGGCGGCGCCGAGCGGATCGCCGCGAATAAACCCTGGAAGCCGCCACGCTCGCGCACCAGGGATGCACGCAGGGGGCGACGCTTGCTCTTCCGTGAGGGGGGCGGTGGACGGCCGGCATCCGGGCCGGCGACGACGCCTTCGATCGCGCGTGCGGATCCATCCGGCATGACTCGATCGGCCCGAGGGCCGCTTCCCCGGATACCGGGGACGCTTTTTCGCCGTGCATCGAGCGGCGACGAACCGGGATTTCGCGTGTCCGCGGTGACCGACGTGGGTAAGAAGGGGCGTCCTTCGCGCGCGCCGCCCGGGAACCCCGACGACGAGCCGATGCGGGGAAGAGTGATCCGGTTCGAGTCGCGGTCGCGCTCGTGTTCCCTGGGGGCTCCCCCGCGGATGAGCCCGGGGAGTTCCGGCGGTGGGCTGTAGAATGACGGCGACGGCTGCGGGTGTCCGCCCCGACGGCCGCGCCTTGGCGATGGAAAGGAGGCGACGATGGACGGCGGCGACGACGACGCCCATCCGCGACAGGCCCCCGCTTCGACCGGCTTCGATCGTCCCGGCACCGGGCGGGGGCCGGCAGGCACCCGTCGGCCCGCGCCCGATGCCCCGACGATCCTCGGCTCGGGCGCTGCCGCGCCGGTCGACGCACGTTCGATCTCCTTTTCGAGCGCCGTGGAGTTCGTCGACGAGGTCGGTGTCGCCACGGGTGGACGGACCGCGGCGCCGAGCGAGCACACGGTCGAGATCCATCCCGTCGTCGGCCGTGACGCGGCGGCCGACCGCGGGGGGAGCGGCGGCCGGGAGGACCATCCCCCCGCGGGGCTCGGGGCCGGCTCCACCGGCCGACGGTATCGGATCGTCCGTGAACTCGGCCGTGGGGGCATGGGGGTGGTGCACGAGGCCTGGGACGAGTGCCTCGAGCGT
>CAZMOU010000193.1:0-5723 GCA_964567835.1 uncultured Chitinophaga sp. | reverse complement strand
GCTCCGGGTGCGCGGCGACCGGCCGGCGACGCTCCGCCGCTTCCTCCGCGAGGCGAAGATCGCCAGCCGCCTGAACCACCCGGGCATCATGGCGGTCCACGAGTTCGGCATCACCGACGACGGCCGGGCCTACATGGTGATGCGGCTCCTGCGCGGGCAGACGCTGCGACAGATCCTCGACGCCGGACGCGATCCCGCCGCCGACGAGCCGCGGCTCCTCGCGGCGTTCCTCCAAGCCTGCCAGGCGGTGGCCGCCGCCCACGATGCGGGGGTGATCCACCGCGATCTCAAGCCCTCCAACATCATGGTGGGGGAGTACAGCCTGGTGACGGTGATGGACTGGGGGCTGGCGAAGGTCCTCCACGAACCGGAGGGATCGCCGACGGGATGTGGAGTTCCCGCGCCGACCGACGCGCTCCACACGGTGTGCGGCACGCTCTTCGGCACGCCCGGCTACCTCGCGCCGGAGCAGGCGCGCGGCGAGACCGAACGCATCGACCGCCGCGCCGACGTCTTCGGCCTGGGCTGCATCCTCTGCGAGATCCTCACCGGGGCGCCGCCGTTCCGTGATGCCGTCGCCGCGGACGTGTGGCGACGCGCCGCCGCCGGCGACGTCGGCGAGGCGCTCGAGCGCCTGAAGCGGTCGGGGGGGCCGGAGCCGGTCGTCGCGCTCGCCCGGGCCTGTCTCTCCCCCGATCCGGACGACCGCCCCGCCGACGCCGGCGTGATGGTCGACGCGCTCGTCGCCCATCTCGAGAGCGGCCAGCGCCGTGCCGAGCAGCAACTCGTGCGGTTCTTCGATCTGTCGGTCGACCTGTTCTGCGTGGCCGGCCTCGACGGCTTCTTCCGCCGGGTCAACGACAACTTCCTCCGGCTCCTCGGCCGCTCCGAGCGGGATCTCCTCGCCACGCGGTTCCTCGACTTCGTCCACCCCGACGACCGCGCCGGGACGCTCGCGGAGGTCGCGCGGCTGTCGCGCGGGGAGACGACGCTCCGCTTCCGCAACCGCTACCTCCGCGCCTCGGGCGACGCGGTGTGGCTCGAATGGAACGCCCGCGCCGTCCCCGACGAGGGGGTGATCTACGCGGTGGCGCGTGACGTCACCGAGCGGGTGCGGCTCGAGGCCGAACTCGAGAAGTCGCGGCGCGACGTCGAGGACTTCATGGAGAACGCCAACGTCCCCCTCCACTCCGTCGACGCCGACGGGATCATCGTGTGGGCGAACCGGGCGGAGCTCGAGTTCCTCGGTTACCGGCGCGAGGAGTACGTCGGCCAGCCGATCGCGCGGTTCCATGCCGATCGGCACGTCATCGCCGACATCCTCGCCCGTCTCGGAGCCGGCGAGAGCCTGAGCGGATACGAGGCCCGGCTCGTGGCCCGCGACGGGTCGATCCGGCGCGTGGCGATCCATTCGAGCGTCTACGCCGAGGAGGGGGTCTTCCGCCATACGCGCTGCCTGTCGTTCGCCGTCGACTCCGCGACCGGGGCGGGCGCCGGCGACGGTGCCGGCCGCCCGCCGGCCGGGGGCGGGCCATGAACGCCGGGCGCCGGCCCCTCCGGATGATCGCCGTGGGGGGGATCTGCACGACGACTCTCTACCTCGTCGACGCGGTGCCACCGGTGCCGGGGAAGGTGCTCGCGCACGACTGCACGGAGGTGGTCGACGGGATGGCCGGCTCGGCGGCGTGTGCCTTCGTGAAGCTCGGCGGACGGGCCGCGGCATGGGGCCGCGTGGGGGACGACCCGCGCGGCGCGGCGATGCGCGCGGCCCTGCGCGACGCCGGGCTCGACGTCGACGGCGTGCGGGCCGTGCCGGGGGGCAGGTCGAGCGTGGCGGTGGCGGTGATCGACGCCCGCGGCGACCGGCTCGTCGTGCCCTTCCACGACGCGAGCCTCGATCGTTCGGCCGGGTGGCTGCCGCTCGCCGACGTGCCCCGCTGCGACATCGTCCATGCCGACACGCGCTGGCCCGAGGGGGCCGCCGCGGCGCTCGACGCCGCGCGGCGGGCCGGCGTTCCCGGGATGCTCGACGCCGACGTGGCGCCGCGCGGGGTGCTCGCCGAGCTCGTGCCGCTCGCCTCGCACGTCGTCTGCTCCGACGCCGGGCTCTTCGCGCTCGAGGGGATCGGCGACGGCGACGGAAGGGCGGTCGACGAGGCGCTGCTGGCCGTCGCCGCACGCGGGCGCGCCGTGCACGTCGGCGCGACGTGCGGCGCCGGGGGCTACGCCTGGGTGGAGTCGGGCCGGGTGCGGCGCGTGGCCGCGCCGCGCGTGGAGGTGATCGACACGCTCGCCGCCGGCGACGTCTTCCACGGGGCCTTCGCGCTGGCCCTCCTCGAGGGTGCGGAGACCCGGCACGCGGCGGCCTTCGCCGTGGGGGCCGCGTCGCTCAAGTGCACGCGCTTCGGCGGCCGGCTCGGCTGCCCGTCGCGGGACGAACTCGAGACCTTCCTGGCGCGGAGAGACGGCGCCCCGGCGGCCGGGGGGACGGCGACACCTCCCGAGTCCGGTGGGGAAGGCGGGCTGTAGGAGACCGGCGCGGCCACTGCTAGACTCGCCTGAGGTCTGTCGACAGTCGACTTGCGGGGGTGGGGCTCCATGGGAATGGTTCCGAAGGTGGTGATCACCGACCGGTCGTTCGACGACCTGGGGATCGAACGGGGAATCCTCGAGGCCGCCGGCTGCAGGGTCGTCGACACGCGTTCGAAGGATCCCGCCGTGCTCGCGGCCGCGGTGGCCGACGCCGACGCCGTGATCACGCAGTTCGCCCCGGTGAACGCGGCGGTCGTCGGCGCGATGGCGCGGGCGAAGGCGATCGTCCGCTACGGGATCGGGGTCGACAACGTCGATCTCGACGCCGCGCGGGCCCTGGGCATCCCGGTCTGCAACGTTCCCGATTACTGCATCGACGAGGTCGCCGACCACACGCTGGCCTTCATCCTCGCGCTCACGCGGCAGGTCGTGCCGAGCTCGCTGGCGGTGCACGCCGGGCAGTGGGGGCTCGTGGGCCCGGTCGCCGCGTACCGCACGCTCTCCGCCATGACCTGCGGGGTCGTCGGCTTCGGCCGCATCGGCCGCGCCGTCGTCCGCCGGCTCGTCGCCTTCGGCAGTCGCGTCCTCGTCGCCGACCCCGCCGTGTCCGACGCCGACGTGCGCGCCTTCGACGGCGTATCGGCCACCCTCGACCAGCTGCTGGCGGAGAGCGATCTCGTCACCCTCCACTGTCCCTCGCTGCCGCAGACGCGCGGGATGATCGGCGCCGCGACCCTCGCCCGCACCAAGCCGGGGCTGCTGCTCGTGAACCTCTCGCGGGGCGATCTGGTCGATCCCCAAGCGCTCGTCGCCGCCCTCGACGCCGGCACCGTGGCCGGGGCCGCGCTCGACGTCTTCTCCCCGGAGCCGATCCCCGCCGGGCACCCGATCCTGGGCCGCAGCAACGTGATCCTCGCGCCGCACATCGCCAGCGTGTCGACGGCGGCCGTGCACCGCCTCCGCAGCACCGCCGCCGAATCGGCGCTCGCGGCGGTCCGTGGGGAGGTGCCGCGGAGCGTCGTCAACGGCGTCGTCTCCCCCCGTCGGGATTCCTGACACGCGTCCGGACCGAGCGATGCCGACCCCGTTTCCCCCTTCCGCCCCGGTCGCGAGCGCCCCGGTGCCGGTGCGCGCCGAGCGGCTCGTCGACTGGGTGACGGAGGCGTTCGCGCGCGTGGGGCTCGCCGACGCGGGGGACGCCGCCGCGGCGCTCGTCCTCGCCGACACCTTCGGCGTCTTCACCCACGGCACGAAGCTCCTGCCGGGGTACCTCGCCAAGTTGAAGGCCGGCGGCTACCGCCCCGACGCCCGGCCGCGGATCGTGCGGGAAGGACCGGGCTGGGCCGTGATCGACGGCGACGCCTCGCTCGGCCAGATCGGCTGCCGACGGGCGATCGACGTCGGCATGGAGAAAGCGCGGAACACCGGCGTCGCCTACGTCGGGCTCGTGAACACCGGACACGTGGGGGCCGCGGGGGCGTGGGCGGTGCGCGCCGCGGAGCGCGGCTTCTTCGCGCTCGTCACGGGCAACGACGCGCCGAGCGTCGCCGCCGCCGGGTCGCGCGGCCCGGTGCTCGGCAGCAACCCGCTCGCCTGGGGGGCGCCGGTGCCGGGGGGCGACCCGATCTTCCTCGACATCGCCACCGCGGCGGTCGCCGGCGGGAAGGTCTACGCGGCGGTGGCCCGCGGCGAGCCGATCCCGTCGACCTGGCTCGTCGACGAGCGCGGCCTCCCCACCACCGCAGGCGCGCTCTATCCGCAGCGCGCGAGCCTGGCGCCGATGGCGGGGCACAAGGGCTACGGGATCGGCGTCCTCGCCGAATGGCTCGCGGCGCTCCTGCCGGGGGGGGCGATGACGACGCAGGTGGGGAGCTGGCTCTTCGGTCCCCCCGGCGACCCGACGCTGCACAACGCCGGGTTCGTCGTCATCGACGTGGCCGCGGTGGCCGACGCCGACACGTACGCCGCCGGCATGGCCCGCTTCGCCGCCGAGGTGCGCGGCGCGGCGCCGGCCGAGGGCACCGATCGGGTGCGCCTGCCGGGGGAGCTCGAGTGGGAACGCCGCCGACGCGCGCTGGCCGAGGGGATCGACCTGCCGGAGGACGTGCGCGCGAAGCTGGCCGAGGCGGGGAGGATCGTCGGGCTCGGGGTGCCGGCATGAGGGGAGGCTTTGGCGTGCGTCGGAAAACGGGAACCCTCTCGAGCAGTCGGTCGGGATCGCCCGTGCCCTGTCGCCGGACGTTCGCTCCGGCCATCCATGGCCTTCGCTCACTCGGCGCCTGCCGCGCTTCGCCATCCTGGCTCCGCTTGCATCCGACGCCGTCTCCCAGGGCACGGGCGACCCCTCCCTCGACCATCGGACGGCGTGACACCTTCGTGCGGTTTTCGCTCCTCCCGGTCGATGACGAAAGGAAGCCCCGATGAACATCGCTGAGTGGTCTCTGCGCGTGATCGTCGTCGCGATCGTGGCGGGGAGCGTCCGCGCCGACGACGATGATCGGGTGCCTCCGCCGCGGGTGCTGCCGCCGGGCGTGGGTGTGCCGCGCGAGCGGGTCGTCGATCTGACGCTGCCCGTCGCCCCCGATCTCCCCTGCGTCTGGCCGCAGGGGATGACGCCGATGGCGGTGATCCCCACGGCCACCTTCGCGCGCACCGGGCGCCACCGTGACATGCTCGTCATCGACGAGCACACCGGCACCCAGTGGGACGCCCCCGCGCACTTCGTCCCCCCGCCCGATTCCGGCCTCCCTGGCGCCGGCCCGATGGGGCTGGTCACGGGGGAGAAGGTGCCGGCATGGCAGTTCTGCGGCGAGGCGTGCGTCATCGACGTGCGGCAGGGGCGCGATGGCGTGGAGAAGGGGACGAGCCTGCTCGTCGGCCCCGAGGTGGTGCGCGAGTGGGAGATGAAGCACCGCCGTCTCGGACCCGGCGACGTCGTCCTCTTCCGCAGCGACTACACCGACGAGTTCTACAAGCCCTTCCCGGAGGGGGAGCGGTTCGTGGCGGCGGCGCTCAGGAAGGAAGCGCCGGGCTGGCCGGCCCCCACCGCGGAGACGATGGAGTACCTCGCCGACCGGGGCGTGACGACGCTCGGCCTCGACGGCGCGAGCATGGGGCCGCTGCCGAACCTCGCCGTGGCCACGCACCAGGCGGGGGGGAAACGCGGCATGGTGTGGGTGGAATGCGCCACG
>CAZMOU010000192.1:7502-7917 GCA_964567835.1 uncultured Chitinophaga sp. | reverse complement strand
CGGATCGTCGCCGGGCCGCCGCCAGCTCCCCAGGTGGACCTCGTAGATGCTGATCGGGGCGTCGAGGGCGTTGCGGCCGGCCCGGCACGCCATCCATTCCTCGTCGCGCCACCGGTAGGACGCGAGATCGACGACGCAGGACGCGGTGCGCGGCGGGAGTTCGGCGCCGAAGCCGTACGGGTCGGATCGCTCCGACACTGTGCCGCCGGCCACGATCCGGTACTTGTAGATCGCCCCGGGACCGATCCCGGGCACGAAGGCGGCCCAGATGCCCCCGGATCCGCGGCGCGCCAGCGGCGTCGGTCGGCCGGCCCAAGACCCGCGCCTTCGAGGATTGGCTCGTCGAGGAGGTGAGCGCGCCGCAGGCGCGCGCCACCCGGGCCGCACTTGCCGTGGCGGCGCGCCGGTGAGCGAA
>CAZMOU010000192.1:6091-7492 GCA_964567835.1 uncultured Chitinophaga sp. | reverse complement strand
GTCGGCCGTCCCAGTCGTTGAAGTCGCCGACCACCGACACCGCGTCGGCGTTGGGGGCCCACACCGCGAAGTGCACCCCCGACACCCGCTCCTCGGTCACCGGGTGCGCGCCGAGCTTGCGGTAGCTCTGCCAGTGACGCCCCTCTCCGAGGAGGTGGAGGTCGTAGTCGGTGATCATGGATGCGTCGGCGGGGGGCTTCCGGCAGGGGACCAGCAATCATGCGCTCCCCCCCGGCGCCGGTCCACGCGGCGTGGTATCGTTCGGCCGCGGCACCGGGCACGGGACGCCGGGCCGGTGCCGGATGTGCGGCCTCGCCCGGTGACGACCGGCCGCGGGAAGGGGACGCGAGGGATGGGCTTCGAACGCTTCGAACCGGTGGAGCGGCGTCTGGAGATCGCCGGCAGGACGATCTCGGTGTGGCGACCGCCCGACATGGAGGCGCTCATCGACCTGGCGGCGTTCGAGGCCGACGAGCGCATCCCCTACTGGGCCGACGTGTGGGAGTCGGCGATCGTCCTCGCCGAGGATCTCGCCGGCCTCGATCCCGCCGGGCGGTCGCTCCTCGAACTCGGCTGCGGACTGGGGCTGCCGTCGCTCGTGGCCTGCCGGGCCGGGTTCCGCGTGACCGCCACCGACTACGAGGAGACCGCGCTCGAGGGGGTGCGCTACGCCGCGGGCCGGAACTCGATCCCCGGGCTCGCCACGCGCGTGGTCGACTGGCGTTCCCCCCCGGACGACCTGGGGTCGTTCGACGTCGTCGTCGCCGCGGACGTCCTCTACGAGACGCACCATCCGGTCGCGCTCGCCGCCACGATCGCGCGGACGCTCGCCCCGGGCGGGCTGGCGCTCGTCGCCGATCCCTGCCGCGCCAAGGCGGCGGGGTTCGCCCCGGCGGCGCGGGCCGTCGGGTTGGCGGTGTCGAAGACGCGGGCCCGTCGGCCGCACGGGGCGACCGACGGGCCCGCCGTCGAGGTCCATCGGGTGACCTGGCCGCGGTGACGCGGACGGTCAGGCGACGAGGCGCACCTCCGGCACCTCCCCCGTGATCCCGATCACGAACTCCTCGAAGATCTTCGTGTCGAGCGCCGAGGCGGTCTCGGCCTCGGGGTGGAACTGGGTGCCGATCGCCACCCACCCCTCGACCTGGCTCTCGATCGCCTCGATGACGCCGTCCGGAGCGCGGGCGGAGACCCGGAAGGCGGGGGCGAGGTCGTCGATCGCCATGTGGTGCATCGAATTGACCCGGATCTCGCCGTCGCCGTAGACCCGTTCCATCACCGTGCCGCGCTCCACCAGGAGGGCGTGGCGATGGGAGGTGTCGCAGGGGTCCTTGTGGGGGATCGCCTTGGGAAGATCCTCGGGGATGTGGAGGAACAGCGTGCCCCCCTCGGTGACGTTGA
>CAZMOU010000192.1:0-6081 GCA_964567835.1 uncultured Chitinophaga sp. | reverse complement strand
TGATCAGCTGCATGCCCGCCCCGATGGCGAGCACCGGCAGGGGCCGCTGGCAGACGTGCTTGGCGAGGAGGCGGTCGAAGTCCTCGCGACGGGCATCCATGGGGCGCACCGCGGGATGGGGCATCCAGCCGTCGCGGCGCGGGTCGAGATCGGCGCCGCCCACGAGCACGACGCCGTCGAGCAGATCGAGGAGGCGCACGACGTCGTCCTCGGAGGCCAACGGCGGGAGGATCACCGGGATGCCGCCCGCCGCGGTGATGCCGTCGTAGTAGCCGGCAGCGACGAACGACAGTGCGGCGTGCTCCTTGCGGGAGCCGCGGTAGTCGGTGTTGATGCCGATGAGGGGCTTGGCTGCCATCGTGTGTCTCCGGGGAACCGTCGGTGCCTGCGCACCCTGGCCACGGCCCGATCACGGGGTGGTCGTCCATCGACCCCCGGAACGCCGGCAGACCCCGACCCCCGCGAGACACCCATCGACGGACCCCCGGCGTTCGGGAGACGGCGTGCCGTCTCCCACCCCACGCTCCTCGAGCGTCATCCCTAACGCCGATGCCTTCGACCGAAGCGCCTTCGCGGCGGACGGAAGCCATCCGGGCTTCCGGGCCGACCATCCCCCGCAGGGAGGGTCGGGCCGAATCCGTCGTTCGAGCCGTCGCCCCCGCCGCGTCTCCCGTCGTGGGAGTGACGCGGCGAAGGCGGGCGGGAACGTACCGGGGTCGAATTCCGCCGGGCAAGCACCCCGTTCATTTTGTGGTCGAGGCGCCGTCCCGGCTCCAGATGCGGTGCTAGCAGGGGGATTGCTAGCAGCGTGCGGTGGGTCAGGCGGCGATCCACACGGCGCCGCGGAAGCCGCGCAGCCACGTGAGCTGCCGTTTGGCGAGCTGGCGGGTCCGGGCCTTGGTGCGGAGGATCGCCTCGCCGAGGGAGAGGCGGCCCTCGATGACCGCCAGCGCCTCCGCGTAGCCCGCCGCCTGGGCCGCCGTGGGGCCGATGCCCCGGCCGGCGAGCACCGCACGGGTCTCCTCGACGAGGCCGGCGGCGAACATCGCCTCGACGCGGCGCTCGATGCGCTCGCGGAGGAGGGCCCGGGGCAGGTCGACGACCATCGTCCGGCGTGCGAAGAGCGGATCGGGCCGGGGGGCGAAGGCCGCCGAGAGCGGCGTCCCGGTCGTCTCGGCCACCTCGAGGGCCCGCACGATCCGCTTCAGGTCGTGGGGATGGATCCTCCGCGCCGCCTGCGGGTCGGCGGCCGCGAGGCGGCGGTGGAGCGCCTCCGTCCCGCAGCGCTCCGCTTCCGCATGGAGCAGCCCGCGCAGCGTCGGATCGGCGGCCGGGAGATCGGCCAGACCGTCCCGTAGGGCCCGCAGGTAGAGCGGCGTGCCGCCGACGAAGAGGATCCTCCGGCCCCGCCCGCGGATCCCGCGCAGCGCCTCCCCGACGTCCGCGAGCCAGAGGGCGACGTTGTAGGATCCGGCCGCGTCGACGACGTCGACGAGGTGGTGGGGCACGCGGTCGCGTTCGGCACGGCCCGGCTTGGCCGTGCCGATGTCGAGGCCGCGGTACACCGCCATCGAATCGACGCTGACGATCTCCGCCCCGAGTCGCTCCGCCATCCGCACCCCGATCGCCGTCTTGCCGGAGGCGGTGGGGCCGGTCAGGAACCAGCAATCGTCGCCCAGGGGCGGACGCGGCGGGACGGGCCGGGCGTGTGGTAGAGTTTCGTCCGAAGGCCCCTCCCGGGGGGCCGGCGAGGGTTCGAGGGATACGTCTGGAGCCATCGGATGCGCGGTGCGGGAGAAACGCTCGAGGAGCTGGAGAGGGTGATCCTAGCCCGGCGCGGGGATCCGATCGACCGGTCCTACACGGCGAAACTGCTCCACGCCGGGGCGACGAAGGTGGGGTCGAAGGTGGTGGAGGAGGCAGGCGAGATGGCGATGGCAGGCGTCGCCGAGGACGACGCCCGGGTGGTGTCGGAGTGTGCCGATCTCCTCTACCACGCGATGGTGCTCCTCGCCTGCCGCGGCCTCGGGCTCGCCGACGTCGCCGCGGAACTCGAGCGGCGTTTCGGCATCTCCGGGCTCGACGAGAAGGGGGCCCGTGGACGGGGCACGGCGGGAGGTGCCGCGTGAGCGAACCCTCGCGACCCCTCCTCCGCCTCGGCGTGCCGAGCAAGGGCCGTCTGTCGGAGATCTCGGCCCAGCTCCTCGTCGAGGCGGGGCTGAACTTCCGCCGCACCGAGCGCAGCCTCTTCGCGCGCTGCCGTGACATGCCGGTGGAGGTGGTCTTCCTGCGCACCGACGACATCCCCGTGCTCGTGGCCGAGGGGGCGATCGATCTCGGGGTCACCGGCGCCGATCTGGTCGCCGAGAGCGGCGCCGATCTGGTCCATCGCCTCGATCTGGGCATCGGCTCCTGCCGGCTCGCCCTCTGCGTGGCGGAGGATTCGCCGATCACCGGCCCGGGGCAACTCCATGGTGCCCGCGTGGCGACGAGCTTCCCGCGCGTGACCCGCGGCTGGCTCGCCGGTCACGGTGCCGACGTGCACTTCGTCCCCCTCTCGGGGAGCGTCGAGGTGATGATCCAGCTCGGCGTCGCCGACGCGATCGTCGATCTGGTGGAGACGGGGAGCACGCTCGCCGCCAACCGGCTGCGGGTCCTCGCCGAGATCGGCCGCTACGAGACCGTCCTGGTGCAGAACAGGGCCCTGCGCGAAGGGGCCCTCGCCGATCGGATCGTGCGGCGCCTCGAGGGGATCGTCATCGCGCGGACCTGGTCGCTGCTCGAGTACAACATTCCCCGCTCCCGGCTGCCGGAGGCCGAGGCGATCACCCCCGGCTTCAACTCCCCCACCGTCAGCGCGCTGGAGGATCCGGCGTGGGCCGCCGTCCGCGCGATGGTGCGGCGCGGCGAGGTGCACGCCATCATGGAGCGGCTGGAGGCGATCGGTGCCTCGGCCGTCATCGAGACCCGGATCGCGAACTGCCGGCTGTAGCCGTCGGCGCACGCCGGTCGAGCCCGCCGTGGAGGAGCCGGCCGCGGCGCAACACCGCCTCGACGCCGGCCCCCGGGTCGAGGATCGCCTCCCACGGATCGCCCCGGAGGACGTCGGGGCGGACGACCACCAGATCGGCGCCGCGCCCCGCCGCGATCCGCCCCGCCACTCCCTCGAGCCAGAGCGCCCAGGCGGCGTCGAGCGTGACCATGCGGAAGGCCTCCCGCGGGCCGACGACCCCGGCGGAGACGAGCGTCCGCGCCTCGGCGAGCGGGGAGAGATCGGGATTCGAACCCCGCCCGTCGGTGCCGATCGCGACCCGGATTCCGGCGTCGAGGAAGCGCCGCACCGGCGGGAGGACGCCCGACAGGTGACGGCAGGTCCGCGGGCAGACGATCACGGCGACGCGGTCGCGGTGACGGGCGAGCCGCTCGAGGGAGCGATCGTCGGGATGCTCCCCGAGGAAGGTGCCGTGGACGACGCTCGCGCGGGGGAGCCGGGCGAGCCGGCCGATCCAATGCGACGGGGGCAGGAGCGCCGCCCTCCGGTCGGCGGGCCAGGCTCCCAGACGGGCGAAAAGGTCGCGGAAGGGACCGTCCCCGTCGGCCACGAACGCGAGTTCCTCCCGGCTTTCGGCCAGGTGCATCGTCGTCGGGAGCCGGCGGCGGGCTGCCTCGTCGAGAAGGGCCCGGCCGAGCGGTGCCGAGACGGTGTGCGCGGCGTGGGGCGAAATCCCGGCGAGCGGGCCGAACCGATCGAGATCGCGGCACACCGTCCCCGGTGGATGGCGCCCTTCGAACGCCAAACCGAGCGCCTCGCGGAACATCCGCACACGCGGTCCGGGGGAGGGATAGCCCCCGTGCGGTACCGCGGTGGCGACGTCGCCGAGCGTCGTCACGCCGTGCCGCAGGCTCTCCTCCAGACCGGCCTGCAACGCCGCGCGGAGGCGGTGCGACTCGCCCACGCCCGTCGGCCGGGCCCGTCGCAGTCCGACCACCCTGGAGATCCAGCCGGGCAGGCCGCCGGAAGCGTCGAGCGGTGCCGGAATGTCGGAGAACTCGAGATGGGTGTGGGCGTTGACCAGCCCGGGGAGGATCACGGCATCACCGAGATCGACCGCCCCGGCGGGACGCTCACGGCGGCCCAGCGCGACGATCCGACCCCGGTCGATCGCCACCCAGCCGTTCTCGAGCGCCGCCGTCGCGGAAGGGAGGATCCACCGCGCCCGGATGACGATCGAACCGCTCACGACCGGGCCGGTGCGGGGACGAGCGCCGGCTGAACGAGTCCGCCGCTCCCGCAGGAGGGGGGCCCGCAGCCGACCGACGTCGGAACGACGGCCGGCTCCGGATCGTCCTCGTGGAGTTCGTAGAAGACGTTGCGGCGCCGCGGCGTCCAGCCGAGTTCCGAGATCGCCGAGCGCATCTCGGCGAGCGTCAGGTGATGCACCGTGCCCGCCGCGCTCACCACGTTCTCCTCGATCATCAGGCTGCCCATGTCGTTGGCCCCGAAGAGGAGGGCCAGTTGGCCGATCTCCCGCCCCTGCGTCACCCAGCTCGACTGGATGTTGGGGACGTTGTCGAGGAACAGCCTGGCGACGGCCTGCGTGCGCAGGTAATCGAACGGCCCCGACGGCGGGACGTCCGCCATCGCCGTGTTGTCGGGCTGGAACGACCAGCAGATGAAGGCGGTGAAGCCGCCGGTTTCGTCCTGGAGATCACGGACGCGTTCGAGGTGCTCGACGCGTTCTGCGAGCGTCTCCACGTGTCCGAACATCATCGTCGCCGTGCTCCTGCCGCCGAGCGCGTGCCATTCCCGATGCACGTCGAGCCAATCGTCGGTGAGGACCTTCCCCCGGGTGATCTCCTTCCGCACCCGGTCGACGAGGATCTCCCCGCCCCCGCCTGGCAGCGAACCGAGCCCGGCGCGGGCCAGCCGCTCGAGCACGGTGCGGAGGGGGAGTTTCGCGATCTTCGTGAAATGATGGATCTCCGGAGGGGAGAATCCGTGGACGTTGACGGCGGGGAAGCGGTCCTTGATGGCCCGCAGCAGGTCCTCGTACCACTCGAAGGGGAGCGTGGGGTGCAGGCCACCTTGGAGGAGGATCTGGTCGCCCCCCACGCCCACCATCTCCTCGATCTTCGCGAGGAGCACCTCGCGGTCGAGCACGTAGCCCTCGTCGTGCTTCGGCGGCCGGTAGAAGGCGCAGAAGTCGCACACCGCGGTGCAGACGTTGGTGTAGTTGATGTTGCGGTCGATGTTGTAGGTCCGCCACGGCTCCGGGTGGAGCCGGTTGGTCACCTCGTTGGCGGCCCGGCCGATGGCGGCGAGATTCGCCGACCGGAGGAGGACGACGGCGTCGTCGGCGGTGATCCGGCGCCCCGCAACGGCGTCGGAGAGGATCCGATCGAGATCTCGCGGCATGGGAGGGTCCGGGAGGGAGACCGGGGGGCGGGACGTGGGGTCAGCGGGGCGGCGATCCGGCCGGGTGCGTGAGCGCCGCCATCGGATCGAATCCCCGCGGAGCCAGCGACAGTGCCGAGGCCCGGTCGTGGAAAAAGGCCAGCGCCGCCCTTTCGGCGACGCCGAGATCGTAATGCAGATTGTCGCGCAGGTAGGAAAGGCACTGGGCGACCGAGAGGCCGTGGCGCGAGGCCTCGGCGGAGGCGATCGCGGCCAGACTGGCACGACCCGAATCCCGTGCCGCCCCGAGGAGCGGTTCCACGCGCCGCAGCGTCGCCGCCGGGACGTCGCGACGGGCGGCCCAGACCGCGAACACGAACGGCAGGCCGGTCCACCGGCACCACTCGTCGCCCAGATCCCAGACGACCTGGAAGGCCCCACGAGGGGGGACGAGCGCCCGGTCGCCGATGAGGAGCACGGCGTCGGCGGCGACGTCGGCCGCGTCGGCGGCGATGGGGAGGACCTCGACCCGCGGCGCCACTCCGCAGCGCTCGGCGAGGAGGATCCGGGCCAGGGCCACGCTGGTCCGCGAGCCCTCGTCGACCACGAGCGTGTCGACCCGGTCGGGGCGGGACCGGAAGCAGAGCTTGACGCTCATCACGGGCCCGCGGCAGCCGATGCAGGCG
>CAZMOU010000191.1:0-7926 GCA_964567835.1 uncultured Chitinophaga sp. | reverse complement strand
CCGTGTAGGGGATCTCCTTCGTCATCGTCTCGTACACCGGCTTGCAGACGGTGTAAGGGATTTCCTTGGTGAGGGTCTCGTAGACCGGCTTGCAGACCGTGTAGGTCTGCTCGCGGGTCTCGTACACCGGCTTGCAGACGGTGTACGGGATCTCCTTGGTCACCGTTTCCCACACCGGCTTGGAGACGGTGTAGTTGACGATCTTCGTGCGGGTCTCCCACACCGGCTTGGTGACGGTGTACTCGACCTCCTTGAACGACCGCTCCGTCTCGTAGCGGATGCAGTCGATCTCGCGCTGCTCGACGATGCGCTCGCACATCGTCTTGTAGCAAGTGACTTCCTGGCGCTCCCAGACGGTGTCGCGCACCATCCTGGTCGGGCCGCAGGCCGCCGAACCCGATTCGACGATCGGACCGTCCGCGACGTCGCCGACGACAGGGTCCGCGCCGGTGCCATCACCGGAGAGGACGCTCTGCGCGGCGTCGGGACAGTCCTCGGCGGCCGGCCCGGTGATCGCGTCGTCGGCGCGGAGCACCGGCGAAACGATCCAGGCGAGGACCAGCAGCCAACTCAACCACGTGGTCTTCATGCGTGCCGCCCCTCACGGGGCGACTCCTGAAAAAGGGGACGAAACTCTTGGGAACGTGGGTGCAGGCTTTCCCACGCTCCAGAAGCATCGGCCACAAACCCACCGCAGGTTGACCACTCGACGCAGTCATTCGATCTTTTCCAGACTCACATCGCCGTCACATCCGCTACATTTTCGCGCCGCACGATCGATGCCCTCCCTCGCCCGGAGCGGCATCCGGGGGGCGTCCGCCGGCGGGGCCGGGTGCCGGGGAGGGCTGATTTCCCCCTTTTTCCCCTCGGCGGGCCCGATCGGCTCCGGCACCGCCGCGTTGCGGGGGGGCGGGGGGCGGGGGTAAAGTTCCCCCCGGAATCACGCCTTTGCCACCGGTCGCCCCATGCCCGACTCGCGTTCCCCGTCCGGCGACCAGCCCTCCGACCAGCCTGTTCCGAAGGTGGTGGTCAGCCGGTTGAGCCTGTACCTCCGGGAGCTGCAGCGGCTCCAGGCGACCGGCCAGCACACGATCTCCTCCAGCCGGCTCGGGCACCTCCTCGGGTTCAGCGACGCCCAGGTGCGGAAGGATCTCGGTTTTTTCGGGCAGTTCGGCTATCCGGGCGTCGGCTACCGCTGCGACGAACTGATCCACGCGATGCGCGACATCCTCGGCACCAACCACGACTGGCCCGTGGTCATGGTCGGGGTGGGCAACCTCGGGCAGGCCCTGCTCGGCTACCGGGGGTTCGGCCGGCAGAACTTCTCGATCGTCTCCGCCTTCGACACCGACCCCGCGAAGATCGGCACCGTCATCCAGGGGATCACGATCCGCGACGTGAAGGATCTGCCGACGGTCGTCAGGGAACTGGGGGTCCGCCTCGGCATGATCGTCGTGCCCGCACCACGGGCCCAGGAGGTCGCCGACAGGATGGTGGCCGCCGGGATCGAGGGGATCGTCAACTTCGCCCCGGTCACGCTCTCCCTCCCGCCGCACGTCGACACGGTGGCGGTCGACCTGGCGATCGAACTGGAGCAGCTCTCCTTCGCCGTCACCAGCCGGCTCGCCCGCGGCGCGGGGGAACCGCGCCCCGAGCAGGAGAACTGCTGACCACGGGGCTCCCGCGGACGCCGCAGCGTGCGGCGGAGTCGGGTATGCTGGGATCGTTCCCGCTCCGTCCGGTACCCGGTAGTGTAACGGTAGCACAAGGGATTTTGGTTCCCTTTGTCTAGGTTCGAATCCTAGCCGGGTAACTCTCCACGCCGCTTCCGTACGGCACCCACGTCGCCCGGCAAGCCGCCTCCATGACCGACATCGACGATCCCTTCCGCAGGGCCCGCGAGACCGAGGGGGTTCTCCGCTGCCCGTTCCAGGGGGAGGAGATCCCGATGCTCCTCCGGCACGAGGAGGTTCGGCACGCGGCGAAGGACTGGAAGACCTACAGCTCCGACGCCCCCTTCCGCGTGCCGATCCCGTCGGAGGAGGCGCTCCGCTCGGTGCGGCAACTCCCGATCGAGGTCGACCCGCCCGACCACGGCGACCTCCGGGCCCTGGTGGAGCCCTTCTTCCTGCGCGCGAAGACCCCGGCGTTCGTCGCCCGCATCGAGCGGATCGTCGAGGATCTCGTGGCGACGGCGCTCGCCGCCGGCTCGCTCGAGATCGTGGAGGGCTTCGCCCTGCCGCTCCAGTCTCGGGCGCTCGCGGTGCTCCTCGACGAGCCCGATTCGGAGGCCGACGTCTACATCGGCTGGGGCGTGCACGTGTTCCACGGGAACGACGGCCAGGCGAAGGCCCGGCGCCTGGAGGCCTACCTCGAGGAGCGTTTCGACCGGGCGCTCGCCTCCCCCGGCGATGACTTCTTCGGCACGCTCACGCGCGTGGAGTTCCGCGGGAGGAGGCTCTCGCGCGAGGAGCTGCTCGGCTTCGCGAACCTCGCCTTCGCCGGCGGCCGCGACACGATCATCCACTCCGTCGCCTGCGCCGTCGGCCATCTGGCCTCCACGCCGGCCGATTTCGCCTTCCTCCGCGCCGACCCCGACCGGATCGTGCTCGCGGCGGAGGAGTTCTTCCGGGTCTTCATGCCGCTCACGCACATCGGCCGCGTCTGCCCCGTCGCCACCGACGTCCACGGCCGGGTGGTGCCCGCCGGCGGCCGCGTCTCGCTGGGCTGGGCCTCGGCGAACCTCGACGCAGCGGTCTTCGACGACCCCACCGTCATCCGCCTCGACCGGCGTCCCAATCCGCACGTCGCCTTCGGTTTCGGGCCGCACCTCTGCCTCGGTGCCGCCCACTCCCGGACGGTGATGAAGGCGCTGCTCGGCACGCTCTGCCGGCGCGTCGGCGGGATGGAGCTCGTGCGGCAGCGCGACCGGGTGGAACGGACCGCCGCGTACGAGCGCAGGCTCGGCTACGACGAGCTCGTCGTCCGCTTCCTGCCGCCGCACGGCGCCTGAGCGTCGAGCGGTTCACTTCGGCGCGTCGGGCGCCGCCTCGAAGAAGTCGGTGGCGTCGACGCCGTCCAGATCGAACAGCACCGGCGTCGACGTGCCCTGGACGATGACGTGCATCGTGGCGGGCATCCCCTTCCCCTTCTCGATCCCGTACTTCGCCAGGTACTTCGGCCCCGGCCGCCAGCCGCTCGAGAGGAGGAACTCCTGCCGGGGATGGCGCGCGAGCCAGGTGCGGCCGAGCTCCTCCTGCACCGGGCGGCTCGGCTTGAAGGCGAAGCGCACGACGTAACCCGCCTCGGCCATGCCCCGGCCCCGTGGGTCGTCGTCGGGGGCCTTGTCCACCGCGACGATCGTCGCCGTGCCGGGATAGTCGACGTACTTCCGCGGCCCCGATCCGGGCTGGGCCGACGCGAGCCCGGTCGCCACGGCGGAGAGCACGGGGAGCGCGAGGCCAAAAAGGAGGGCTCGTCGGGGCATAGGGAAGACTCCGGAGAACCTGGGCCCGCTCATCCTACGCCGGCCGGCCCGCCGGAAGACAGCGCCGACGAACCCCCCTAAGCTGACGGGCATGGCTGACCCCGCCGACCCCGCCGACACCGCCGACACCGCCGAAACGACGCTCGACACGCCGCTGGGGCGCCTTTCGCTCCTCGCCGGCCCGCGGGGGCTGCGGCGGGTCCGATTCCCCGGGGAACGGACGGAGGCCGGGCCGTCGGCTGCCGGGCCGGTTCCCGGCGGGGGCGGCGCGGAAGAGTGGCTCCGCATCGCCGTATCGCAGGTGCGGGAGTACTTCGCCGGCGCCCGCACCCGATTCGACCTGGCGCTCGACCCGGTGGGCACCCCCTTCCAACTCGCCGCGTGGGGCGTGCTCCGGACGATCCCCTACGGCACCACGATCAGCTACGGCGAGCAGGCCCGGCGGGTCGGCGACGCGCGGAAGGCCCGCGCCGTCGGCGGCGCCAACGGCCGCAATCCGATCCCGATCGTCGTCCCCTGTCACCGCGTCATCGGGAGCGGCGGGGCCCTGGTCGGGTTCGGCGGCGGCACCGACGCCAAGGCGTGGCTCCTCGATCACGAGCGGACCGTGCTGTGCCGGCGCGGCGGGGAACCCTGACGCCCCCGCCGGCGGTCATTTCTGCTTCGTCCGGAAGACGAGCAGGTAGGGCACCGCCGGACGGCCCTCGGTATCGGCGAAGTTCCGCAGCTTCTCGTTGTTGACCCAGATGGCGTAGGTCTTCCCCGGCTCGAGATCGACCGGGAGCAGGCAGGTGAGCCGGTCCCCGGAAAACTTCGGGTCGCCGGCGATCCGCGGGAAGTGCTTCTGGTCGATCATGGCCCACGACCACGCCCCGTCGCGCATCGTCTTGCTGAACGTGACCCTGATCTCCTTGAGCGTCGGGTCGACGTCGGCGGCGCCGGCGGCGGGAAGGGTCTGCACGACCACGGGCGGGACGTTCCCGAGCGTGACGTCCTCGGCACGCGTCGGGAGCGACACGGCGGCGGCGAGGGAGAGGGCGATGCAGACGGCACGGCACATGGGCGGATTCCCGGGGGGGAAACGGACGGGGGAGGGAGTCAATGTACCGCCGGCCGGACGCCCCGCCGAGGAGCGGCGTCGGCGATCCCCGCAGGCCTGCCGGCGCCCGCCTCCACGTCATCGCTCCCGCGGAGCGGGACCATCGACGGTCCGGCGGAGCCACTCCCTCGCCCGGGCGCGCTCGGGGATGTCGCGGAGGACCCACCCCGCCGTGTGGTTGGGATAGGGGATCGCCGTGAACTCGAACTCCCCGGCCACGCCCGACCCCTCGACGAAATCGCGCGTGGGCCCGACGTCGAGCTCGTGCGAGATCCACTGCGGCCTGCGCCCGAGCCGCCGCAGCCGAGCGACCGCCGCGGCACGGTCGGAGCCGGCGTAGGGCCAGGACCGCACGCCGTCGTAATGGCTGTGGCAGAAGAACCCGCGCCACAGCGCCGCGATGGCGTCGTCGTGGAGGCCGACGTGGTTGCAGGCGATCGCGCCCCGGGAGAAACCGCAGAGGACGACCTTCGACGCATCGCCGCCGAACCGCCGGCAGACGTCCTGCACCGTCGCCGTGCAGTAACGCTTGGTCTCCTCGAGGTCCCCCCACCATTCCCGGCACACCTCCCTCCCGCCGTCGGGCGACTGGGCCACGAACGGGAGGCAGACCCAGACGAATCCCTCGCCGGCGCTCAGGCCGTAGCCGAGCGTGCAGCCCTCCGGGGTGCCGTCCGAGACGTCGCCGAGGTCGTTGCGATAGCCCCCGTTCCCGGGGTATTCGACGAGGACGGGGAGGGAGCTTCCCGGCCGCCAGTCCCGCGGCAGGTAGGTCACGTGCCGCACCGCCGTCCCCTCCCATCCGGGCGTCGCGGCGAAGACCCGCCTTCCGGGAGCCGCCTCCCCCTCCTCGGCGACCGGCACGACGAGGTCGGCCGGCAATCGGTTCACGTTCACGGGGTCGGCCCCGGGCGCCCGGGCGATCGGGAGCGCGAGCGCGAAGAACACCGCGATCGACGTGCGATTCATGATGCCCTTCCGTGCGTGGTGCCGGCGAACGTCTCCCGAGATCCCAACGGCCGCCCGAGGCGGACGACCGGGGTGCTGGCGACCGGTTCGGGGGCTGGTTTTGACTGTTCGACGTGGAGCACGACGTTCGCGTCCTCGGCGGCCTTCGCCACCGCTCGTCGCGTCATGACGGAGACGGCCAGGAACGGTCGTCGCTTCATCGACAGGGCGTTTCTCGCCGGGGGGGCGATCGGACTCTCCACGCGAGCCCTCTCACCCCATCCTATTCGCTCGGCTCCCAGATCCACTCGCCATTCTTGTCGATGTAGCCCCGTTTGCCGTCCAAGGCGACCTCCGCGACACCGTGGCGAAAGGAGCCGTACACCCATGCGAACCTGCCGGGAATCGCCTCCCGGCCCGTGCGATCGACGAAGCCCCAGCCATGTTCTCCGAGCGACACTCCTGCGAGCCCGTCGGAAAAGTCGTTCGCGTGACGAAAGCGCGGCGCGATCACCCATTCACCGCGTGGATCGATGTAACCGAACAAGCCCCCTTCGCTGACACAAGCCAGCCCTTCGGAGAAAGCGGAGGCTGTTTGGAATCGAGGCTGGATCACGACCTCTCCCTCGGCGTTCCGATAGCCCGCCGCGTCGCCCTTCCTGAAAGGAATCAGCTCCCCCGGCTCGCCGGTGGCGCCCTGCTCAGGCGTGGGTTCCGGCACGACCTTTCCGGTGCGGTCGATGAACCGGTAATCGCACTCCACTCCCACATCGGCGATCCTGCCGAGCAGCCTGCCCCTGAGCGTCGCCATGCCGACCCGGGCCACGCCATCGCGAAACGCCTCCGCATCGTCGAACCGCGCTTCGATGACCACCTTGCCGAGCTTGTCGATGTAGCCCTTCTTGTCGGGGTGTCGCCTGTCCTGGAAGGTTGCCAGGCCTTCGGAAAAAGGTCCGACGTCGACGAAACCGGGCTCGATGGCCATCCGTCCTTCCGTGTCGATGAAGCCCCACTCGCCGCGCACCCGAACCGCCGCGAGCCCGTCCGAGAACGGATACGCCTTTTCGAAAGCGGGCTCGATGACGATCGTTCCATCGCGATCGATGAAGCCGTCCTTGCCCTTCACCGTGACGACGAAGAGCGGCGGCCCTTCCGCTTCGACGCGCGGTGGGGGAGTCGGCTGGGAGAACGAGCGTGACAGGGGAAGAAGGGCCACGCAAATCGCCGAGAGCATCACGCCGTGCATCGTCATGTCGTTCACCTCACCGATCGGCACTCGGACGGCGTCCCCTCCGTGACCACGGAATCGCCGCACTGGGGCGCTGTGCCGCCAACGGGTGGAGGGCCTGGCCCTCTGATGCCCGTCAGGGTCTCGACCATCCCAGGGCGCCACCCCGGCGACGCGACTCCCGGGAAAACTCCCCTGCCACCCGCCGATCATACCCCTGCGACCGCCGTCGGCGGGGGGCCGGGTCGGACACGCCCCTGCGACGTCCTCCGGGCCAGCGCGATCCTTCGCGGCGGATGGTTCGGCCCGTCCGTCGTTCGCCGACCGGTTCGGACGCTATTCCCGGCCGTCGATCTCCACGAGAGCCTCGGCGAACGCCTTTCCGATGGGGGCCATGATCTTCGCGGCACCCAGGTAGTGGTAGCCGCCGTTCGACACGCCTGTCTGCAGTCGTTTCAACTCGTCCGGTGCGAATGCCTCGTCGAGGGCCTTCCTGCGGGCGGCCTCCTTCTCCGGCTCGGAGGGCTTCGGATCCGCCTCGCGGAAGCCCTGCTCGAGCTCGTCGAACACCATCCGCCTCCGCTCGGCCAGCGCCTCGAGGTCGTCGTCCCAGAAGGGCGCCGTCTCGACCGCGACGACGTTCCCCCTGAACTCGTCCAGCGCGGCCGGTCTCCGCTGGGCCTCTCGGAAGTGCCTCATCGCCCCCTTCGTGTCCCCCTCGAGGCCGTCGATGCCCATGACGCCGATGACGAACGGCAACCCCGGCGCCGACAGGTCCTTCCGCACGTCGCGGATCAGGTGGCCGAGCAGGTCGGCGTACAGGTCGTACCCGCCGGCCCTGTCCCGGTTGGGGTACACCCCGCCGTCGACGAGGTCGTTGAAACCCTGGAACCAGACGAACCCGGCCAGCTCGTACCCCCGCTTCGCGTCGTAGCCGGGCACCACCCGCTCGACGTCCTCGAGCACCTTGCGGACGTGCGCGATCATCTCGCGGTAGAACACGCCGGTGGCGGCGGTCTTGTCGGCCCAGAACGTGGGCCGGTCCTCGACCTTGGGAATGCCGTGGGCCCCCTCGGGATGCTTGTCCCACCGCTCCTGGGTTTCCTTCGCCAGGACGAAAGGCCCCGCGCTCGGCGGGCGGAAGTCGGTGTGCAGGCTCCGCCC
>CAZMOU010000190.1:0-7934 GCA_964567835.1 uncultured Chitinophaga sp. | reverse complement strand
TTGGGGCGGCCTACCGGAAGCTGTCGATGCGCTCGCGGCCCTCGTTGTAGACGTCCTCCACCGTGACGGCGGAGCCACCGATGTCCGTGAACGTCGAGCGGTCGATGTTGACCTTCGGGTCGCCGGCGCTCGGGCCGCCGCCCCAGACCTCGAAGCCGTCGGCCGTGAGGCCGGAGAGCTGCATGTTCGAGAAGTTGAGCGTGGAGCTCACCCCGGCGGTGTCGTAGATCTGCACGCCGGTCTGCTGCGGTCCCGATCCCACGATGCGCACGTCGTTGACGATCACGAAGCTCGAGGGGTCGGTGATCCCCGCGTCCGAGATGCCGATCCGGGAGCCGGTGATCTGCAGATGGTCCACGACCGACCCGTTGCCGAGCACGATGGCCGTGCCGGTACCGGCGGCGATGACGGGGTAGTCGGTGCTGCGCGTCCCGCTCCACACCGGCACCAGACCCATGTTCGCCGTGGGGAGGAGCATCCCCGAACCCTGGCCGACGAGGAACTGGTTGGATGCCTGGAACTCGAAGCCGCCGGCGTAGGGCTGGTTGCTGCTCAAACCCTGGTGGACGAGGATGATGTCGTAGGGATTGGTGGCGATCCCCTCGGCCTCGGCGAGCGTCAGCACCGGGGCCTCCGCCGTTCCGACGCCGGTGGCGACGGCGGGCCTGGAGGCGGCCGCCATCGTGGCGCCGCCGCCGGCGGCGCTGTCGACGTGGACGACGTTCCAGGGCTTGTTCGTGTAGGGATTGATCGCCTGCACCGGCTGCTGGTAGCCGCGGACGATGTGCTCGTTGCGCATCATCGGCTGCTCGAGCTGGTCGGTGACGTTGCGGCGCCGCGATCCGCCCATGCGGTAGGTCAGACGCGCGAATCCGGTCCAGTCGAAATAGCTGTCGTTGTTGGCCTGGAGGGAGAAGTCCCAGTTGTTGAGGAACGTCATGTCGAGGCGGGTGTACACACCGCCGAAGTACGGGACGACGTCCTGGCCGCTGGGAAGGTTGTAGCGGGCGTTGCCGAAGGTGTATCCGCCGACGCTCACCATGCCGGCCCAGTCGGAGAGGCCCGGCACGTACGCACCGACCTCGAGGTCGGCACCGGCAAGCGCCGCGTTCACGCCGAGAACGCCGAGGAGCGAGTTGCCGACGTACGGCCCCATCGTCGAGGCGGTGGTGCCGAGCGGGATGTAGCCGTTGCTCCGCAGGTTGCCGTAGTCGGTGAGCCATTCGCCCGACACGCCCACCTGGTTGTAGCTCATGCCGCCCGGGAACAGGTAGCTGCCGCTCGAGTCGTTGATCCAGGTGTTGCCGTACTGGTTCTGGTCGCCGTCGAAGTCCCAGTAGACGCCGATGCCGCCGATGGTTCCGCCCAGGTACTGCTTGCGGACCACGCCGACGTTGGAGAAGAACCCGCCGTACACCGAGAGGTGCGAGCGGAGATCGGCCGACCAGAAACCTCCCAGGTCGTCCTCGGCGTAGGGGATGAACGCACCGAGCGTCATGTAGCTGCCCACGTACCCCAGGCCGCGGTCGGCCGCGTTGAGGCCGTAGTAGAACCAGCCCGGGCCGTTGTTGTTGAGGTTGGCGAATCCCGCCGCCGCCCGGTTGACGACGCCCCCGGCGGGCGCCATGCCCATCTGCCCCATCTGGGCCGACGCCGTGAGCGGCTGCCCGGCGACGGTGGCCGCCACCAGCATGCACGCCGTCATGTCGCGGACCCTGCGCCGCCAAGCGGCCAGTCGGCTCCGGCTGGCCTTGGGGCGGATGCAGCCGCTCGTGGCGGGACGATGCGCTGATTTCTTCATGGATTCGGATTCCGGACGGGTGCCGGCTCGCCCGGTGGATGTGCACCGGGCGCCTCGTAACCGGCAGGATCGTCACCAGTGATCGACCCGGCACCGTCCACACCATGAGCATTTCCGGAACAGGCGACGGCGGAGGCAGCCTCGCCGCGGAGCGCCCCGCCTGCCCCCCTTGCCCGGTCGGGGGGGCGGGGAGCGTCGCCGCTTGCCCAGGTTTCCCGGATGCCGCCGCGGTGCCGGGAATCAGCCTTCCCGGTCGCCCAGATGGAAGCGACTCACCGACTCGTTCAGCCCCTGCACGGCCCGCGACATGTGCCGCGACGCCTCCTGGAACTCCTGGAGCGCGTCGGCCGCGGCCCGCGAGCCGTCGGTGAGGGTGACGAGGGCCTCGGCGATCTGCTGGGCCCCGGTGACCTGGGCCCGCATGCCGTCGTTCACCTGGTCGAAGCGGTGGGACAGGCCGTGCACCTTGCCGATGACGTCGGCGAACTGGCCGCTGATGCCGTGGACCCGTTCCACGCCGGCCTTCACCTCCGCGGCGAATCGCTCCATCTCCGCCACCCCGTCGCCGACCGCCAACTGCATCTGCTCGACGATCCGCTCGATGTCGAGCGTGGCCACCGCGGTCTGGTCCGCCAGACGACGGATCTCCCGCGCGACCACGATGAACCCCTGCCCGTATTCCCCGGCCTTCTCCGCCTCGATCGCGGCGTTGATGGAGAGGAGGTTCGTCTGGTCGGCCACCTTGGTGATCGTGGTGATGACCATGTTGATGTCCTCCGCCCGCTGGCGGATGAGGCCGAGCCGCCGGCCGAACTCGGCGGTCGATTCCTCGAGCCCGTGCATCGTCTCGCCCACGCTGCCGAGGTTCTCCCGGCCGGCGTCGGCGACGGCCGCCGTGTCGTTCGCCACGGAGGCGACGTCGTTCATGGTGGCGAGGAGTTCGCGTCCGGTGACGGAAATCTGCCGGCTCGCGGCGGCCGCCTGGGTGGTGCTGGCACCGAGCGAGTTGATCGCCTCCTCCTGGTGCGACTCGGCCGTGGCGAGATCGTGCGACGTGGCGGAGAGTTCCCGACCGGCTTCCTTCACCTGCTCGACGATGTTGCGCAGGCTCTGCGTCATGTGGCTGACGTCCCGGAGGAGTTGCCCCGTCTCGTCGCCACCCCCCCTGCGGACGACGACGCTGAGATCGCCTTCCGCCACCCGCCGGGCCGCGGCGGCGGCCGCCGCGACGCGATGGCGGATCCGGTTGGCGAGCCAGGTGAGCAGGCCGGTGAGCAGGGCCAACGCCCCCGCCGCCGCCATGAGGATGTCGAACATGGGTCGCTGGGCCCGGCCGGTGATCGCGCTCCAGGCGAGTTGCACGACGACCGTCCAGCCCGACGTCTGCGCATCGGCCCCGGCGAACAGGCTGTCGCCGCGGCCGTCGGCGATGTCGCCGCGTACCACCGCCGACGTCCCGAGGCGGAGGCGCTCGAGCACAGCGGACCAGGCGGAGTCACTGGCGGCGAAGGCCTCGTCGGAGGCGGTCGAGGCGATGACCTGGCCCTCGGGGGTCACCACCGCGATCGTCGCCGCCCACCCCGCGGCACCGAGGCGGTCGCGCACCTTGGAGAGCACCGCCGCGGCGTCGGAGAGCCGGGTGCTCACCCCCGCGGCACCGATGAAGCGACCGGCGGAGACGATCGGCCAGACGTGCTCGATGACGGGCGTGCCGGCCTCGTCGTGCGGCAGCATCACGACCGAGTCGGTGGGGCGGGCCGCGTCCGCCGATCGGGAGGCGATGCGATCGTAGCCACGCGACTCGAGCGCGGCCCGCGGCGCGGCGCCGGAGGGACTGGTGCGCGAGATCGATCCCGGATCGAGGCTGTCTCGGCTCCAGGAAAAGAGGCGGTGGCCGGCGTCCTGCGCCTCCGGTTCCAGCACGATCCAGGTTCCGGCGAACCCGGGGCGGCCGTCGAGGACGGCACGGGCGAGGGCGTCGGCCCGCGCCGGATCGGTGCCCCCCTCGTTCGCCAGCGCCAGCGCCATCCCGCGGGCCGCGGTGAGGGCCTCGAGCGTGGAGCGGTCGAACTCCTCCGCCACGGCCGCCGCCCGGCCGCGGATCGCCTCCTCGGCCGACTCCCGCAGCACCTCGACCCCGCGCCGGTACGCCCCCCACACCAGCACCGCCAGGATGCAGAGGGTCAAGGCGCCGAGGATGAGGATCCGGGGTCGGATGCCGAGGGCTGGGATACGCATGCCGGAATGGGGAACGTGCGGCGGTCGGGGGCGCTCGGCCGAAACGCGACTTCCGTCGGCCAGGGATACCATAGGTTACTTCCGCCACGGCGCCGGACGCGGCACGGGCGAAAAAACGCTCCAGTCCGTATAACCGGTCCCTCGTCCCGTCCATCCCCCCCTGTTCCCCGGCCCCGCGGAGGACCCATGTGGCATCTCCAGGATCACGACGCCCTCCTCTTCGACTGCGACGGCACGCTCGCCGACACCATGCCGGCGCACTACCGGGCCTGGCTGCGCGTGACGACCGCGCACGGGCTGGAGTTCGGCGAGGATCGCTTCTACGCCATGGGGGGGCGGCCGACACGCGACATCGTCGCCACGCTCGCCCGTGAGGCGGGCGTGGAACTCGATCTCGACCATGCGGTCCGGTCGAAGGAGGAGTCTTTCCTGGAGCAGCTGACGCACGTCGAGGCCATCGATCCGGTCGTCGACGTCGCGCGGCGGTGCCGCGGGCGGATCCCCGTCGCCGTCGTCACGGGGGGACACCGGGCGGTGTGCGAGCGGATCCTCGTCCACATCGGGCTGGCCGGGATGTTCGACGCCATCGTGGCGAGCGAGGACACGGTGCGGCACAAGCCCGATCCCGACCCCTTCCTCGAGGCGGCGCGGCGGCTGGCGGTCCGACCGGAACGGTGCCTGGTGTGGGAGGACAGCGATCTGGGGATCGAGGCCGCCGCCCGGGCGGGCATGGACTGGATCGATGTCCGCTCGTTCCATGCCCCGCGGCGGAACGTCGCATGAGCAGGTCCGATGACCGGTCGGTTCCCCGGCATGCCGTGACGCTCGACGACATCCGTGCCGCCGCGGCGCGGATCGCCGCCGGAGTGACGCGGACGCCCTGCCCGGCGAGCATCCCGCTCTCGGAACTGACCGGCTGCCGCGTCTGGTGCAAGCTCGACTCGCTCCAGCGGACGGGGTCCTTCAAGGAGCGCGGGGCCCGCAACGCGCTCGAACTGCTCGATCCCGCCGCCCGCGCGCGGGGCGTCGTGGCGGCGTCGGCCGGAAACCACGCCCTCGGGCTGGCCTGGCACGGCAAGCTCCTGCGGATCCCGGTGACGGTGGTCATGCCCCGGTTCGCCCCGCTGGTGAAGGTGGCGACCTGCCGTCGGCTCGGGGCCCGCGTGGTCCTCGAGGGGGAGTCCTTCGAGGACGCCCGGGCCCTGGCGGTGGAACTCGCCGCGCGCGAGGGGCTCGAGCGCATCCACGGCTTCGACGATCGCCGCGTGATCGCGGGGCAGGGGACGATGGCGCTCGAGATCCTCGAGGAGGTCCCCGACGCCGACGCCCTGATCGTGCCGGTGGGGGGGGCGGGGCTGCTCGCCGGGGTGGCGGTCGCCGCGAAGGGCCTGCGCCCCGGGATCCGCATCGTCGCGGTGGAGCCCGCCGCGGCCGGGAGCCTGTCGGCGTCGTTGGCGGCCGGCCAACCGGTGCAGGTGCCCGTGCGCCCCACGCTCGCCGACGGACTGGCCGTGGGGAAGGTGGGTGACGTCGCCTTCCCCCTCGCCGCGCCGCTGATCGATCGGGTCGTGACCGTGGAGGAGGATCTGCTGGCGCTGGCGGTGCTGCGCCTCTCCGAATTGGAGAAGACCGTGGTGGAGGGGGCGGGCGCGGCGCCGCTCGCGGCCCTCCTCGGCGGGGGGCTCGACGACCTGCGCGGGAAACGGGTCGTCCTCCTCCTCTGCGGCGGCAACATCGACATGGCGACGCTCGGCCGGGTGATCGATCACGGCCTCGCCGCCGACGGACGGCTGTGGAGGTTCTCGACCCGGGTCACGGACCGCCCCGGGGGGATCGCCCGGCTCACCGCGTCGATCGCCGCCGCCGGGGCGAGCATCCTGGAGATCACGCACGACCGGACGTTCGCCGGCCCAGACGTCTTTTCCGTGGTGGTGGAGGTGACGGTGCAGACCGCCGACCATGCCCACGTGGCCACCCTCCGGGAGCGTCTCCTCCTGGACGGATTCGCCATCCTGTCGGGCGAACCCGCCGCCTGAACCCCTCGTCGCCGCGACGCCGCACCCCGGCGGGGCCCCGCCGGCCCAGGCGGACGGTGGTGGGGGTCGTGTCGATCGTCCGGACCCGACCACCCGGGCTCAATCCCGGGCACGTCTCCGACCGATGAGAACTCTCCCGGTTGGCGAACGGGTCGCCCGGGTGAGGAGGATTGCCGATGGTCTCGCGCTCGGGGAAGACGATCACCCCCAAGGCGTCGGCGCTCGCCGGGGACGTGGTGGAGGAGCGGGCCCGCCTCCGGCAGGAACTCCTCCAACGCATCCTCGCCCGGGAGTCGCGCCGTCAGGCGTTGCGTCGGGCCCCGCGTTGATCGGACCGTCCACCGCCCCGCACGTCCGGTGGCGGGGCGCTGGCGGGAGGACGATGCATGCCGCGCCGAGTCGCGAGCGGGACATGGATGGCGCTGGCCGTTTGGGCGACGGTCGCGGCCGCCACGGCGGCGGCGCAGCTGCCGGGCCTCGGCCTCTGGCCGTCGGCGCCCCCCGGCGGGGGTGACGCCTGGTCCCCCGAGGCTTTCGCCGACTTCCTCGGCAGCGGCCATCCGCCCCATCCGGCGGTGGTGCGGATCGTCGCCCCGGAGAACGGCGGCACGTCGATGGGTTCGGGGGTGCTCGTCGACGTGAACGCCACCCAGGGTCTCGTGCTCACCAACTGGCACGTGATCCGGGGGGCGAAGTCGGGGGTGCTCGTGCAATTCCCCGACGGTTTCCAGTCGGCCGGCCGGGTGATCCGCCACGACGAGCCCTGGGATCTGGCCGCCGTGGCGATCTGGAGGCCGCGCGCGGCGCCCGTGCCGATCGCCGTCGCCCCTCCGGTGATCGGCGAGCCGCTGACCATCAACGGCTACGGCAAGGGGCCGTTCCGTTCCGAGGCGGGCCGCTGCACGCAGTACCTCGCGCCCGGCACCGGCTATCCGCTCGAGTTCGTGGAACTCGAGGCCACCGCCCGTCAGGGGGACTCGGGGGGACCGATCCTCAACGGGCGCGGCGAACTCGCCGGCGTCCTCTTCGGCCGGGCCGAGGGGAGGACGATCGGCGCCTGCTCGACGCGGCTGCGGACGTTCCTCGCCTCGGTCGGCTCGCGTGGCATGACCGCCGACGAGGTGGCGGCCCTGACCGTGCCGCGTGATCCGCCGCCGCTCCCCACGGCGCCGCAATCGGCCCCCATGCCGGTGCCGACGGCATCGCTGCCCCGGCCGGTCGATCCGGCGGCGGAGATCGCGGACGCGTCGCCCGTCCCGCCGGAGCCGCCCGGCGACACGCCGGCCCCTGCGGCGTCACCGCCAGGGAGCGGATCCCCGCCGGCCCCCGCGGCGGTCGCCCCCGCACCGCTCGAGGCCCCTCCGGCGGCATGGGGCGATGCGCCGGAGGGGCGTCCCGAGGGACGCAGCCTCGAGGAACTGCTCGATCCGCGCGTCAATGGGCGGCCGCTCGTCGTCGCCGCCGCCGGCATTCTGCTGGCGATCGTGGGCCTGCGGACCGTCTTCGGGGGGAAGCCACGCTCCCCCGGTCGCGGTGCCCGCCTCGACTACGGCTACGACTGATCTGCCGCGCTCAGCGCTTCTCGGTCTTGGCGACGGTCGCCTTCTTGATCGTGACGCGCTCCACCGGCTTGTCGCCCGCGCCGGTCTTCACGTTGCCGATCGCCTTGACGACGGCCAGGCTCGCGTCGTCGGCGGTCTTGCCGAACGCCGTGTACTGCTTGTCGAGGTGCGGCACGCGCTCGAGGCAGATGAAGAACTGGCTCCCGGCGGAGTTCGGGTCGCTCGTGCGGGCCATCGAGAGCACGCCCGGTTCGTGCGGGGTGGCGTTGAACTCGGCCTTGATCTTGTAGCCCGGGC
>CAZMOU010000189.1:0-7966 GCA_964567835.1 uncultured Chitinophaga sp. | reverse complement strand
CGGGGGCAAGCGGGGGATGGTGTGGGTGGAGTGCGCCACGAACCTCGGGAGCCTCCCCGTCACCGGAGCCTTCTTCGCGCTCCTCCCGGCGAAGCACGCCGGCGGCTCGGGGGGGGAGTGCCGCTGCATCGCCATCACCGAGCCGCGGCTCGCCGCCGCGCTCGTCGCCCGGGCGCGGGCGCACGCGGTCGCCGATCTCTCCCTCACGCTCGACGAGGATCTGCCGGTGGTGTGGCCGGGGCGCGGACCGGGCGAGGAGGGGGGGCGCTACGTGAGCAAGGTGCTCAACGCCTTCTCCGCCGCCCGCGGCCCCTACTTCGCCCTCACCCACCTCCTCGACAGCATGGCCGGCACGCACGTCCTCCTCCCCTCCTTCTCGCTGCCGCGCGACCGGGCGGAACTCGAGGCGGCGGAGCCCGCGATCCGCGAGGCGTTCGCCGACCACGAGCGGCGCTTCGGCAGGCTCCCCGTCTCGGACGCCGCCACGGAGACCGCCGACGTCGCGGCGATGATCGGCCCCGCGCACGTCGTCGACGTGCGCCGCACCCGCGGCCACGGCGGCTTCGCCCCGGGGAAGCCCGCCGGTCCGGTGATCAACCGGGCCTACCTCGAGGAGCACGAGGCCGAGCGTGCTTTCCTCCCCGGCGAGGTGGTGATCTTCCGCTCGGACTTCACCGACGACCACTTCCGCCCGCTGCCGGCGGCGCCGGAGAAGGATCCGTTCTTCGCCGCGCCGCTCGAGGGGCTCGCCGAGGGTTGGCCCTCCCCGACCCCCGAGGCGGTCCGCTTCCTCGCCGAGCGCGGCATCCGCTGCGTCGCCACCGACGCCCCCACCTTGGGCGGCGTCGATCCGCGCGAGAGCCGCTCGGTGGAGTGGATGGCGGCGGCGCTCGGCGTCGTCGTCGTCGAGGGGCTCACGAACGTCGGCGCCATCGCCGACCGCGACGCCTTCTTCCTCTTCGCGCCGGTGAAGATCGCCGGCACCCGCGGCGGCTACGGCCGGGCGATCGCCCTGTTCGGCGACGGCCCCGCCGCCGCCCCCTCCCGCCCCGTCCCCTCCGGAGAATCCCCATGAGAATCGTCCGCTTCCAGACCGGCGGCCACGTCCATCTCGGCAACGAGCACGGCGACGGCCGCGTCACGCTCCTCGAAGGGGACCTGTTCGGGGATCTCCGCGACTCGGGCGAGCCGGCGCGCGTCGAGAAGCGCCTCGCGCCGCTCGAGCCGCGCGACATCCTCTGCATCGGACTGAACTACCGCCGCCACGCCGAGGAGGGGAAGCAGGCCATCCCCACCCATCCGGTGCTCTTCATGAAGAACTCGGGGACGGTGCAGAACCCCGGCGACCCGATCCTCCTCCCGCGCCGCCTGGAGAGCCGCGAGGTCGACTACGAGTGCGAACTGGCCGTGGTGATCGGGAAGGAATGCCGCAACGTCCCCCGCGGGCGGGCCCTCGACCACGTCCTCGGCTACACCTGCGCCAACGACGTCAGCGCCCGCGACTGGCAGCGGCAGGGGGGGGGCGGGCAGTGGTGCCGGGGGAAGTCGTTCGCCACCTTCTGCCCGCTGGGGCCGGCGCTCGTCACCCGCGACGAGATCCCCGATCCCAACGCCCTCCGGATCCGCACGATCCTGAACGGGCGCACGATGCAGGACTGGAGCACCGACGACATGATCTTCGACGTGCCGACGCTCGTCGAGTTCCTCTCCGCGTCGACGGTGCTGCGGCCGGGGACGGTGATCCTCACCGGCACGCCGCACGGCGTCGGCTTCGCGCAGGTGCCGCCGGTGTTCCTCCGGGCCGGGGACACCGTCTCGATCGAGATCGACGGGATAGGCACGCTCACCAATCCGGTGGCGGAGGAACAGGCGGAGAAGCTCACCGGGGTGTGACGGGCGGCGGCGTGCGGGCGGACAGGCGGAGGTGGACGATGAAAGAAGCTCCTGGCGCCGCCGACGTGGAAACGGGGCGGCGCGCCCTTTCCAAGGTCGCCTGGCGGCTCGTGCCGTTTCTCGCGCTCCTGTACGTGTTCAACATCATCGACCGCTCGAACGTCGGCTTCGCGCGGCTGAAGATGACGGCCGATCTCTCGCTCACCGACGCCGTCGTCGATCTCGGTTACGGCCTGTTCTACGTCGGCTACCTCCTCTTCGAGGTGCCGAGCAACCTGCTCCTCCGCCGACTCGGGGCGCGGACCTGGATCGCCCGGATCATGGTCACCTGGGGTCTGGTGTCGATGCTCACGGCGTTCGTCACCGGTCCGACGAGCTACTACGGGGCGCGGATCCTGCTCGGGGTCGCCGAGGCGGGATTCTTCCCCGGGATCATCTACTACCTCACGGCCTGGTTCCCGGCCGCCCGGCGCGCCCGGGTGGTGGCGGCGTTCATGATGGCGATCCCGATCTCGAACATCCTCGGCAACCCGGTGTCGGGATGGATCATGGACGCCTGGGACGGCACCCGGGGCTTCGCCGGCTGGCAGTGGCTCTTCATCCTCGAGGGGATCCCGGCGATCCTCCTCGGGCTCTCGGTCCTCTGGTATCTCCCCGACGGCCCGCGCGACGCGGCCTGGCTGGCCGCGGACGAACGCGACTGGCTGGAGGGGGAACTGGCCCGCGAAGAGGGGGCCCGTCGCGTGGTCGGCGGCCACGAGAAGCTCGGGGCGCTCGCCGACTGGCGCGTCTGGCTCCTCATCGCGCTCTATTTCTCCGTCGCCGTGGGCACCAACGCCACCGGCGCCTACCTGCCGAAGCTCGTCAGGGATTCCTTCGAGCCGATGCTCGCGGCCAGCGACGGCGTCGTGCCCGCGTTCGTCGGGTATCTCCCCAGGGGGCTGCGTGGCCTGGTCGAGCCGTGGTTCACCGCCAAGGGGGTGTACTGGAAGGTGGGGCTGCTGACCACGCTGCCGAGCATCGCCTCGATCGTGGCGATGGCGGTGGCCAGTCGGATCTCCGATCGCGTCCGGGTGCGGGCGCCGGTGGTGGCGGCTTCGCTCGTGGCCGCGGCGGCGGGGTGGCTGCTCGCCTGGCAGGGTGCCGATCCCTGGTCGCGGCTGGCCGGGCTGTGCCTGGCGCAGGCGGGGATGATGGCGGTGCTGCCGGTGTTCTGGGCGCTGCCGCCCCTGTTCCTCGGCGGCGTGGCGGCGGCGGCGGGGATCGCGCTCATCAATTCGGTGGCCAACATCGGCGGCATCGTCGCGCCGTCGATCGTGGGCGGCTTCGGCATCGGGTCGATGGCGGCCTTCATGCTCGAGGGGGCGGTGGCGGCGTGGGTCGCCTGGCTCTTGCTCGAGAAGCCGGTGCACCGATCGACGACTCGGGCCACGGGAGCGGGAAGCGATGGCTGACGGCCTTTTCGACCTGGAGGGGAAGGTGGCGGTGGTGTCGGGGGCCGCCAGCGGCATGGGGCGCTCGAGCTGCCTCGCGCTCGCCGCCCACGGCGCCACCGTGGTGATGCTCGACCGTGACGCCGCCGGCATGGCACGGACCGGGGAGGCGATCGCCGCGGGGGGAGGCACGGCCTTCGCGCGCGTGCACGACGTCTCGAGTCCCGAGGCCGCCGAGGCGCTCTTCGCCTGGCTCGACGCCGAACTCGGCCACGTCGACTTCCTCGCCAACATCGCCGGCGAGGGGATTCTCGCCGACCCCCGCGAGCTTTCCGCCGGTCAACTGCGGCAGGTGTTCGAGAACCTCGTCGTCGGCCGCTTCGCCCTCTGCCAGCAGGCGGGCCGGCGGATGCTCGCGGCGGGCCGCGGCTCGATCGTCAACACCGGGTCGCTCGCCAGCACGACGGCGCTCGGCCGCGGCCACGTCGCCTACAGCATGGCGATGGGGGCGGTGGTGCAGATGACTCGCGAACTGTCCACCGAGTGGGCCGGCCGCGGCGTGCGCGTCAACGCCATCCTCCCCGCCCAGGTGCGCAACCCCTCCCTCGAGGTCCGGATCGCCGCCGATCCGTCGATCGAGCGGAAGTGGCTCTCCGGCATCCCCGCCGGCCGCCTCGGCCGCCCCGAGGACATCCAGGGCCTGATCGTGTTCCTGGCCTCCGATTCGAGCGCCTGGATCACCGGGGCGCTCGTCCCGATGGACGGCGGTAATCTGGCGATGAACGCCGGCGGCAGCCGCGGCTTCGCCGATCCGAGCCACTGAACGCCCCCCACCCCCCGCACCCGACCCATGCCGAGTCCCGCCGATCCCGCCGACGTCGACACGCTGCTCGACCGCTACCGCGCGATGCTCACGATCCGCCTGGTGGAGGAGGAACTCGCGCGCTGCCACACGCGCGGCCTCGTCCACGGCGCCTGCCACACCTACGTCGGCCAGGAGGCGGTGGCGGTCGGCGTCTGCGGGTGGCTCGGGGCCCGCGACACCGTCTTCAGCACGCACCGGGGCCACGGCCACGCCCTCGCCAAGGGGCTCGACCCGGCCGCCCTCTTCGCCGAGCTCTTCGGACGCGCGGGGGGCTGCTCGCGGGGCCGGGGCGGTTCGATGCACCTCTTCGCCCCCGAGATCGGGATGATGGGCACCAGCGGCATCGTCGGCCCCTGCATCCTCCAGGCCTGCGGCGCCGGATACGCCGCCAGGCTGCGCCGCGACGGGACGGTGGCGGTGGCCTTCTTCGGCGACGGCGCCGTCAACAACGGCGCCTTCCACGAGGGGCTCAACATGGCGGCGATCTGGAAGCTGCCGGTGCTCTTCGTCTGTGAGAACAACGGCTTCGCCACCGAGGTGCCCTTCGCCTACTCGAGCGCCATCCCGCACGTCGGCCGTCGCGCGGCCTCCTACGGGATCGCCGGGGTCGAACTCGACGGCAACGACCTCGTCGGTGTCCACGCCGCCGCCGGCGAGGCGGTGGCCAGGGCGCGGGCCGGGGAGGGGCCGACGCTCATCGAGTGCCGCACCTACCGCACCCGCGCGCACTCCGAGGGGATGGGGGACTTCACCTACCGGACGCGCGAGGAGGTGGAGGCGTGGAAGGGGAAGTGCCCCATCGGCAGGCTCCGCGGCGTGCTCGCGCACCATGGCGTGGCCGGGGAGCGCCTCGAGGCGATCGACGCGGAGGTGGCCGCGGCGGTGGCCAGGGCGCGCGCCGAGGCGGAGGCGGCCCCGCCGCCCGAGCCGGCGACCGCGCTCGACGACGTCTACGCCGCGACGGCGGCGACCGTGCCGGCGGCGACGTCCGGCCCACCGGCCGGTCCGCCCCGCACCTGGGCGCAGGCGACGCTCGAGGCGCTCGACGCGGCGATGGCCGCCGATGCCGGCATCTTCGTGATGGGGGAGGGGATCGGCGTCCGCGGCGGCAATTTCGCCACCACGACGGGGCTGTTCGCCAAGTACGGCGCCGAACGGCTCTGCGACACGCCGATCTGCGAGCGTGGTTTCGTCGGGCTCGCCTGCGGGGCGGCGATGAACGGGGCCCGGCCCGTGATCGACTTCATGTTCGCCGACTTCGTCCTCGACGCCTGGGGCGAGATCGTCAACCAGATCGCCAAGATGCGCTACATGTCGAGCGGCCGGCTGCGGATGCCGGTGGTGCTGCGCGGCTGCATCGGCATCGGCCACTCCGCCGCCACCCACCACTCCGGCAGCTACTACGGCCAGCTCGCGCAGGTGCCGGGACTGCGCGTCGTCGTCCCCTCGAACGCCGCCGACGCCAAGGGGCTGCTCGCCCGGGCGCTCGCCGGGGACGATCCGGTGCTGTTCCTCGAGCACCGCGAACTCTTCGGCGCGAAGACGCCGGTGCCGGAGGGGCACCACGAGATCCCCTTCGGTGTGGCGAACGTCGTGCGGCGCGGCCGGCACGTGACGGTGGTGGCGCTGGCGCGGATGGTGCGGCTGGTGGAGGGGGTCTGCGACCGGCTCGCCGCCGAGGGGATCGAGGTGGAACTCGTCGATCCGCGCACCGTCTCGCCGCTGGACACGGCGACGATCCTCGAGTCGGTCGGACGCACCGGACGGCTCCTCGTCGTCGACGAGCCGCCGGCGTCGTGCGGCTTCGCCGCCGAGGTGGCGGCGCGGGTGGCCGACGAGGGCTTCGACTTCCTCGACGCTCCCGTGCGGCGGCTCTGCGGGGCGTTCGTCCCCACCCCCTACGCCCCCTCGCTCGAGGCGGTCGTCGTCCCCGACGCCGAGCAGGTCATGGCGGCGATCCGAGCGCTCGCGGCCGAATAGGAGAGCGATCCGAGATGCCCTGCGAGATCCGCGTCCCCCGCCTCGGCTGGTCGATGGAGGAGGGGACGTTCGTGCGCTGGCTCAAGGCCCACGGCGACGCGGTGAAGCCGGGGGAGCCCCTCTTCGAGCTCGAGGGGGAGAAGTCGGTCGAGCCGGTCGAGTCGATCGACGGCGGCACCCTCCACGTCCCCGCGGGGGCGCCGGCGGGCGGGGCGGTGGTGAAGGTGGGGGCGTTCCTGGGGTGGCTGCTCGCCGACGGCGAGACTCCCCCGGCGGCGCCTCCCGCCGCGACGCCCGCCGCCGCCGTGGCGATCCCGGCCCCCGCGCCGGCAGCTCCGCTGCCCCGGCCGGTCCCGGTCCCCGGGGTGCCGTCCGCCGCGACCGATCCCGGCGGCCCGTCGTCCCCCGCGATCCGGCGGCTCGCGCGGGAACTCGGCGTCGGCCTCGACGCCATCGCCGGGTCGGGGCGCGGGGGCCGGATCGTCGCCGACGACGTCTACGCCGCGGCCGTCGCCTCCGTGGGCGCACGCGGCGGGGTCGCGACGGGGCGACGCCCGTCGACGCCGCGGGCGCGGGCGACCGCCGCCCGGCTGGGAATCGACTGGACGACCCTCCCCGGGAGCGGACGCGGTGGGAGGATCCGCGAGTCCGACGTCCTCGCCGCGCCGCGCCGCGCGTCGGTCGCCGGTCCGGCGGACCCCGCGCCGCGCCTCGCGGGGCTGGCGCCGCGGCGCCGGGCGATCGCCGCGAGGATGCTCGAGAGCTGCCGCCGGACGGCGCCGGTCACCCTCCACGCGCGTGCCGACGCCGCGGCGCTCTTGGCGCTCCGGGCCCGGCTCAAGGCCGCGGGGAGCGATCCCGTGCCGGCCGTCACCGACTGCCTCGCGAAGCTCGTGGCCCCGCTCCTGCTCGCCCACCGCGATCTCGCCGGTTGCTTCGACGAGGCGGGGACGCTCGTCCACCCCGGGATCGACGGCGTCCACGTGGGCATCGCGGTCGACACGCCCGCGGGGCTCCTCGTGCCGGTGGTCCGCGACGTCCTGCGGCGGAGTCTCGCCGAGGTGGCGGCGGAATCGCGTCGGCTCGTGGAGAAGGCACGCGGACCGGGGCTGTCCGCCGGGGAGATGCGCGGGGGCGTGTTCACGATCACGAACCTCGGCGCCTCGGGCGTCGAGTGGTTCACGCCGATCATCAACGATCCCGAGGCGGCGATCCTCGGCGTCGCCGGGATCCGCCGCGAGCCGGTGGTCGTGCAGCCCGCGGACGGCGTGGAGCGGATCGAGATCCGCGCCATGCTCCCCCTCTCGCTCACCTTCGACCACGTGCGCGTCGACGGCGCGCCGGCGGCCCGCTTCCTCGACGCCGTGTGCCGGGCGATCGGCGAGGCGTCGGTCGACGGGTGAGCCCCGGGCGTCAGGCGGCGCGTCGCGCGGCGGACGCAGGCACGGCCGGCCGGTGGAAGGGCAGGGTCGCCGGGGCGTCGGCGACGAGATGCATGGCGCCGCGGAAATGGTGGAGGCTCGCGGCGAGCGGCCGGTCCCGGACGAGCAGGTTCCCGGCGTCGCCGTGGAGCGTGACGCGGCCGCGGCGCACGGTCCAGGTCGAGGCGGCGACCTCGCGGAACCGCACACGCCGCACCTCCGGGCCGACGCCGACCGGCTTGAGGACGAGGAGATCGTCCGGGAGGATCGACTCGTGATCCCGATGACGCGTGTCGCGGTCGGCGCCGCGGGGCGCTTCCCCGTCGCGGTAGTCCATCGTCACGTCGATCCGTCCCGGGGCCGAGACGCGACCG
>CAZMOU010000188.1:0-7982 GCA_964567835.1 uncultured Chitinophaga sp. | reverse complement strand
CCCTTGAGGCGGTATCGCCGGCAGAGAGCGCGGATGCCGGCGCGGTCGGCGGAGGGATTGCGGCGGAGCAGTTCGACGATGTCGGCATTCGACTTCATCCCGCCGGCGTACAGTTTGAGGGCCACGAGATGGGGGAGGGGTACGACCCTCAGATTCCCTCCCGGCCGCACCGGCTCGGTCGCTTCAGCCATCGCATTTTCGATGACGGCGGGGAATCGATCACCGAAGTTGACGATCTGCACGACGCCGAAGCGTCCGTCGACGTCGATCACGCCGCCGAGCGGATCGTCACCGTCCGGCTCCCGGAGGGTCGCGTGGTACCCCTCGTTCCGCAGGAGGTCGACGATTCCGGCGAGGTCGCGGATGGGGACGCTCACTCCCAGATCGAAATCCTCCGTGAAACGCACGTACCGATGGGCTGCGAGGGCGGCCGCTCCGATGACGATCGTGCCCGTGCCCCGGTCGGCGAGCAACACGGCGATCCGCTCGGCGGTGTCGATCAGGCCTGGCTCACTCGTCACGGCGGTCGTCCTCGCGCTGATCCGTCGCGAGCCCCCTGAACCGCTCCTTCATCGTGAGCGCGAGCACGATCCGCTCCTCGACGGAGAGCCTCTCGATGCGCTCGATCTCCGCCGCGAGCGACTGCCGCATGCAGCGGCTGGAACGGGGGCGATGATCGGGACGTCGAGAGGGGATCATGGTTGCAGTGTAGGAAGCGCCGGGGCGGCCCGTGGTGCGAATCCCCGACGATTCACTCCTGCCCCGTCGTCTCCCGACCGGCACGGGTGACGAGGCCGAAGTAGACGGCGGCGTCGATGTCGGTGGCCAGCGTGTCGACGTGGCCGTCGGCGAAGCCGGTGGTGACGAGATTCGCGTGGTCGCTGCTCGGCCCCCAGGCGGAGTCGCCGCGCGTGCCGCGGGCCCCGAGGGCGAGCGCCTTGCGCGCGGGGTTCGCGGCCGAGGGTCCCCAGCCGATCGCCACCTGCGTCCCGGCTGCGTTCCACGCGTTCCCGGAAAGCGTGGGCACCGCGGACGAATCGTCGGCGAGGGCCGTGACGAAGGTCTGCATGCCGTCGATCCAGGCGGAGTTGCCCCCCTCCTTCGACTCCGAGAGGAGGATCGTCGTCGAGGTGCCGTCCTTGAGGGCGTCCATGTCGAGGCCGAGGACGGGGAGATCGTCGCGGTCGGGGTCGACCGTCTTCGGACCCTTGAGCGGCATGCCGCCGTTGTCGGCGATCGTTGCGGCCTTCCACTGCGTGGCGACGCCGGTGACGCACTTGTAGTTGGTGATGGCGATGCGTGGGTAGGGGCTCGAGCCGTCGTAGGTGGAGATCGAGCGGTGATTGGAACCGGCGGCCGCGGAGACGGTCGGCGGCCCGGCGTAGCTGGGGCACTGCAGCACCGCGAGGGCCGTCTGGCAGGGATGGTCGGGGCCGCTGGCGAGCTTCGCCATGAAGGGATGGGCACCCCGGCCGAGCCTGTCGGAGCCGGTGACGATCCCGGCGTGGAGCGTCGTCTCCTCGATGAAGGGGAGGAGGTGGACGATCCAGCTGAAGCCACCGGGGGAGGCGGAGGCGGGGCCGCCGCTCGAGGCGAAGGTCACGGCGTGCTGTGGGTAGCGGTCGATGGCCGCGGGGAGCCGCTTGTTGCTCTCCTGGCTGCGGAGGAGGCCGAGGAGGAGTTGCTTCGTCTTGTTCGTGCAACTCGTCCGCCGCGCGCTCTCCCGCGCCATCTGCACCGCGGGGAGGAGGAGCCCGACGAGGGTGCCGATGATGGCGATGACGACGAGCAACTCGACGAGCGTGAATCCCGCCCCGGCGGCGAGTCCGGGGACGGCGGACGATCGTCTCGGCATCTTTCTCATGGCGAAAAAGCCCTCGCACGACGACGGAAACCGGGGAGGGAGTTTACCATGAGAGGCGTGCGCGTCGGGAGGTCTCCCGGCTCGCGTCCCGGAGGAGGGACGACATGCGTGGTACGACGGGCCTCATGCTCGCGCTCGGCGCGCTCTTGGTGCCGGCCGCGGCGGCGCTGGGGGCCGACGCCATCCCGACCCGCTCTGCGGAGGGTCCCTGGCGCACCCCCGTGGCGGTCGCCGTCTCGCCCGACGGCCGCCTCGCCGCCACGGCCGACAGGGCCCGGGGCACCGCGTCGCTCGTCGATCTCGCCTCCGCCACCGCCGTCGACGAGCGCCCCGTCGGCCGGCGGCCGATGGCGATCGCCGCGCTCGGCGGTGACGGATTCGTCGTGGCCTGCGAGTCGGGGGACGTGGTCCGGCTCGGCGTCGTCGATGGTCGCCTCGTGGAGCGGGGCCGATGGACGATCGGCTTCGAGCCGCACGCCGTCGCCGTCGCGCCCGACGCCGCCACCGCCTGGGTGGCACGCGCCGCGCATGCCGACGTCGTGGCGGTCGATCTCCGGGATGGCATCGCCGCGGACGCCGCCGTGTCGGAGCCGATTCCCGTCGGTCCCCTGCCGCGCTTCGTCGCCCTCTCCCCCGACGGATCGACGCTCGCCGTGGCCTGCGCCTCCGGCGCCGAGATCGATCTCGTCGACTGTGCCTCCCGGGCGGTCAGGTCGCGTCATCCCTTCAAGGGGCTGAACCTGGGACAGCCGTCGTTCACCCCGGACGGGGCCACGCTCTACTTCACCTTCACCTACGACGGCGGTGGTCATCCCTCGCCCGGCAACATCCGCCGCGGATGGGTCACCGGCAGTCGGGTGGGGAAGCTCGTGGTCGTCGACGGCGCGCTCGAGGGGCTCACGCTCGACGTCTCGGGGAAGGCGGTGGGGGACGTCCTCGGCCTGGCGCTCGTCGACGGCGGCGGCACGGTGCTCGTGAGCGCCGGCGGGACGCACGAACTCCTCCGCCTCGACGCCGCGCGGGGCCTTCCCTGGACGCAGATCAGCGGCGCCGAGGTGATGGACCGGGCTCTGGCCGCCGACCCGCTCCGATTCCGAAGGCTCGAGGTGGGGGGAAGGCCGCTGGGGATGGCGGTGGTGCCGACCACCGGCCACCTCCTCGTCGCCGACGCGCTCGGCGACAGGGTCGTGGAGATCGATCCGGCCGGGCCCGCGCTCGTGCGCTCCGTCGCGCTGTCGGACGACGCGGTGGCGACCGAGGAGGAGCGGCTCGTGCGCCGCGGCGAGGCGATCTTTCACGATGCCCGTCGCAGCCTCGATCAGTGGTACTCCTGCCACACCTGCCACTGGGAGGGGGGCGGCAACACCGTCACCTTCGACACGCTCAACGACGGCTCGGTCGGCACCTACAAGACCGTCCTCCCCCTCTGGCGTCTCGCCGAGACCGGTCCCTGGACCTGGCACGGCTGGCAGGAGGACCTCACCGCAGCGGTGCGCAAGTCGATGATCGACACGATGCAGGCCCCGGAGCCGGATCCGGCCGACGTGGAGGCCCTCCGCGCCTTCCTGGCGGGCCTCGCGGTGCCCCCGAGCCCGTTCCGCGAGCCCGACGGCACCCTCTCCGAGGCGGCGCGGCGCGGCGAGGCGCTCTTCCGATCGCAGGCTGCGGGATGTGCCGACTGCCATGGAGGACCCCTGTTCACGAGCACGACGCTGCACGACGTGGGGCTGGGGAAGGCCGGCGACCGCTACCCTTCCTTCAGCGTGCCCACTCTCGCGGGGGGATTCCGCAAGACGCTCTGGCTGCACAACGCCAGGGCGCGGAGTCTGGAAAAGCTCCTCTCCGGTCCGCATTCCCCGGAGAAGGTCTCGGACGGCGCGCCTTTCTCCGAAGCGGAGATCGAGGATCTCGTCGCGTTCCTCCGGTCGCTCTGACCTGCCCGCCGGCGCCCTCGCCGCGGCGGTCGGGACGGGGGGAGCGCTATACTGCCATGGTGGCCCGAGCGACGGAGGGTGTGGCACGATGCGGTCGATGTCGGCGGGGCGGGACGTGGTGCGGTGGTCCGCGGCGCTCGTCGCCGTGATCGTGCCGCTCGGCGTCCAAGGCTGCCGCGAGCCGGAGCCGACGCTCCCGCCCCCCAAGGTGAAGGTCGCGTCGCAGCCCGCGGAGGAGGCTCCGCCCCCCGATCCGATGCCCCTGCCGGACGACGTCCCGGCCCGCCCCTCCTTCCCCCCGACCGGCCCGTCGGACGCCGCATGGACCGAGGCGGCCCTCCGCGACGAGTGCCTCGACGTCGCCGAGACGCTGCTCGCCTCGGCGCCGGGCGATCCCGCGGGGTGGGTCCTCCTCGGCGCCGTCCACGAGCGCTTCGGCGACGGCGCGGGGGCGACGTTCCTGTGGAACCGGGCCCTGCGCCTCGACCCGCGCCTGGTCGAGGCCCGGCGCCAACTCGGGGACGCGGCGCTGCGCCGCGGAGCGCCGGAGGAAGCGGAGCGCCATTACCGCGACGCCCTCGACATCGATCCCGACGCGCTCCCGGTCGTCGACAAGCTCGTCGATCTGCTCCTCGAGCGGGGCGACCTCCAGGGGGCCGGCGACCTCCTCGCCTCGTTCGTGTCGGGCAGACCGCGGCTCCCGGAGGGATGGTGCCTGCTCGGCAAGGTGCGCCTCCTCGAGGGCCGGCCCGACGACGCCCGCAAGGCCTTCCAGCGGGCGATCGACGCCGATCCGACCTCACGCGACGCGGCACGTGGCATCGAGCGGGCGATCAAGGCGTCCGGGACGACGGAGCCGGTGAGCGTGGAACTCTTCCGCCGGCTCGAGGACCGGCGTCCCTCGTCGCGCGCCGACCGACGCATCGACAGGGCGGCGGAGGCCGACCTGAAGCGGTTCGCCTCGTCGGTGCACTACTGGGCCGCCGACGCCTTCGCCCGGCTCGGCGACCCGACGCGGGCCGCGATGGCGTGGCGCAGGGCCTTCGAGATCGATCCGGAGGATGGCGAGAGCCGGGAGGCGCTGGCGCTGCTCCTCGAGAACGCCGGCCGGACGCGCGAGTCGATGCGGGTCAGGCAGGAATGGTGCGACCGGGAGCCGACGAACCCCGCCGCCTGGTTCGGCAAGGGAAAACTCGCCCTCGCGCTCGGCCTCCCGGACGAGGCGTTGACGGCGCTCGAGCGGGTGGTGTCGATCGCCCCGGACCGGGCGGAGGGGCAGGCGCTCCTCGCCAAGGCGCTCGAGCCGCGCGATCCAGAGGGGGCCCTCGCCGCCGCGCGCCGTGCCGCCGACCTCGAGCCCTCGGCCGATCACTTCACCCTCCTCGGCGACGTGCTCGCCCGGGGTGGGCAGCGCGACGGGGCCATCGCCTCCTACGAGCGGGCCCTCGGCATCGATCCCGGGCACGATCGCGCGGTCCAGAGCCTCGCCCGGGTCCGCGGCGCGGTCCGTCCGGCGATCGTCCCCGAGGCGAACGACCCCCTGCCCCGGGCGCGGTCCGGTGAGGCGGACGGAGGCGGCGTGTTTCAGCCGCCCCCCACGTCGAGCCAGCCCCAGAGGTAGCGGCAGGCGTGGCTGCGCCAGGGACGCCACACGTCGGCGATCCCCTCCACGCGGCGCTCGTACGCCGCGCGCGACACGCCGTAGAGGGTGCACACCGCCCGCCGCAGTCCCGCGTCGCCGGGGCTGAACACGTCGTCGCGTCCCAGACCGAAGATCAGGAACATGTCGACCGACCAGGGTCCGAAGCCCTTGATGCCGCGGAGCGCCGCGGCGGCGGTGTCGTCGTGGAGACGACGGATCCTGCGGAAGTCGAGGTCCCCGTCGACGACGCGACGGGCGGCCTCGAGGATGAATCGGGTCTTGTTGCCGCTCAAGCCCCCTGACCGCAGGTCCCGCGCGTCGAGTCGGGCGACGTCCTCGGCGACCCAACCGGGCGCCAGGAGCGAGACCCGCCTCCAGATCGTCGTGGCGGCCGCGAAGGAGAGTTGCTGGCCGACGATGATCCGCGACACCGTCTCGAAGTCGGTGCGTTCCCGGTAGTACTCGCGCGGTGGCCCCACCGCCTCGATCACGCGTCGCATCACGGGATCGCGGCGGAGGACACGGACGGCGGCGTGCACGCGTGGCGCCGCCATCGTCACCGCGGCCGCTGGCGGGCGAGTCGGTCGAGCGTGAGCCACTCACCCTGGAGGATGAGCCGGTCGAACGTCTCGTCGGCGTCGAGCCCCTCGGAACGGGCGTCGGCGATCGCCGCGGCGATCTCGGCGCCGTCGAGTTCGATGCGGGCGTCGCCGCGGATCGCGGCCACGAGCCCCGCGGCCACGTCGGCGGCGGGATCGACGGCCAGCCAGGCCGCGACGGCGGCCCTGGGGGAGAGACGATCCAGTGGCGTCGCCGCCGGGGAACGGTGCTCGATCGACATGGGGGTCCTCCGTGACGGTGTCGTGCCCGGGGCGGGCGGCAGGGCGAACTCTACGCCCGGCGTCCCCCCCACGGCAATCGGGCACCGCGCCGGCAGGACGGACCGTCCCGGTCGGACGGGATTCGAAACCCCTTGCGCCCCATCGATTTCCGATTCGTTCACCGGGCCGGGGCGGGGGGCTCGAACAGCGTGCGGAGGACGGAGACGGTGTGGTCGACGAGCACCTGTCCCGCCTCCGGGCCCACCTCGTTGCTCTCCGGCGTGGCGCTGTAGCCGCCGCCGCGGGCCGCGCGGGCGCTGGGGAGATAGGTGCCGGGTCCGGCGAGTTGGACGACGAAGGTCTGCAGCGCCGGGCTGCGGGCCTGGATGGCGATCCCGAAATCGGTGTAGAGCTCGAACTGGTTGGTGGCCACGGCGACGTCGCCGATCCGCACCACGTGGACCTCGGTGGTGAACGGCGTCGCGTCGCCCGACTGTTGCCGCTCCCAACGCTCCACCACGCCGCCGTGCCACCAGAGCAGGGTCGCGTTGCCGGGGGAGCCGGACAGTTCGCGGATCTTCTCCTTGGCCAGTTCCGCCTCGCGCTCGCTGACGACGCGGCGCGGCAGCGTCACCCGGTCGAATCGGTGTTCGAGCGGCACGCTGGCGAGCTTCTCCTGGGCGGCGCCGTGCAACGCCTCCTTCCAGCCGGCCACGATCCTCGCGGCGATCTCCTCGAGGCGCGACACGCCCCGGAGACGCCGCATCCGTTCCTCCGCCCCCTTGCGGAACATGAGGTGCGGCGACTGGTCGCCGGCGGCGCCGGTCCAGGCGAGCACGTGGAGATCGGCCCCGTGCTCGGCGCGGAGCGCCTCGCGCACCGGATGCCAGAAATCGGCGTCGATCTGGCCGTTGCCCTCCACCTCCTGTGCCGGGCAGGCGACGAGGATCGTGGTGGCGAGGAGCTTCCCTTCCAGGTCCCACACGAACAGCGCGTCGAGGGCGTGGTCCTCGTAGCCCTCGATCATGCGGAACTCCGGCTTGTCGGTGGCGCCGTACATGACGGCCGTGTTGTCGGCGTAGACGCTCCGCCGGTTCTGCGCCACGACGGCGTGCCCCATGCCCCATCCGATCGTGCAGGGACGGCGTCCCTCCCAGGCGGTGCGGATCCCCTCGGCGACCCGCGTCGCGAAGAAGTCGACGTAGTCGGCGGGCTGCATCACGCCGCCGGCCGGGATGTCGTACACCCCCTCCAGCAGCACCGGCGCGGTGTGGGTGTGGGTGGCGCTGGCCACGATCCGCTCCACGGGAAACCCGGCGATCGCCGCGGCGACCTTCGTCCGGATCGCGGCGAGCGCGTCGTCCGGGATGGCGACCAGATCGCAGGCCACGAAGGTGGTGGTGCCGAGGGAACGATCGCCGTCGCGCGACTCGAGGAGGAGCACGGTCGCCGTCACCGGGCTCGCCACGCCGGTCGAGATCCGCGTGTGCATCTGTCCCCAGAGGGCGACCGGCCGATCGGGCGTGACGCTCACGGTGGCGGCGCCGGCGACGAGATCGGCGCCCCGTGCCGCGGGGGCCGCGGCGGGGAGGAGGGACATGAGCGCGCCTGCGCACAGCGCGCGGGCGACGGCCGATGCGGCGGTCATGCGTGGATCCTCACGGATGGCGGAGCGGGGACGCGGCCCGGAGTCTAGCTGTCCGGGGAAAAAGTCCTCCACG
>CAZMOU010000187.1:0-7989 GCA_964567835.1 uncultured Chitinophaga sp. | reverse complement strand
CGCCGCCACGAGCCGCTCGCAGAGGTGGCTGCCGAGGAACCCGGCGCCGCCGGTGACCAGGATCCGCTTCAGGGACGGCATGATGGGCCTCTGGTTGACCGTGGATCAGGTGCGCCGCCGCTGGATGCGACGGGTGAAGCCCCCGAAAAACCTCGGCTCTTTCGGGGGTATCCGTGGTGGACGGTTTCAGCCGGCCGTGCCCCGGCCGATCGGGTCATGGATGACTTTTTCAAGGCACGGCTAGCGACCGAGGGAGGAGAGATAGCGGACGAGGTCGGCGAGCTCTTCGGGGGAGAGGGCGTCGACGAGTCCGGCCGGCATGAGCGAGGTGCCCGCCGACTCCTCCTCGACGTCCGCGAGGCGGAGGCGGATGTCGCGGTCGAGGACGTCGCGGAGCACCAGTTCGGTGTCGGACCGCGAGACCGGGATGCCGCTGGTCACCTGCCCGTCGGCGGTGACGACGACGACCGATCCGTAGCCCTCCTTCACCGTCCGGGCGGGATCGACGAGCGATTCGAGGAGATAGTCGGGCTGGGCCGCGGTGCCGATGGCGGTCAGGTTCGGGCCCACGCGGCCCCCCTCCCGGTCGATGCGGTGGCAGGCGACGCAGCGCAGCTCGGCGCGGCGGAAGATCTCCCGGCCGCGCGCCGCGTCGGCCGATTCGCCGACCAGCGCCAGCACCGCGGCCCGCCCGGCGGCCGACATCGTCGGTCCCGCCGCGCCGGCGGCCGCGCCGAGCACGGCGGCGAGTTCCGGCTCCGGCCTGCCGGCGGCCGTGACGTCCTGGAGTGCGGCGCGGGCCGCGGACGGGGGGATCGGTCGGTCGGCGAGCGCCTCGGCGAGCCGCGCCGCGGCACCGCGGTGGCTGAGGAACGTGCGCAGCACCTCGTGGATCGGTCCCTCGCCCGGCCCCTCGCCGAGCCACGCCGCCGTGAGCGTCGCGGCGTCGTCGACGGAGCGTCCGACGAGCGCGGCGAGGGCGGCGCCGCGCAGGCCCTCCGCCATCCGCCGGTCGCCGGCGACCGCGGCGAGGGCGTCGTGCGCCGTCCGGCCGGAGAGCGCGCCGAGCGCCGCGAGCGCCGAGCGGCGCCGCGGCGGGGCCTGTGCGTTGTCGGCCACGACCGTGGCCAGCGCCGCGGCCGCCTCCTCCACCTGCCAGGCGCCGGCGGCGTCGATGGCCGCCGCGGCCAGGGAGGGCTCGGGGCTCGTCACCATCCTCGCCACCGCGGCGAGGTCCCCCTCCGGGACGACGCGCCGGCGGCGGTGGGCCTCCACCTGCTGGCCGAGGACCGTCGCGGAGCGGACCGCCGGCGTCGCCGGGTCGGCGACGAAATCGAGCACGAGCCGCTGCTCGGCGGGAGCCCCCAAGAGGGCGATCAGATCGACGAGCATGTCGAGCTCGGTGCCGCTCACGGTGCCGCTCCTCCAGCGCTCGACCAGCCATCCCGAGGCGGTCGCGCTCTCCGCGGCACGCATCGCGAACAGCACGCGGGCGAGCCTGCCCCCGTCGTCGAACGACCCCGCGAGCACCGCCGGCAACCACACCGGCTCGAGCTCCCGCGCCGCGAGCCAGACGGCGTAGTCGAGGGCGTCGTCGCGCTCCCGATCGACCGGATGGAGGACGAGCGCCGCGGCACGCCGCGCCTCCTCCGAGCCGGGCGGCTCGCGCAGCGCGATCGCGGCGAGGGCCCGCACCCCCTCGAGGCGCACGGCCATCGAGTCGTCGTCCACCGCGGCGGCGAGCAGGTCGACCGGTCGCGGGCTGCCCGGCGGACCCACCCCCGGGCCGAGGCGGTCGGCCCAGTCGACGACCACGCGGCAGGCGGCCGCGCGGGCCCGCGGGTCGGCGGCGTGGAGCACGCGCGCCAGCAGCGGCGCGTCGACCGCCGCGACGGAACCGTCGTCGAGACCCTGGCGCAGCCGGAGCGCCTCCAGGCAGCGGCGGTCGCCCCCGCCGCCGGAACGTGGCTGCCGCACCTCCTCCGCCCAGGCGTCGAGATCGGGGCCCACCGCCCCCCTGCCGCGCTCCACGAGGACGCGCCGCGCGGCGTCGCGGGCATGCCCGTCGTCGCCGGCGAGCCGCGCGAAGAGCGCGCGGTTGGACATCACCGTGGGATCCTCCCGCGGCACGAGCGCTCGCCCCTTGGCGGTGACGCGCCAGATGCGGCCGTGCTCGCGGTCGCGGCGCGGGTCGCGGAAGTCGACCTCGCCGTGCTGGATGATCGGGTTGTACCAGTCGGCCACGTAGATCGCGCCGTCGGGGCCCATCTGGACGTCGATGGGGCGGAAGTCGACGCGCGGGGAGCGGATCAGGTCGGGGAGCTTCTCGCTCGTGAAGCCCGACCCCGTCTCGGTGAGCCGGTAGCGGCAGACGCGGTTGGCGCGGAAGTCGTGCGTCACGAGCACCCCTTGGGCGTCGTCGGGGAGGTGGCTTCCGGAGAGGATCGCCAGGCCGCAGAGCTTCGGGCTCCCCGGATTCATGCCGTGGAGGATACGGGAGGCCCCCACGGCGGTGACGTGGGCCGCCCCCGGGAAACCGAGGTTGATCCCCTCGCCGCCGGCGCCGTCGGTGACGAGCGACCGGCCCCACCCGTCGATCGCATGCCCCCACGGGTTGACCCAGCCGCGTGCGAAGACGTCGAGCTCGAGCGACTGCGGACGGAAGCGCCACATGCCGCCGCCGTTCAGGCGACGCACCCCCCACGGGGTCTCCACGTGGCTGTGGATGTAGATCGACTGGTTGAAGTAGAGGCGGCTGTCGGGGCCCCAGCGGAAGGTGTGGACGAGGTGGTGGGTGTCCTCGGTGCCGAAGCCGGAGAGGACCGCCCGCCCCGCGTCGGCGGCGCCGTCGCCGGCGGTGTCGGTGAGGTGGAGGATCTCGGTGGCGTTCGCCACGTAGCAGCCGCCGTCGCCCGGGAGCACCGCCGTCGGCATGTGGAGCCCGCCGGCGAAGCGCGTGGCGGAGTCGGCGACGCCGTCCCCGTCGCGGTCCTCGAGGATCGTCACCGTGTCGTCGGGGATCTCGCCCGGCCGGACCTGCGGATAGACGCTCGACGACGAGACCCAGAGCCTGCCGTCGGGGGAGAAGTTGATCTGCAGCGGCTTCCGCACGAGCGGGTCGGCGGCGAAGAGATTGACTTCGTACCCCTCCGCCACCTCCATCGCCTCGAGTTCGGCGGCGGTGTCGGGGGCGGGGATGTCGACCAAGGCCCGCTGGGCGGCCGCGGGGGCGGCGAGCGCGGCGGCGAAAAGGATGGCCGGAAGGACGCGGCACATGTCAGCGGGGCTCCAGGGCACGTTGCCTCACCGTCTCCTCGGCCTCCGCGACGAGGGGATCGAACCGCGGGATCTCGGCGGCGTTGTTGCCCTGTTCGTGACGGCGGAAGAGGAAGAGGTAGGTCTCGTTGGCGGGCCGCCAGCGGTGGAAGAAGAGCCGGTTCTTGGCGACCACCGCCTCGCGGAGCGCGGCGGTGCGGCCGGCGAAGTCTCCCGAGACCGGCCGGCCCGCGGCGGCGGCGAAGACGGCCGCGGCGCCGTCGTACCCGGCGTCGCTCAGGTGGACTCCGTTCTCGGTGAGCCGGGCGCCGGCCGGCAGCGCGTCGACCACGGCGGCGAAGAGATCGACGAGCCCGGCACCCTGCTCGGCGGCGACCGCGCGGATCGCCGCGGCGTACCCGGCGAGCGACCCGTTGCGGGAGGCGGCCGCGGCGGCCGGCAACGGCGGCACCGCCTCGAACGGCGGCGGGGTGACGAGGACGAGCCGTGGAGGGGCGTCGCCGCGGGCGGCGCGGAGGTCGGCACAGAGCCTGGCGAGTTGCGCGCGGAAGGCGGGCAGGCCCTCCGGCCCGGCGAACGATTCGTTGCGTCCGTAGGCCACGACCACGACCGTCGGCTCGAGCCCGCGGACGAGTTCGAGGAGGCGCGCGTATCCCGCCGAGGGGGCGTCGAACACGCCGCGCGAATCGGCCCACACCGTGTCGCCGCTCCAGCCGAGATTGCGGATCGTGAAGCCGGCCCCGGGATGCGTGGCGACGAGCGCCGTCTCGATGGCCCCGCGCTCCCCCTCGCGCTCGATGACGGTGTCGCCGAGGAGGACGATGCGGTCGCCCGCCCGGAGCTCGAAGGAAACACCGGCGGGTTCGCCCGCCGCCGCGGCGGCGCAGGTCACGGCGCACAGCACCGCGAGGCGCACGCACGGGGACGGCGGAGCGTGCGGGCGGCCTGACGATCGGCCCGTCGGGGAGGGCATGGCGGACGCTTCCGGTGGGGCGGGGCAGTTGGTAGTGTAGCCTCGTCAGGGGGTGTCGTGGGGAGCGCGCAGGGCGGCGACCCACCGGTGCCCCGTCCCGCCATCGCCATCCGGAGAGCCACGCATGAAGGGCAACATCAACCACTCGCTCGTCTACTGGTGCTACAACATCGCCGGCGAGAAGTGGGATCTGGAGACGATGTGCCGGATCGCCAAGGATCTGGGTTGCAAGTCGATCGAGATCCTCGAGCCCGACGCCTTCCCCACCCTGAAGAAGCACGGGCTCACCTGCGCCCTGGCCGCCAACGGCATGCCGGGCGCCCCCTTCATGCGCGGCTTCAACAACCCCGCCTACCAGGCGGAGGTGATCGAGCGCACCACGCGGACGATCGACGCCTGTGCCGAGTACGGCATGCCCGCCGTGATCGCCTTCACCGGCTACAAGTGGCGCGACGCCGACGATCCCGCGAGTGGCGAGATCTCGCTCGAGGAGGGGGCCGACAACTGCGTCGCGGGCCTGAAGAAGATCGCCTCCCACGCGGAGAAGAAGGGGGTGACGATCTGCCTCGAGCACCTCAACACCCGTGACTCGAGCCACCCCATGAAGGGCCACCCCGGCTACCAGGGTGACGACATCGACTACGTGGCGAACATCTGCCGGCGCGTCGGGTCGCCGCGCGTGAAGCTCCTCTTCGACATCTACCACGTGCAGGTGATGAACGGCGACGTGATCCGCCGGCTGGAGGAGTGCAAGGACGTCATCGGGCACATCCACACCGCCGGCAATCCGGGCCGCGGCGAGCTCGACGACGAGCAGGAGATCAACTTCCCGCCGATCATGCGGAAGCTCGTGCGGATGGGCTACGAGGGCTTCGTGGGGCACGAGTTCATCCCCACGCGCGACGCCCTCGCCGGGCTCAAGCAGGCCGTCGGCCTGTGCGACGTCTGAACGACGTCACGGGCGGGCGAGGATGATGCGGACGTCGGCGACGTTCGTGCCTGTCGGTCCGGTGCGGACGATCCCTCCGGCGGCCCCGAGCAGCGGCAGGGCGTCGCAGCGCGCGAGGGCCCGGTCGAGCGCCGGCCGATCGGCGTGGACGATCCCGGCCACCCGGGCGTCGGCCCAGGCCCCGGCGGCGTCGGTGGGGCCGTCCTCCCCGTCGGTCCCGATGCTCGCGATGACCGTCCGCTCCGGCCACCCCCCGGTGGCGCAGGCCTCGAGCGCCGCCAGGACGGTCTGCTGGTTGCGGCCGCCACGGCCATGGTCGGCCGGCACGCGCACCGTCGCCTCGCCCCCCTCCACGAGGGCCTGGGGACGCCCGGTCGCGCGGGCGCGCGCGGCGAGGGCACGGGCCTCGGCGGCGAGCCTCCTGCCGGTGGCCCCGGCGTCGGCCACGGATTCCGGCGAACCCGGGTCGGCGTGGCGCCGCTCCACCTCGTAGCCCGAGGCGACCGCGGCGGCGGCGCCGGCGTCGACCGCCGTGGCGTTGCTCCCCACGATGCGGTGGGCGACCCGGCACCCGGCGGGCGTGGTCCACTCCGGGCCGGTGTCCGCGGGTCGGGGGGGAGGGGGGGATGCGGCCGCACGCTCGAGGAGGGCGACGAGCCGGGGCGCGATGCCCGCCCCGGTGGCGCCGAAGCGGGCCAGGACCGCGAGCGCCGCGCGCGGGTCGGCCGGAGCCGGCATGCAGGGGCCCGAGGCGATGAGGTCGAGCGGGTCGCCGATCACGTCGGAGAGGACGAGCACCGCCATGCGCCCGGCGCGGCAGGCACGCGCCAGGCCCCCGGCCTTCACCCGGCTCGCGGCCCGGCGGACGGTGTTGAGCGCCTCGATCCCGGCGCCGGCGGCGGAGAGGAAGCGGCTCACGGCGACCTTCTCCCCGAGCCCGACCCCGGACGCGGGGGCCGCGAGGAGCGCCGAGCCGCCGCCGGTGACGAGGGCCACGACCAGATCGGCGGCGCTGGCCGACGCGACGAGGCCGAGCATCGCCTCGGTGGCTTCCACCACCGCGGCCGTGGGAAGGTTGACGCCGGCGGGACGGGTCTCGCGGATCTCGATGCCGGGCACCCGCGTCCCGCAACCCTCCGGCACGCTCACGAGCCCCGACACCCCGGCCGGTGGGACCGCCGCCGCGGCGAGCCGCGCGGCCACCGCGCCGGCCATGCCCGCGGCGGCCTTGCCCCCCCCCACCACGATCACCCGGCCGCGCGCCGGCAGCCCCAGGGCCCCGTCCGGGAGCGCGGCGAGGAGGTGCCCCGGGTCGGCCGCACGGATCGCCGCCAGCCAGATTCGCTCGGCATCGTCGCGCGGCGTGTCCCCCCGGGTCATGGCTCTTCCGGCGGCGCGGGAAAGTGCTTGGGATCGAACCGGGAGAGGTCGATGCCTCCCCGGGCCTCCTCCTCGAGGAGCTTGACGCGCGTCTCGAGGCGTTCGAGGCGGCGGGCCAGGAGCGCCGGCGACTCCGACCCCTTCGCGGCCGGGCTGGGCCGCGGCACGGAGGGGTAGCCGAGCTGGCGCTCGAGCGCGGCGAAGAGGAAGAGCGGGTCCTTGCCGCGGTTGGCGCGGGCGATGCGCCCCTCCTTCTCCCCGAAGAGCAGGGCCCGGTCGGGGGCCGATTCGTCGCGGCCGGAGAGACGCGCCTGACGGGCCTCCACCCGCCAGTATTCGGGGCTGCGGACGCAGACCAGATCGGCGATGTCGACGAACCCCACCTGGCGGCCGACGGTGCGGATCCAGCCCTTCCACTCGTCGTCGAAGAGCCCGTCGTCGGCGATCGCGTCCATGCCGCGCCGGTAGTCGAGGCGGTTGCGCGAGAGGCATTCGAAGCGGTAGAAGAACAGCCCCTGGGGGGTGGCGCCGTCGGCACGGTACCGTGCCTCGCGTTCCAGGATCGCCAGCCCCGTGCGCATGTCGAAACGCCCCCCCTCGTGTTCGGCGCTCTCCATCACGAAGGTCTGGAAGCGGGTGAAATAGTGGGGGAGCCGCGCCATGGCGGTGGAGAGCGTGCCGACGAGCTTCATCTCGGCGACGAGATACCCGATCGCCATGGGGAGCTTCGTCGTGGCGAGGATTTCCTCCCCGATCGCCCCCAGCGCCTCCTGGGTGGCGATGCCGGCCTCCATCCGTTCGGCGAGGGCCCGGAAGAGGTGGGCCTGTTCGATGTGTTCCTCGCGGTCGAGCATGCCCGGAACAGGCCTCTGGTGAGCGACCGGCGGAGCGGCCCCGCCGCCGCGCCCGACGACGGGACTATACTCGCTTCGTAACGCCTCCGCGCCCCGTGCGCGGACGGCCCTCCCCCGGGAACGTTCCATGCCGGACGGTTTTTCCACGATCGAGGCGGCGGTGGCGGCCATCCGCCGGGGCGAGGTCGTGGTCGTCGTCGACGCCGAGGACCGCGAGAACGAGGGGGACTTCGTCTGCGCCGCCGAGAAGGCGACGCCGGAAGTGGTCAACTTCATGATCCGGCACGGCCGCGGCCAGCTCTGCATGCCGATCCTTCCGGAGACGGCGCGCCGGCTCGACCTGCCGCTGATGGTGGAGACGAGTTCGGCGCCGCTCGGCACCGCCTACACCGTGCCGGTCGACCACAAGAGTGCCCGCACCGGCATCACGGCCGCCGAGCGGGCCGCGACGATCGCGGCGATCCTCGCGCCGGCCTCGGTGCCCTCCGACTTCGTCCGTCCGGGGCACCTCTTTCCCCTCGTCGCCAAGGAGGGGGGCGTGCTGCGCCGGGCGGGGC
>CAZMOU010000186.1:3061-8107 GCA_964567835.1 uncultured Chitinophaga sp. | reverse complement strand
TGAGCTTCGTCACCGCCTACGTGCCCGGCCAGCGGGCTACCGCCTTCCCCCCGGGCCACGCCCGGCGGATCCCCGCCCGGTCGAAGTTCGTCTTCCAGATGCACTACACCCCCGACGGCCAGCCGCACGGGGACCTCACGAAGATCGGCATCGTGACGATGCCGCGCGAGGAGGTGACGCACGAGGTGATCACGCTCGCCGCGGTCGAGCAGGACTTCGAGATCCCGCCGCACGCCGCCGACCACGAGGTCCGCGCGGAGCTCAAGGGCTTCTCGAAGGGGAGCACGCTGCTGGCGGTCTCCCCCCACATGCATCTGCGCGGGAAGGCGTTCGAACTGCGGGCCCGGCGCGGGGGGGAGACCGTGGTCCTCCTCTCGGTTCCCCGCTACGACTTCAACTGGCAGCACACCTACGAGTTCGACGAAGCGCTGCCGCTCGACGGCGTCGACGCCCTGGAGATCGTCGCGCGCTTCGACAACTCCGCCGGCAATCCCGCCAACCCCGATCCCGCCGAGACGGTGATGTGGGGGGAACAGACCTGGGAGGAGATGGCGCTGGCGTTCTTCGAGGTGGCCAGGCCGGTGGGGGGGGACGAGGAGCGGGCGCCGCGGTCGTCGGCCGCGGCGGAGCCGGAGGACGTCGTCGCCGCCGCGCGGGCCGATCGCTTCCTCGAGCGCTTCGACGCCGACCGCGACGGCGTCGTCGTCCGCACGGAGGCCCCGCGGATCGTGCGCGACTATTCCTTCTCGCTCCTCGACGCCGACGGTGACGGCCGGATCACGCGCGACGAGGCGATCCGCGCCATGCGGGGGCGCCGGTGACGAGCGATCCCTCCGCCGTCGGCGGGCCGTCCCCGAGCGCCGGGGATCATCCGCCGCCGCGGCTCTCCGCCACGGCACGCGCCTTCGGGTCGCTCGTCGACCGCCCGTGGCTGTGTCTCCTCCTCACCGCGGGGCTCACGGCCCTGGCGGTCTCCGGCTACCGCGATCCGCGCTGGGCCGAGGGGGCCTGGAACGGCGGCTGGTGGCAGGGACGGGCCGAGGGGGATGGAGCGGCGAAGGAACCGGCGGCCGGAGCGGCGGGAGGTCCGGCGCGGGCGCCACGGGCCGAGGCGGCCCGGCCGCGCCAGCGGCGTGCCGGCCGCGGCCGGGGGTCGGCGCTGGGGAGGGCCGACGCGATCCTCGTCGTGGAGTGCCCGAGCGTGTTCACGCGCGAGGGGGCGGCGGCGCTGCGGCACGTCGTCGAGCGGCTCGAGGCACTCGACGCCGTGGCGGGGGTGACCTGGCTCGACCGTGCCCCGCCCCTCAACGTCTTCGGGCTCGCCGAGCCGATCCTGCCGCGCGGTCCGGCGTCGCCGCGACGCTTCGAGGTGGCACGCGAGAAGGCGCTCGATCATCCGCTCGTCGTCGGGCAGCTCCTCTCCCCCGACGCCGGCACCCTCCTCCTGCTCGTCACCTACGACTGGGCGCTCGTGCAGGACGAGGCCGACGTCACCGACCGCGTCGTCGAGACCGCCCGGGCGGCGGCCGCCGAACATCCCGGGGTGCCGATCACCTGTGCGCTGACCGGACCGGTGCCGATCCGGCTGGAATGGGTGCGCAACCGCGACGCCAACGAGCGGATCTTCCAGCTCGTCGGCTACGGGCTGATCCTCGCCCTCTCGGCCGTGCTCTTCCGCGGGCTGTCGGTGGTGCTCGTGACGGCGGCGGCGCCGGCGCTCGGCGTCGTCTGGACGCTGGGACTGGTGCGCGCGATCGGTCTGGAGGACAACCCCTTCAGCCACGTCATCCTCCCGGTGCTCCTGAGCCTCGTCGGCTTCGCCGACTCGGTGCACATGATGGTCGACATCAGGCGCGGTCTCGCCGCGGGACTCGCGCCGCGCGAGGCCTGCCGCCGGGCGCTGGCCACCGTCGGCGTCGCCTGCTTCCTCACGATGATCACGACCGCGATCGGGATGGCGTCGCTGTCGCTCGCGCGTCACGAGGTGGTGCGCGACTTCGGCTGGTCGTGCGTGATCGGCGTGGCCTGCACCTGGGTGGCGGTGCTCACGGTGCTGCCGCTGTGCTGCGCCACGCCGTGGAGCCGCGTCCTCGCCCGCGGCGCGGGCCGGGAGGTGATCGGCGGCCAGCTCCACCGCGTCGCCCGCGGGATCGACTTCACCCTCCGCCATGCCCGGGCGACGAGCGCCCTGACCATCGGCCTGTTCGCCTTCCTCGCCATCCTCGCGCTGCGTCTGGAGCCGGACGACCGCAAGGCGAACATCCTCCCCCCGGGCAGCCCGGCGCAGCGGGCTCTCGACCAGATCGACCGCGCGATGGGGGGCCTCGACGTCTGCTCGGCCGACCTCTCCTGGGCGGGCGAGCGGCCGCCGGAGGAGGTCGCCGACGTCCTCGGCGAGGTCGATCGGCTCCTCGCCGCCGAGCCGCTCCTCGGCCATCCGCTCTCGGTCTGCCGCCTCGTCGACGCCCTCCCCGGCGAGGGAGCGGCGCGTGACCGGATGGATCTCCTCGACCTCCTGCCGCCGCCGCTCAAGGAGAGCCTCTACGATCCGGCGAAGGGGAGCGCGCGGGTCACGTTCCGCGTGCCCGACCGGGGCACGGTCGCCTGCAAGCCGACGTTCGAGCGCGTGGAAGAGGGGCTGCGGCGGATCGAGGCGGCCCATCCCGGCTTCGAACTCTCCCTCTCCGGCGAGCCGATCATGCGCTGGCGCGACCTCTACCAGGTGGTGATGGACCTGGCGCGGAGCCTGGGAACCGCGGCGATCGAGATCCTCGTGGTGATGGTGGTGGCGTTCCGGTCGCTGCGGCTGGGGCTGATCGCCATCGTCCCCAACATGCTCCCCCTCGGCGCCGCCGCGGGGTGGATGGTGGCGACGGGCCAGCCGCTCGACATCGTGGCGGTGTGCGCCCTGACGATCTGCCTGGGGATCGCCGTCGACGACACGATCCACTTCCTCTCGCGCTACCGCTTCGAGCTCGACCAGGGGCTCGGGAAGACCGAGGCGATCCGCAGCGCGTTCGCCGAGGTGGGCACCGGCATGATCATGACCACGATCGTGCTCGTGGCCGGATTTTCGTCGGTGCTCCTGAGTGAGAGCCGCGATCACCGCGCCTTCGCCATGCTCGGCGTGGTCACGCTCGGCATCGCGCTCTTCTGCGACATCTTCTGCCTCCCGGCGCTCGTCGCGGTCTTCGACCGGCCGCCGCGGGCGGCCGACCACGGCCCCGCGGGGTCCGTCACCGAGCGGGCAGGGTGACCACCGCGCCGGCCTCCGGCGGCAGCATCGCCGTCGTGTCGCCCGCCACCACCGGCAGGGGGCCGGTCCCCGCGGCCTGCCGCCGGACCGTGACGCTCCCGTCCCGGCGGGCGGTGACGTCGACGACGTGCCCCCGCAGCCGGATCGCCGTGACGGTCAATTCCGGCCAGTCCGCGGGGAGCCGGGGGCGGACGCGGCATCCCGCGGCGGTCGGCTCGAAGCCGAGGAAGCCGTCGAGCATCACCTGCTGCAGGAGGACGCTTTCCATGAACTCGGCGTCGACGCCGAGGCCCCCCGCCGTCCCGCCCCCCTGGAGCGTGCCGCGCTCCTTCTCCGGGGCGTAGTAGGCCCGGTACCCACCTTCCGCCTTGACCTCGTCGTACCAGGCGAGGATCTCGCCCAACCGCCTCCAGGCGTCGTCGGGGCCGTACGTTGCCAGGCGAGCCATCAGGTCGTGGTAGGAGAAGCCGAGCACCGCGCCGCCGTCCTGCACCTGCCCGCCGAAGGGGATCGTCTCCGGGCCCGACCAGACCCAGCAGTAGGTCTCGACGTTGCGCCTCGTCGTCGCCCGGGGGGCGCAGCGCCACCGGTAGATGTCCGCGCCCTGCGACGTGTCCCCCTCGACCACGCGCTCGCCGTCGAGCCAGGCGAGGATGGTGCGGGCCTGCTCCTCCGACGCCATGGCGTGGCAGATCGCCTCGAGGTTCACGAACGTGAAGCCGTGGTCGTGGGCCTTCCCCGCGAGATCGATCCAGCCGACGAAACGGCCGGTGGCGGGATTCCAGAAACGGCGCTGGAAGTCGGCCCGCATGGCGGCGACCAGATCACGGAGGTCGGCGGGATCGAGCGGCGCGTCGCGGCCGTCGGCTCTCGTGGCGCGATCCGGCACCATCCACTCCGGGTGGAGCCCGGCCGCCTCCTCGGCAGCGGCGAGGCGGAGAAGGGCGTCGGCGAGGACCATCGTCGCCACCGCGTCGTGGCCGCCGAAGGGGAGGAGGTCCCAGTAGTTGTTGCCGACGCCGAGACCGGGGAGGATCCGTTTCGTGCCGTCGGGGGCGACCTCGAGGCCGGAGCGGCCGTCGTGGCCGACCCAACCGACGACGACGTGCTTCTCCTCCCGCACGCGGAACTCGTCGAGCGAGTGTCGCGCCGCGTGCCGCATCCGCGGCAGCGACGCGCGGAGGAAGCCGACGTCGCCGGTCCAGGCGAAGGTCTCGGCGCAGCCGCGGATGAAGAGGGCGCCGGTGATCGGATGCCGCGTGTCGACCGCCGTGATCACCGACTTGATCGCCACGGTGGCCCCGCGGGCGCCGTCGATCTCGATCGAGTAGCCCCCGAGCAGGCCGGCGTAGCCGGGCTCGCGGAACAGGGGGAGATGCACGAAGACCATGCTGCCATCGGCCGGGGGGGGCGGTAGCGCCACCCCGGCCGCCGGTCGCCATGCCTCCGTGCCCTCCATCCGCCACCGCAGGCGGGCCGTCGCCCCGGACGGCAGGCGCTCGGCGCCCCACTCGATCCGGGCGAAGGGGGCGACGATCGTGCCGCAGCGGAAGGAGGGGGTGGCGAGCGTGGCACGATCGGCATCGACGTCGAGCAGCATGCCGCGGAGCGGATCGGCCGCGGCGCGCGGCGTCGCGCCCTCGACGCGGAAGCCGCCCGGCGGATCGAGGGCCCGGAGGCCGAGTTGCTGGACGGCCCATTCGTCGCCGGCGACCGAGAAGTGCCAGCCGGATCCGGTGCTCTGCTGCCCGGCGGGGGAGGGCCAGCCCTCGGCATGGGCCCTGCCGCGG
>CAZMOU010000186.1:0-3051 GCA_964567835.1 uncultured Chitinophaga sp. | reverse complement strand
TGCATGGAGACGTAGCCCTCGTCGTCGATGCGTCGTCGGGCGAGCGACGCGCGGTAGTGACGCCCCGCCCCCTCGGACGCCCACAGCGTGGCGTGCGGCAGCCAGGCATCCCACAGCGTGCAGTCGCTCGAGGCCGTGGCGTGATGCAGGCGGTGGAGGTCGTCGAGGAGCGCCATCGACCGCTCGTGGCCGGGGACGATGAAGCGGGGGAACTCGTCGGCCGTCGCCGCGGCGCCGCCGATCGCCGTCAGCGCGAGGAGGAGGAGACGGCGAAGCGCGGCGGACATGCGTCCCTCGGGTCGGCGGGCGGTGGCGGTGCGGCGAAGACCATCATCCCGGCCGCGCCGCGCCGGGCAAGGCGCCTCGCCGCGATGCTTGCGGGGCGCCCGCGGGATTCGTACAACGTGGCGTTCGGGAAGGGGGAGGAGCGATCCCGCCTCCGTCCCGGCGCTCCGGCCCGTGCCGGAGGGTGCCCCGCTCCTCGAGCCACGAGACTCTCCATGGCCACCGCCACGTCCGCCCGCCTCCCCGAAGCCAAGAACGTCGGCGCCGCCCTCGACAAGGCGATGGACGCCGGCCGTGGCATCCTCCGCCTCTCCCCCACCTGGGTGCCGCGGAGCTTCCTCCATCCGGGGAAGCGGGTCCGCCTCCATCCCGACGACTACTACGCCTACGGCCTCGACCGCGGCGGCATCGACGAGCGCTGGTTCGCGAGCACCACCGAGGCTGCCAACGAGGGGCGCGTGCCCGACGAGGGGCTTTCCTGGTGCGTCCACGGCGGCGAGCGCTTCCTCCTCCGGGACGCCGTCGCCGAGGGGAAGGGGAAACTCGTCGGCAAGGCGATCTGGGACACCTACGCTCGCTGGCCGGTGTATTCGAAGTTCTTCGACAACATGGGTCCGATCCCCCACCACATGCACCAATCGTTCGACGACGCCAAGCTCGTCGGGCAGGAGGGGAAGCCGGAGAGCTACTACTTCCCGCCGCAGTACAACAACTGCGACAACAACTTCCCCTACACCTTCATGGGCCTGGAGCCGGGCACCACGAAGGACGACGTGCGGAAGTGCCTGGAGAACTGGAACCGCGGCGACAACGGGATCATCGATCTCGCCAAGGCCTACCGCCTCAAGCGCGGCACCGGCTGGCTCATCCCGCCGGGCGTCCTCCACGCGCCGGGGTCGCTCCTCACCTACGAGCCGCAGTGGGGCAGCGACGTGTTCGGCATGTTCCAGTCGCTCGTCGAGGGGCGCGCCGTGCCGTGGAGCCTGCTCGTCAAGGACATGCCGCAGGAGAAGCACCACGACCTCGACTTCATCATCGGCCAGCTCGACTGGGAGAAGAACGTCGACACCCACTTCAAGGAAGCCAACTACCTCGAGCCGATTCTCGACGCCTCGCGCTCCACCCCGGGCGCCGAGGACCGCTGGATCGTCTACGGCCACGTCGACGGCCGGCAGCTGTTCAGCGCCAAGGAGCTGACCCTCGCGCCGGGAGCCCGGATCACGATGCACGACGCCGGCGCGAGCGGCTGGATCACCGTCCAGGGGGAGGGGAAGGTGGGCGTGCACGACGTCGCCACGCCGACGCTCATCCGCTTCGGCCAGATGACCGCCGACGAGCTCTTCATCTCCTCCGACGCCGCCGCGGCGGGCTACGAGGTGGTGAACACCGGTCCGGGGCCGCTCGTCGCCCTCCGCTACTTCGGCCCCGATGTCCACGCCGATCTTCCGAAGAGCGGCCGGAAACGCTGATCCCGCGTCGATCCGGGCGGCGTCAGGCCGCCGATGTCTCCATCCTCCCGAACGCCCGACCCGTTCCACGTCTGAAAGGTGCACCCATGTCGAGCCACCCGCTTCCCAAGCTCCACAACGCCATGTGGCCCGGCCTCGTCGGCAAGGGGGACGGCGAGGGGCAGGAGCCGGCGATCAGCCTCGACAGGATGCTCGAGCTGACCGCGGCGGCGCGGGTCGATGGCCAGCGCTTCGACGGCATCGACTACTTCCTCTTCCTTCCCCACACCAATCCCGACGCCTCCGAGGACGAGCTCCGCCGCATCGCCGACAAGATCGCCGCCCACGGATTCGCCGTCGGATCGCTCGTGGCCCCGATCTGGCCGGGCACGGTGGGTGATTCGGCGATGGGCTGCCCGGTGCAGCGGCGGAAGTTCGTCGACGCGGTCCGCAAGGCCTGCCGGATCGCGAAGATCTTCGAGCGTCACGGTGTGCGGCAGTACGGCGTGATCCGCATCGACTCGGCCGAGTTCGGCGTCGCCAAGTGGCGCGAGCACGCCGCGGCGAACACCAAGCGCATCGCCGCCACCTTCCGCGAGGCGGCGATCGTGGCCGCGGGCCACGGCGAGCGGCTCGCCGCCGAGGGGGAGATCTGCTGGGCGGGGATGCACTCCTGGAAGGACATGCTCGACCTCCTCGAGGCGGTCGACATGCCCGGGTCGCTCGGTTTCCAGTGCGACCTGGCCCACACCTACCTCTACCTCCTGGGCTACAACGCCCCCGAGCACGCGCTCCTCAAGCCGGGCCATTCCGAGGCCGATTTCTGGGCCGCCTACGAGACGATGACCGACAAGCTCCGCCCCTGGACGATCGACTTCCACGTCGCCCAGAACGACGGCCACGTGCACGGTGCCGGCTCGCACGACAAGACCGGCAAGCACTGTCCCGCCGACGATCCGGGCGGCAAGCTCGACATCGTGAAGTGCTCGGGCTACTGGCTGAAGGGGGCCGCCGAGCGCGGCATCCGGCACATCTGCTGGGACGGCTGCATGTTCCCCAACGCCACGCTCGAGAACCCGCACACCTGGAACACGATCCTCCGCACGATGATCGCCGTCCGCGACGCCCACGGCTGGGCGTGAGCCGCGGCGTCGGTTCCCCGCCCCCCTTCACCCGCTCTCCCCCGGTCCCGTACAGGAAAGAGTCACCACGATGGCCAAACCCCTCCGCATCGGCATGATCGGCTACGGCTTCATGGGCCGGGCCCACTCCAACGGCTACAACCGCGTCAAGGACTTCTTCGACCTCGAGTACCTCC
>CAZMOU010000185.1:0-8264 GCA_964567835.1 uncultured Chitinophaga sp. | reverse complement strand
CCCGATGCTCGGGCTCTGCCCCGCGTCACCGGCTCAGGCGGCGGTGGTGGAGTACGGCTACACCGGCGTCGTGACCGTGGCCCAACTCGCCGGCAGCGGCTCCTTCCCTGCCGACGTGAAGACCGGAGCGAAGGTTTCCGGGATCATCAAGTTCGACGACGCGATGTCACCGACCTCCGACTACGGCACCTCGAAGTCCTACGGCGGTCCGCTCGATTACACGGTCAATTTCGACGGCACGTCCTTCACCAAAGCATCAGTGATGGGGAAGTACGCCTCTTCGAGCTCGTACACCACCGTGAATCATGATGACCCGTCCGGCGCCCTGCTCTTGGACAGGTTCGTGATCTCGCTCGGGAGTTATGACTACTCGAACAACGCGAACCAGAGGAACTCGGCGCTCCAATTCACCCTGGAGGAGCAATCGGCCGCGCCCGCCGCGTTGTCGTCGACCAATCTGGCGGGCATCCAACTCGACCTGGCGAAGTTCACGACGTCCCGCCGGATCACCTATTGGGACATGAGTTTCAACAACTCCGGCGGATTCAACTACCAGTCGACCTTCTCCGCGAACATCCAGACCCTCGTCCGGCGCACGAACGTGGGCGACATCTCCTCGGGCAGCGTCACCGCGGGCTCTGGCGAGGCCGTCGTCGCCGGCACCGCGACCGGAGGCACGATCGACGCGTCGGCGGGCTCGGCCGTGGTCTCGAACCTCGCCGGGGCCACGCTGGCGACCGGCGCCGCAGGGGCCACCGTGACCACGCTCACCTCCGGCAACATCACCACCAGCGGCGGCACGATCACGACGAGCGGAGGCTCGTTCACCGGATCGATCGCCGGCACCGGTGCCCTCGAGAAGACCGGGAACGGCACGCTCACGCTCTCGAACGCCAACAGCTACAGCGGCGGCACGACGGTGCGGGGGGGCACGGTCGAGATCGTGCGGGGCGACGCGATCGGTTCGGCGCCGGTCGTGCTCGTCAACAACGGCCGCTTCAAGGCCGCTGCCGGCGTCGATCTCAACAACGCGGTCGTCTCCCAGAGCAGCGCGGCGACCTACGAGAAAGTCTTCGGCTCCGGGGAGTCGCTTTCCAACTACGGCACGTTCACCGACGGCTTCTCCACCGCCGCGCTCGTCGCCGGTGACCTCGGCCAGTCGGCCACCGTCACCTCCGCGTTCGGTGGATCGTCGGGGCTCGCGCTCGACGGCCTCGACCAGACCCGGTTCCTGATGGTGATGCAGGTGGACGGCGTGATTCCCGTCGGCGCGAGTCCCACGGACTATTACCTCGGCTGGAACGATCCGGCCGACGGCCTGTGGAAGCTCGCGACGCTCGGCAACCACGGCGCGGCGGGAGAGTGGGCGGGTGCCTACACCACCTCCTACCAGAGCTTCCTCGACTCCCACGGTGGCTGGAACGGCGCGAAAATGCTCGGGGCCTTCGGCGTCGATGCGGCGGCGGGGCAGGTGTGGGCGGTGATCGACCACAACAGCAGTTTCGGCGTCACGAACCTCGGCACCCTCGTCACCGGCAACGCGACGGCCGTCCCCGAGATCGATCCGGCCGGACTCGGCACGATCGTCGCGCTCGTGACCGGAGTGCTCGGAATCGCCGAGCGGCGCCGGGGCACGAAGCGGGCCTGAGCGCTTCACCGCCCGAATGGTGCGCCATGCTGTCGTCGGCGCGGCCGAACGAACGCGCCGACTCCACCCGTGCGCAAAAAAAACTGCCGCCCCCTCGCGGGGGCGGCAGCCATAGAGAGTTCGTCAGCAGGTGTCGGTCCGGCGGAGGCCAAACGCGGTGGCTTGGCGGCCGACCGGAGACGCTCCCCTGCGGACGGGCTGCGGCAACGGCAGACCCGTCGACCCGCCGTCAGCGGCGCAGCCTCTCGGTACAGTCGCTATGCGTCACTGAATCACCTCCTTTGGTTACGAGGAATCCCAGCCGTCGCGGTGCCTGCACGCACTCCGCCGCCGGGCGGCTTTCTCCCCGGCCGTCACCGGGGAACGGTCGGTGACCGGAGCCAGTGGCGATCGCCACCGCTCTCCCGTCACCGCGAATCATCATAGCAGACAGTGGTCAAAGTGCCCGCCGCTGGATGCGGCGGCTGACACCCCCGAAAAACCCCGGCTTTTTCGGGGGTGTCGCGCGTGGAAAAAGGTCACGGATGACTTTTTCCACGGACGGCAAGACCCGACCGGCGCCGGAGGCGAGAGAAAAATCGTCGTCCGGGGAGCCTTCAACCTCCGGTGCGGCCGGCACGGGGATCGGGGCCCCGCGAAAACGTGCGCCCCAGGTAGATGTCGGGGCGGCGCGGGAGGTTCGGCCGGTCGAGTTCCGTGGGGAACGGCTCGCCGCGCGGCACGAACCGCCCCTCGTGGTCGCTGCGGCGGGCCCACGTCACCTCGAGCACCTCCGGGAGCACGAGGTCGCCGATCCAGAGGGGGAGGTGGTAGCTGTTGCCGTGGACGTGGATCGGCACGTGCGTGACGGCGAGCTTCGCGAGGCCCGCGACGACCGACGCGTGCCCCTCCGGATGGAGGACGCGCGACAGGCCGTGGAACTCGACGGCGATCTGCGAGAACTGCTCGAGCGTGCCGCTCGACGCCTCGGCGAGCACCGGCCACTCCGCCCCCTCGATGTCCATCTTGAGGACCAGATCGCGGCGTCCCCCGTGGCCGTTGTCGGCCACCACCTCGGCGAGCGTCCGGCAGCCGGCCACGGGCTCCGCACCGCGGATGCCCTGCCGCACGAAGCGGGCCCGCGGCACCGGCTGCGGCAGGCCCCGCACCGTGTGGTCGTAGAGGACCAGGTCGATCCCCCGATCCGCCACGGCGACGTCCCACGACACGTCGTGGCCGACGCCGAAGCCGTAGCCCGCCGTCACCGTCGGGGGGCGGAGGGTGTCGAGCATCACGTAGCCACCGTCGAGGTCCCCCCCCACGCGCACCAGATCGACCCCCTCCACGCGCCAGGTCTGCAGGAGCCCCGTCACCTCCGCGACGCGGCGGTAGTCGGGAAGCCGCTCGAGATCCGACCGGTCGGCCCGCGCCGTGGCCAGGGCGTTGCCGAGGAGGAGCAGATCGCGCCGCATCCGCGCGTCATGGTCGGCGTGCCGGCGCTCGAGCGCGTCGGTGCCGACGATGCCGCGGAAGAGTCGCTTGAGCGCGCCGAAGGGTGATGGCATGGGGGATTCGTCGGGGTGGGGCCGGAGTCTACCCCCTCCGTCGCCGCCGACGCACCCGTCCGGTGGCGGTCAGTCGTAGAGGAGCCATCTCCCGCGCCGCTCGGCGAAGCCCCGCAGCCGGCGGGCGGCGAGGAGATGGAGTTCGTCGGCGGGACGCCCGGCGAGGAGCGCGTCGAGCAGTTCGCGGTCTCCGAGGAGCGTCCCCCACTTCTCCGCCTGCCACTCCCGCGGATGGAGCGCGCGGAGGGCGGCGGCCAGTTCGATCCCCAGCCGCACCGGATCGAACGCCGCCCGGTCGGTGACGGCGAGGTTGACGCCGCCGCAGCGCTCGCCGGCGAACCGGCTCGCGTCGGGCGTGAACGACACCGGCACGATCGCCACGCCGGGGATCGCGCGGCCGGCGAGCTCGTCCGCCAGCAGCCGGCCGTCGATCCACGGCGCCCCCACGACCTCGAAGGGGGTGTCGGTGCCGCGGCCCACCGAGACGTTCGTCATCTCGAGGAGCCCCACGCCGGGATAGAGGAACGCCTCGGCGAGGCTGCGCATGTTGGGCGAGGGATTGACCCACTCGAGCCCCGTGGCATCCCAGGCGTCGGCCCGCCGCCACCCGGCGCAGGGGACGACGACGAGGTCGAGATCGAGCTCGAGCTCCCCGGCGAACATCCGCGCGAGCTCGCCCACGGTCATCCCGTGGCGCAGCGCCAGCGGATGCCAGGCCACGAACGACTCCGCCCCCGGGTCGAGCACCGGTCCGGCGACCTCGACGCCGCCGAGCGGATTGGGCCGGTCGAGGACGACGAAGCGCTTGCCGTGCTCGGCGGCCGCGCGCATCGCCTCCCCCATCGTGGAGACGTAGGTGTAGAAGCGGCAGCCGACGTCCTGGATGTCGAAGACGAGCGTGTCGACGTCAGCGAGCATCCCCGCCGTCGGCCGGCGCGTGCGGCCGTAGAGGCTCCGCACCGGCAGGCCGGTGTCGGGGTCGCGGGCATCGGGGACCTCCGCCTGGTCGAGAGCGCCGGCGAAGCCGTGCTCGGGGCTGAAGAGGGCGACGAGCTCCACCCCCGGCGCGCCGGCGAGGAGCGTCGCCGTGGGCACGCCGCCGCGCGAGCGGCCGGTGTGGTTCGTGATCAGCCCCACGCGCCGCCCGGCGAGCTCGCGGAAGCCGCCGCTCTCGAGGACGTCGACGCCGCAGGCCACGCCGGCGCGCGGCACGGCCGCTCCCGGCGTGCGCACCGCCGCGGCGGCGATCGACCCCACGCGCGCCGCCAGCGGGTTGACCACGCCCTTGCCGTGGGGATGGAGGCGGCTCGAGAGGAAGACGACGAAGAGATCCAGGCCGGGATCGATCCACAGGGCCGTCCCGGTGAAGCCGCCGTGGCCGAAGGCGCGCTGGCTGAGGAGATCGCCGCGGTTGCCGGAGAGGGCGCTCTGCGCGTCCCAGCCGAGCCCGCGCAGGCCCCCCCCGGGCACGCGCCACGCGCGCGTCATCGTGGCCACCGTCTGCGGCGAGAGGATCCGCGCCGCGCCGAGGCTCCCGCCGCCGAGGAGCGCCCGGGCGTAGGCGGCGAGGTCGGTGGCCGTGCCGAAGAGCCCCGCGTGCCCCGCCACGCCGCCGAGCTTCGCGGCGCGGGGGTCGTGCACCTCGCCGCGGAGGAAGAGGTCGCCGCGGCGCTCGGTCGGGGCGATGCGCGGCCGGAGCGGGGCCGGGGGGAGGAAGCCGGTTTCGGTCAGGCCCAGCGGCGCGGCGACCCGCTCCGCGAAGGCACGGTCGAGCGGCGCGCCGCCGAGCGCCTCCACGATCCTCCCCAGGAGGAGGAAGTTGACGTCGGAGTAGACGAACCGCTCCCCCGGCGGCGCGATCGGGGCGAGCGCCAGGATGCGGCGCCAGGCCTCGTCGGGCCCCTGCTCGTAGTCGGCCAGCGCGTTGTCGGCGATCATGCCGCTCGAGTGGAGGAGGAGGTCGCGGACGGTGATCTTCCCCTTCCCCTCCGCCTCGAAGCCGGGCAGGTGCGCGGCGACGGAATCGGAGAGCCGCAGCTTCCCCTCCTCGACGAGCCGCATCGCGAGCGTCGCGGTCGCCACCGGCTTGGTGAGCGAGGCCAGATCGAAGACGGTGTCGACGGTCATCGCCTCCTCGACCGGTTCCACCACGCGCCGGCCCCACGCCCCCGCGAGCGCGACGCCGTCGCGCCGCCCCACGCAGACGACCGCGCCGGCGCATTCGCCGGCGGCGATCGCCGCCTCCACCTCGGTGCCGATGCGCCCGAGCGGCGCCGGATCGAGGCCGAGCGCGGCGGGGGACGCGGCGGGCTCGGCACCACCCGCCGCGGCGACCCATGCCGCGACGATCGTCGCGGCGCGGGAGAGGACACGTGTCGTCATCGTCGGGCTCCGTCGGGGTGACGCGGGGCGCTCCGGCCCTCGAGGCGTGCGAGTGCCAGCGCCGTGGCGACCGTCACGGCGGCCCCCAGGAGCGCGAACCAGGGGAAGGCGACGCGCACGCCGGAGGCGGGCAGGAGGAACTGCACGGCGAGGAGCGCGAGCACGCCGGCGGCGGCACCGAGGAGGGTCGCCCGCTCCCCCGGGCGGCGTCGGCGCAGGCCGAGCGCGAAGACCCCGAGGAGGGCGCCCGAGGCGTAGCCGGCGATCGACAGTGCGGCCCGGATCACCGTCTCGCCGAGCGCCGGCGCCGCGATCCCCACCGCCACCTGCACCGCGCCGAAGAGGACCGTCAGCCGGCGCGTCGCCGACAACAGTGCCTCCTCGCTTCCCGGCCGGCCGGCGAGCGGGATCCAGAAATCGTGGAGGAACGACGACGCCGAGGCGTTGAGCGAGCTCGACACGGTCGACATGGCGGCGGCGAGGATCGCGGCCAGGAACAGGCCGACGAGCCCGGTGTCGCGCGGAAAGTGGTCGACGATGAAGGCGGCGAAGATCTCGTCGGGCCGCGCGGGGGCCGGTTCCCCCGAGAGCGCGTGGAAGGCGCCGAGGAGCACGCCGATCCCGACGAAGAGGACGAACTGCAGGAACACGACGATGCCGCTGCCGACCACCGCCCGGGCGGCGTCGCCGAAGCTCCGCGCGGCGAGGTAGCGCTGCACCATCATGTGGTCGGTGCCGTGCGTGCCGAGGGAGAGGAAGGCGCCGCCGACGAGACCCGCCCACAGCGTCCAGGGATCGGCGAGATCGAAGCGGGTGTCGACGACGCGGAGCTTGTCGTGGGCCGCCGCCCATTCCCAGGCCGCCGGCCAGCCGCCGGGAATCCGGTCGAGGAGCACCCCCACCGCGGCCAGCCCGCCGACGACGTACACCACGAGCTGCACGCAGTCGTTCCAGGCCACGGAGCGGAGGCCGCCGAGCACGGTGTAGGCGACGGTCACGACCCCCATCGCCACGATCGCCACGGCGAGCGGCATGCCGGTGAGGCGCTCGAGAACGATGCCGGCGAGGTACAGCCGCAGGCCGTCGCCGAGGCTGCGGCAGACGAGGAACATCCCGGCGGCCGCGCGCCGCACCATCGGGCCGAAGCGCGTCTCCAGGACCTCGTGCGCGGTGTCGAGCCGGCCGGCGAAGTAGAGGGGGAGGAGGAAGCGGACGATGGCGATCCGACCGAGGAGGTAGCCGGCGGGCAGTTGCAGGAAACGGAACCCCGCCGCGCCGAATCCCTCCGCCGGCACCGAGAGCACCGTGGCGGCGCTCGTCTCGGTGGCCACGATCGAGCCGAGGATCACCCACCAGGGCAGATCGCGGTCGCCGAGGAGATAAGCGTCGAGCGAGCGCGTGCGCCGCGCCGCGAGGATGCCGACCGCCACCGCCGACGCGAGGAACGCGACGAGCACCGCGACGTCGACCGGACCGATCGGCAGCCTCCCCATGGTGCGGGAGTATAGTGGCCGCCATGGAGCACCCCGCCACCGAAGCCGCCAATCCGGCGAGCGCCGCGCTCGACCGCCTCGACGCGGCGGGGATCGTCCGCCTCATGAACGCCGAGGACGCGCGCGTCGCGGCGGCGGTGGGGCGGGCGGAGGGGCCGATCGCCCGGGCGATCGACCTGGTCGCCTCCCGGCTCCGCTCGGGCGGCCGGCTCGTCGAGCTCGGCGCCGGCACCTCCGGCCGGCTCGCCGTCCTCGACGCCGCCGAGTGCCCCCCCACCTTCGACACGCCCCCGGGGATGGTCGTGGGGCTCGTCGCCGGCGGCGACGGGGCGCTGCGGCGGGCGGTGGAGGGGGCGGAGGACTCGGCCGACCTCGCCGTCGCCGATCTCGACCGGATCGCCCTCTCCTCCGCCGACGTCGTCCTCGGCATCGCCACGAGCGGCCGCACCCCCTACGTGCTCGCCGCGATGGCCCACGCCCGGAAGCGTGGCGCGGCGACGATCGGCCTGGCCTGCACGCCCGGTTCGGCGCTCGCGGCGGCGGTCGACGTGGCCATCGAGGTGCCGGTGGGGCCGGAGGTGATCACCGGCTCGACCCGGCTCAAGGCGGGCACGGCGACGAAGCTCGTGCTGAACACGATCTCCACCGGCGCGATGGTCCTCCTCGGGAAGACCCACGGCAACCTGATGGTCGATCTCCGCGCCACCAACACGAAGCTCCGCGATCGGGCGGCACGGATCGTGGCCGCGCTCACCGGCCTGGCCGCGGATGAGGCGGCGGAGCTCCTGGCGGGGCACGCGGGCGAGGTGAAGACGGCCGTCGTGGCCTTCACGCGGAAGGTGCCCACGGACGAAGCCCGGGCCCTCCTGGCCGCGGCAGGCGGCCGGCTGCGCGAGGCGCTCGAAGGGGGGCCGGCCTCCGAGCCGGCCCGCCCCGCGGTCCTCCCCTCTCCGCGGGCCCCGGAGGGGCCCCTCCTCCTCGGCATCGACGGCGGCGGCTCCGGCTGCCGGGCGGTGCTCGCGATCCTGGACGATGGCCAGCCGCGGGTCGTCGGCCGCGGCGTCGCGGGCACCGCCAACCCGCGCCTGGCGGGGGTGCCCCGCGCGGCGGCGCATGTCGGTGCGGCGGTGGCGGCGGCCTTCGCGGCGGCCGGCCTCGCGCCGCCACGAGCGGCGGCAGCGGCGGCGGGGCGCGCCG
>CAZMOU010000184.1:0-8335 GCA_964567835.1 uncultured Chitinophaga sp. | reverse complement strand
TCCCCGCGAGGAACAACGCCTGCATCGCCCCGAGATCCACCGGGATGAAATGGCCGCCGAGGGCGGTCGATCCGATGAACGCCACGACGAAGGGGGGGATCCCGTGGATGTGCTCGAGCGTCTTGATGCCGTGGGCGATGGAATGCTTCTTCGCACCGTCGAGCGAGAAGCTGTAGGTCGACTCGAACACCCCCTGGAGCACGCGGCGCAGCGCCAGCGCGGCGCGGGGCGGGTCGGGGAGGTCATGGAGCGACTCGGCCAGCTCCGCGACGGTCGTCACGCGCACCTCGTTCAAGTCGAAGTAGCGTTCGCCGAGCCGCTTGAACGCCCGGTCGGCGACGTCGTAGGGGGCGTTCTCGAGACAGCAGGCGTACAGCACCTGCTCGAGCAGGGGACGCTGCGTGTCGGGCTCCAGCGGCTTGTACTGGGCACGCAGTGCCTTGTGGAGCTTGGCCACGAGCTGCTGGCGATTCGGCTGCTGACGATTCGGCGTGGTCATTCGTCTTCCTGTGGGGCGGCCCGGTCGCTGCCGGGATCGACGGTTGCGTCGCCGGCTCCGGCGGACGGTGGCGGGAGCACCTCGGCGAGGACCCGCGCGATCTCGATCGATTTCTTCACGCCGCCGTCGAGTTCGAAACGGAGCTTCGGCGTGTAGCGGGTCTCGATACGATCGGCGACGCGCGACTGGAGGAAGCCGGCCGAGCAGGCGAGTCCCTTGAGGGCCAGACGCTGCCGCGTCTCGTCCCCCATCACCGACACCCGCACGAGCGCTCCCCGCATGTCGGCGTCCATCGCGACGCCGGTGACGGTCACGTCCCGCACGCGGGGATCGCGCACCTCGGTGAGGATGGCCATGCTGACCACCTCCCTCACCGCCTCCGCTGCCTTCAGTTGGCGCCGGGTGGTCACGACAGCGTCCGTGCGACTTCCTCGATCCGGTAGCACTCGAGGACGTCGCCCTCCTTGACGTCGTTGAAGTTGGCCAACTTGATGCCGCACTCCAGGCCGTCGCGCACCTCGCGGGCGTCGTCCTTCTCCCGCTTCAGCGACTCGATACCGTAGTCACCGAGGACACGGTTCTCGCGGATCACCCGCAGACGCCCGTTCCTGGCGATCACGCCCGAGATGACTCGGCAGCCGGCGATCGTCCCGATGCGGCTGATGGTGAACGTGCGCTGCACGACGGCCCGACCGAGCTCGGTCTCGCGCTTCTCGGGGGCGAGCATGCCCTCGAGTGCGTTCCGCAGATCGTCGGTGACCTGATAGATGATCTCGTACCGCCGCACCTGGACGCCGAGTTCGTCGGCGAGCGAGCGGGCCCGCTCGTCCGGCACGACGTTGAAGGCGATGATGATCGCGTCGGATGCGTCGGCGAGCTGGACGTCCGCCTCGGTGACGCCGCCCACCGTCGCCTGGAGGATGCGGATCTTCACCTCGGGGTGGTCGAGCTTGGTCAGTTCCTTCTGGATCGCCTCGATCGAGCCGCGGACATCGGCGCGGAGGATGAGGTTGAGCGTCGGGGCCTTCTGGGCGCCCAGACGATCGAGGAGGTTCTCCAGGGTGACGTGCACCGGGGCGCTCGACAGATTGCTCTCCCGGCTGATCGCCGCCCGCTTCAGGGCCACCTCGCGTGCCATCGCGATCGATTCGACGACCTGGAAGCGGTCGCCGGCGCCGGGCGCGATGTCGAGACCGCTGACGAGCACCGGCTGCGAGGGGCCGGCCTCCGCCACGCGTTTCTTCCCCAAGGTGTCGTACATCGCCTTGACGGTCCCGCTGGCCTGCCCGCAGACGACCGAGTCGCCGACACGGAGCGTCCCCTTCTGGACGAGGAGACACGCCGACACGCCGCGCCCCTCGTGGATCGAGGCGTCGAGGCAGACGCCGGCGGCGGAACGGTCGGGATTGGACCGCAGGTCGTGCAATTCGGCGATCGTGAGCAGGGTGTCGAGAAGTTGATCGACACCCTCGCCGGTCATGGCGCTGGTCTTCACGACCTCCGTCTCCCCGCCCCACTCCGTGGGGAGGAGGTCGGAGGCGGCCAGTTGCTGGTAGATGCGCTGCACGTCGATCCCGGGAAGGTCGATCTTGTTGATGCACACGACGATCGGCACGCCGGCCGCCTTGGCGTGGCTGATCGCCTCCTCCGTCTGCGGCATGATGCCGTCGTCGGCGGCGACGATGAGCACGGCGCAGTCCGTGACGTTGGCACCGCGCGCCCGCATCTGGGTGAAGGCCTCGTGGCCAGGGGTGTCGACGAAGGTGATCGCCCTGTCGTGGTGCCGGACGGTGTAGGCGCGGATGTGCTGCGTGATGCCGCCGCTCTCCCGCGCCGCCACGTTCATGCCGAGGATCCGGTCGAGGAGCGACGTCTTGCCATGGTCCACGTGACCGAGGAAGGTCACGATCGGCGCCCGCGGCTGCCGCAGCGAGGGATCCTCGTCCACCGCGTCGAAGCCGGCGAGGAGTTCCTTCTCGAGATCCTCGGCGGTCTTGAGGTCGAGCTGCACGCCGAGTTCCGCGGCCAGCAGTTCCACCGTGTCCCGGTCGAGCATCGTGCCCATGCTCGGCATCGACGACATGCCGAAAGTGAGCAGCTTCTTGAGAACGGCGCTGGCCGACAGACCGATCGCCTCCGAGAAGGCCCGCACGGTGCAGGGCACCTGGATCGAGGCGTTCGTCTTCCGCGGAGCGGCCGTCGAGACCGCGGCCCCACGGCGCAGCTTCGACGAACGCCGGCGGCGGCCACCCGCATCGTCGTCATCGCCGAGGCCGCGGGAGTCGACGCGCTTGCGGCTGAGTTGACGGGCTTCACGGCCGCCGAGAAGGTCGTCGCCGGGCGTTCCGCCCTTGGTCGGCGTCCGACGTGGCCGGACGCCCGAGTCGAGCGGGGGAAGGGGCATGCCAGGTCCGGCGCGTCCTGCCAACCGGCCCGGGCCAGCGGGTGCACCCGGCCGCGGCCGGCCTTCGGCGGCCTGACGCTGCTCGGCCTTGCGCATGTGATCGGCCAGCGGCTTGGTGCCCCCCGCCTTCGCGCTGCGGATGGCATCGAGCGGCAGTTTCACGTCCGGCTTCTGCGCGGCGGGCTCCTGCGGCGACCGCTGCACCGGAGCGCGACCCGCGGCAGGGAGCGGGGCCAACTTGAAGGCGGGGCGGGGGACCGGCTTGGGACCGTCGCCGCCCGGACGGATTCCACCGGGACGCGGACGTCCCTCGGGGGTCTTCGAACCGCCGATCTCGGGGGGCTTGGTGCGGGAGGCCACGCCACCCGGGGCGATGTAGTCCTCGCGCCGGAGCGGGCCGGCGGGCCGCGGCGTCGGCGGAAGGGGTGCGACGGGCGCCTGCGGGCGTGGTTCGGGAAGGGGCTGGTCCGGTTCCTGGGCGCGGACTTCGGGAACGGGCGGCTCGCCGCCGCGGCGCGAATCGCCGCGTGACGACCCCAGCGGCCCCGAGAGGGGCCGCATCACCACCGCGGGCTTCGCTTCAGGGGGAGCCGGCGATGCGGGTTTGGCGCCGGCAGCCGGCGTCTTCGGGGCGATGACGGGCGGCTTCCCGGTGGACGTGGGACGCCCGGCGGAAGGTGGACGAACCAGCGGCGCCCCGGGAGCGGGACGTTCCGAAGGCTTCGCCTTCGAGGCCATGAACTCCCTCAGCTTGACCACTTCCTCGTCGGTCATGCTGGCGAGCGCGGACCCCTTGTCCTGGATTCCGGCGCGGGCGCAGAGTTCGACCAGCTCCTTGCTGTCGAGCTTCAGTTCCTTCGCCAGAGTGTAGATACGAACTGCCACGCTCACCTCGTCGGGCCACCGCCCACGTGTCCGCACCGAACGCCACCGACCCGGGCTCACCGAACCCCGCGTCCGTTCCGGAAAACCTACCCGGAACCCCGTACCTTGCAAAATCCTGCCGACCGGCATCCACCCGCGTCGTCAGCCCTCCCAGAGGAGGAACCGACGACCCAGGAACCGCGTTGCTCCGGCCATCGTGCCCCCACGGGGAGGCCACACCACCACCCTCCACCGGCCTGTCCATCACTCCGAACCACCGGTGGACACGCTGCTCTCCGGAGACACGGAGTCCCCGCCACCACCCTCCGGGACCGCCAAGCCGGACGCCCCTTCGGAGGCCGACTCGCGGGCGGCGTTCAGGGCCCGCTCCGCGGCGTCCGCCTCCGCCGTCGCCCGGTCGATCCGCTCCTGTTCGCGCTGCTTGCGGCGCTCGTCGGCTGCCGCCGCCTCCGCCTGCGCGGCGCGCCCCTCGGCCTCGGCGACGATCGCATCGACGGTCTCGGCAGGGATGCCCCCCATCTCCATCAGGTCGTCCGGTTCGATCACCGAGAGATCGTCGTAGGAGAGGAAACCCTCCCCCACCAGCCGCTCGGCCACCGATTCGTCGAGGCCGGGGATCGAAGAAAATCCGGTGACGGCCCGCTCGATCTGCTGATCGAGTTCCTCCCGGGTCATGATCTCGATGTCCCAGCCGCAGAGCTTGCTCGCCAGTCGGACGTTCTGGCCGCGCCGTCCGATCGCCAGCGACAGTTGGTCCTCGCGCACGAGCACGATGCCGCGGCCGAGCATCTGGCAGAGGATCACCTCGTCGACTTCGGCGGGCTGCAGGGCGTTGGGCACGAGCACCTGGAGATCGTCGCTCCACCGGACGATGTCGATGCGTTCGCCCCCCAACTCCTCGACGATGTTCTTGATGCGATTCCCCCGGACACCGACACAGGCGCCGACACAGTCGACGCGGGCGTCGGAACTGATCACCGCCACCTTGCTGCGGTAGCCCGGCTCGCGGGAGATGGCCCGGATCTCGATCACGCCGTCGGCGATCTCCGGAATCTCCTGCTCGAAGAGTCGCTGCACGAGTTGCGGGCGGATGCGCGAGAGGATGATCTTGACCCGGCTGCCGACCTTGCGGACTTCGAAGATCGTCGCCCGGATGCGCTCGTTGGGATGGAAGGTCTCCCCGGGGATCTGTTCGCTGCGCGGCAGGATCGCCTCGGTGCTGCCCAGGGTGACGGTGGCGGTGGCCCCCTCGAAGCGCGAGACCACGCCCGACACCATCTGGCCGATCTGCTCCTCGAACTCGTCGTGGAGCGCGTCGCGTTCGGCCTCGCGGATCTTCTGGATGATCACCTGCTTGGCCGTCTGCGCCCCGATCCGTCCTGACAGTTCGGCGGTGTCGATGTCGACGCCGTCGCGCGTGCCGTGCACTCGCCCGCTCGCCCGGTCGATCTCCACCCGGATGTCGGCCGTCTCGCCGTACTGCCGCGACAGGGCGGTGACGAGGGCCGCCTCGATCGCCTGGAAGACGATCTCCTTGTCGATGTTCTTGTCGCGATGGATCGCATCGACGATGCGGAGAATTTCTTCAGGCTTCATGGGAATCCCGGACGGCGATCTCGGCGAACACGGTCGTGGCGATCGGCCCGACGACGCCCCGGGGGCGTCTCCGGTCCCGACCCGGCGAATGTCGGCCCTGCCAGGGGCCTGGTGCCCGCGGAGCAGGGATGCCCGCGGGACATGGCCGGCCGACGCCACACACGAACTGGTCACCCGCCGATCCCGCCGCACGACGGGGAACGTCACCCATCGGCGCCGCGGTCCCGACGGCGTCCGGACTCCAGCAGCCATCTCCACGAGGCACAACCCGAAAGGGTATGGGGGGGGATCGAGACTGTCAAGGAGCGGCCCGTCCATCGCCGCCGTCGTCGGGGGAGCGGCCGATGACGACCGCCCCGGCCTGCCCCTGCGGGGTGACCGACGACGACAGGAACCACCCCCCCGCCTCGTCGCCCGGGCGGGCGGGGCGCACCGGGCATTCGGGGTCGGGGGTCTCGTAGTTGCGCAGGGGGAAAAGGCCGCCGCGGCGGAGGGCGACGAGGCTCGCGATGCACTCCGTGAGACCGCTGGCCGCCCCGAGGTTGCCGATGTTCGCCTTCGCCGCCACGGTGGGCAGCGCCAGGGCACGATCGCCGAACACGTCCCGCAGCGCCGCCGCCTCGTCCCGGTCCGATCCGACGGTGCTCAGCCCGAATGCATGGACGTGCCCCGGCCCCGCGGCCGCGCTTCCCGCCATCTCGATCGCCCGACCGGCGGCCAGGGCGAGCGCCCCGCGGCGCAGCCCCACGTTGAGGCGGTCGGCGACGTGCCGCGAGGCATGCCCGAGGATCTCGCCGTGGATCGTCGCCCCCCGGCTCCGGGCATGCTCGAACTCCTCGAGCACGAGCACGGCGGCCCCCTCGCCGAGCACCATGCCGCGGCGCAGTCGGTCGAACGGGCGGCTCCAGGTGGTGGGGTCGTCCGGACCCATCGCCACCTGCTCGCTCTGCAGGGCGTGCACCGTCTTCATCGGATGGACACGCGTGCCGGTGGCCCCGGCCAGCATGATGTCGGCGGCGCCCCGCTGGATGGTCATCGTCGCCTCGCCGACGGCGAGATGGCCGCTGGCCTCGCGCACGGTGAGCGAGTTGCTCGGCCCGCGCAGATCGTTGTAGATCGCGATGTGGCTGGCGGGCATGTTGGGGAGGTATTTGAGGAGCCAGAGCGGATTGAGCATCGGCAGGCCGTCGGTCGCCCAGGCCCCGAACTCGAAGCCGCCGGGGCCCCGGCAATTCGCCACGCCGGAGGTGAAGTCCTCCGGGAGCGTGAGCATGTAGTCGGAGCCGAAGACGCACCCGAAACGCTCCGGGACGCGCGCCGACGCGGTCAGTCCGCAGTCGTGGAGGGCGCGCTGCGCGGCCGCCACGGCCATCTGGCTCTCGCGGCACATGACCTTCAATCCCTTCCGGATCGCCTTCTTGGTCTCGGCCTCGAGCGGGCCGAAGTTGTCGATCTCGCCGGTGAAGGCCCGCGCCTCCGCGGCGTGGTGGAGAGGGAGTCCGGCCGACGCGAAGAGGCCGATCTCGCCGACGCCGCTCGCCCCGGACTCGAGCGCGTCGTACAACTCCGTCGGCGACAGGCCCAGCGGGGAAACCAGACCCATCCCGGTGATGACGACGCGGCGGCGGGAAGTGGACGACATCGGGGGCTCCTGCGGTCGCTGCGGCGGGGGGAAGGGAAGCGACGGCGACCGGCCCGCGGGGGCGATCGACACCTCGCACCGTCGGCATGCCCGACGCCGTCCGACCGGGGGAGGGTCGCCGGCGTCGCTGCTCCTGGGCGCGTGGTCAGGGCGAGCCGCGGAGCCTCGGCTCCACGACCACCACCACGTCGGTCCTCTTCGCATCGGCCAGCAGCGCCGCCGACGCGGCCGTATTGTTGCCGGGCACGGGCCACGGCACCAACCCCAGGCCGACGACGAGCACCTGCGAGGCGGGCCAGCGGAACCTCTCCCCGACACGCACCGCGGAGACCTGCGGCACCTCGATCTGCAACCGCTGCCGCTGCGGGGAGGGGAGGGAAAGCGTCACCGGCGCCATCCGCTCGATCTGGTCGATCCGGCATTTCAACACCGCCTCGACCGCCGCGCCGTCGGCGGAGACGAGCGGCTGGACCTCGAGCGTCACCCCCTCGTCGCAGAGGCCGGGGAGCGACTGCCATCCCGTGCCGGGGGGCCCCGGCTGCACCTCCTGGACGTAGGGGCGGCGGCGGCCGCCCTGGAGGACGGCCGGAAGCCCGTTGGCGGCCTGGACGACGCCGGTGGGGAGTTCGGCACAGTCGCCGCGGCGACGGAGGAGCGCCGTGAGCGTCGCCGCCTCCTCCCGCGACATGACCCACGCCTGCACGCCCGGGGTGGCGGTGGGGACGGGATGCAGCAGGCCACGCGCGTCACCCCGCCATGACGGGCTCCCCACGCCGAGGACCCGGACGGCGAAGCGGTGCGGGACGTCGACGTCGGCGACGAAAGAGCGCACGATGCCGGCGACGCGCTCCTGCATCTCGGGACGATGGAAAACACGCACCGCGCGCTCGTCGGCCGACAGGGAGGCCGGCACCTCGCCGTGCCACGCCGCCGAACCGGTCTCCTGCAGGATCCAGTCGACGACGTGCCGCTGGCTGCCCGGCCCCGACTGCCGGACCCAGGCCGAGATGTCGTGCTCGCGCCACTCCTGCCCCTGGTCGGCCGGCGGCTGGCCGCGGACCGCCGCAGGCGTGGAGACCAGGAGCACGAGCAGCAGCAGCGGCGTACGGGCGAGTGAGCGCATGGCGGGCCCCGTGTCCGGTCGGTCCGCCGGGTGCGGACGGGGAGGACGGCGGGGGAGGGTAGGAGCCCGCGGGCACCCCGGCAAGGGATCCCGCGGCACCACCGGCGGGACCGGGGCGGACGGCTTCTGCCGGGCGCCTGACCCAGGGCGCCTGACCCAGGGCGCCTGACCCAGGGCGCCTGACCC
>CAZMOU010000183.1:4135-8372 GCA_964567835.1 uncultured Chitinophaga sp. | reverse complement strand
CTTAAAATCCCGTGGAGAGTGATCTCCGTGCGGGTTCGATCCCCGCCTCGGCCATCCCCGGCGACGGTGCGGGGCCCCACTTCCCCTTGCCGCCGCCGCCGGCGCGGCGGTATGAGCCTTTCCCGGTTGGTGTGCCGCCCGGGTCGGCCGGCGTGTTCCGCGGGAGGTGCCCGATGAAGGATCGACGTGGCAGGATTCCCGCGGGCGTCATCGCCCCCCGCGGGGCCCGGGGGGGATCGATACGGATCTGGTTGCCCTGGTTCGTCGCGCCGCTGTTCGCCCTCGCCCCCGTGGCGGGCTGCGCCCTGGCCGGGAGGGTCAAGCAACTGACCGTCGGAGGGGTGGCTGCGGACCCCGCCGCCACGCTCACCGCCCCGGATGTGTCGTTCGGCCCGGGGGCTCCGGAACAGCCCCGGGGAGGAACGGCCGCAGCGGTCGTGCCGGTCGAGCCGGCCGCGCCGCCGCCCGCCCGCTGAACCTCCCTCCCCCGAACTGCCCGGGCGGTCACCCGGCGGTGGCGTCGGGCGCGAACGCGCACTACTGTTCTTCCGGGCCCCGGTTCCGCCCTGCCGGGGGACCCGCGCCCGGGAGATCCGCCATGCCGTTTTCCTCGAGACTCGCCCTGGCCGCCGGACTGCTCACGGCGACCGCGGTCGGGGTCACCGCCCTGCTCGGATCGTTCGCCAACCGTCGCGAACTCGACGAGCGCACCCGTGCGGGCGCGGAAGGGGTGGCCGAGGTGGTGGCCAGGGCCGCCGCGTTGACCGGGGAGTTCCCGGTCCGCCTGGAGGCGGAGATCGGCGAGCAGATGGTGACGCAGGGGCGGCTGCTCGCGCACCTGGTGGCGGTGGCCGAACAGGCGGGCGTGCCCCGCGCCGACCTCGACGGGCGGCTGCGGCAGATCGCCGGCCTCTCCCCGGTCGAATTGCTCGCCACCGACGCCGCTGGCGCCGTCGTCGTCACGAGCGATCCGCAACTCCAGTCCTTCGTGTTCTCCCCAGACCCCACCGAGCAGCCCCGGGAACATGCCTATCACAGGCTGCTCGGTGGCGATCTCCCCAGCCTCGTGCAGGACGCCGCGAGGACCGAAGGGGGAGGGAAGGTGATGAAGTGGGCCGGCGTCCCCGGCGTCGACGGTCCGCGGATCGTCCGGGTCGGCATCCCCGCCGACTTCCTCGACCGCGCCGACCGCGTCGCGGGCCTGCGTCGCCTGGCCGCCGACGTCGTCACGGGCGAGGTCCGCGAGATGCGGGTCGTCGATGCCCGCGCGACTCCCGTGGTGAGCCGGATCGCCGACGGGCGGGGCAACTCCTCCGACGCCCTCACCCCGCTCGAGGCCGCCGACGCGATGATGGTGCGGGAATGCATCATCAGCGGACGCGTGACCGGACGGGCCGCCGGGGAGACCTACCGCGCCGCGGCTCCCCTGCGTCGCGTCGACGGTCTTCCGGGGGGCGCCGTGATCGTCGCCCTGGGGTCGGTGCAGCGCGGTGGGCCCTGGGCGAGGGAGACGCTCGCCGCACTCGCGTCGGCGCTCCTCGTCGGGATCCCGTCGCTCCTGGCCGCGGCCTGGCTCGGCCGGACCGTCACCCTGCCGATGGCGGTCTCCACCGATCTCCTCGACCGGGCGGCCTCGGGGGACCTCTCGGGCCCGGCGCTCGCGGGAGGCACGGACGAGGGGGGCAGACTCGTCACGGCCGCCGGACGCACGGCATCGTCGATGCGGGAGGCGATGCGACGGGTCCGCGAGGCGGTGACGCGGCTCTCCGCCGACGAGACCGACGTGTCGGCGGCGCTCGCGCGCCAGGACCGCGCGGTGCGCGGGTTCCACGGCTCGGCCCACGACGGCGCCGCCGGCATCCCGCTGCGCCCCTCCAACGCCGATCCCCCGCTCGAAGCCACCACCAACCCCACCGGGGCCGCCAGGGAGGCGCCGCGCGTCGCCGACGAGGGACGCGAGGGACTGGACGCGATGTCGGAGTCGATGCGGCAACTCGACGACGCGATGACCGTGTTCACACGCAAGCTGGCCACGATCCGCCAGAGGGCCTCGGGCATCACCGCCGTCGTGACCACGATCGCCAAGGTCGCCGACCAGACCAACCTCCTCTCCGTGAACGCCACCATCGAGGCCGAGAAGGCGGGCGAGGCGGGACGCGGCTTCCGCATCGTGGCCCAGGAGATCCGCCGTCTGGCCGACCAGACGGCGCTGGCGACGAAGGACATCGAGCGCATGGTGCGCGACATGCAGTCGGCGGTGTCGAGCGGCACGATGGAGATGGACCGCTTCCGCAACGAGGTCAGCGACCGCATCCAGAGGGTCGCCGAGGTGGGGGAGCGGCTGACGCGCATCGTGGCCCCCGTCCAAGCGGTGACCGATTCGCTGGAGCAACTCCGCGAGGGGATGGAGTCGCAGGCGTCGAGCACACGGCAGGTGCGCGACGCCATGGACCGTCTCCGCGGAGGAGCGGAGCAGTCGGCCTTCACCTCGGAGTCGTTCGCCGCCGCCGTCGACCGCTTCCGGACGGCGATCGGCGACCTCAACGACGAGGTCGCCCGTTTCAGGATCGAGCCCACGTCGACGGCCACGCCGGCGGAGTGACCCCCCCGGCGTCCGAGCCGGTTCCGGTCAGCGGACCGAGGTGGCGCCGAAGCGGGAGGCCTGTCGGGCCGCGAGGAAGCGGCGGAGGCCATGGACGATCCGGGCGGGGGGCTGGGCCCCCGACTGGCTGAAGAGGGGCGTCTGGCCGTCGTCCGTGACGATCAACTCGACCGCCTCCGGCGCCAGTTCCACCCCGCCGAGCAGGTTTTCCAGCGACTCCGCCTCCTGCGAGCCGCTCGGGGCGTTCGGCGGAACATGGGCGACGACGAAGTTCTCGTGCACGAAAGGGGCGAACTCCGGGTCGGAAATGAGCGAATCGGAGTGGCTCTGGGCCGCCTTGTCGCCCGGTCGGGCGACGACCAGGAGGATCGGTCGCTTGTTTCCCCGGGCCGTCTCGATCGCCTTGTCGAGGGAATCGAGTACCGGCCCATCCTGCCGCACCGCCACGGCATTGGGCATCCCAGGCCCACGCTCCACGGTCGGCGGGGCCTTGGCGACGGGCGTGGCCGGGGCGGCGGCGGGGATGTACTGGGCCATGTCGGCCACCCAGGAGGCCGCCGACTGTCCCTGATACCCCCGCTTCTCGCCCAGTTTGGCCCCGTCCGGGCCGAGGACGAGCACCGCCGGGAAGTTCCTCACGCCGTAGCGGATGCAGACCTTCGACCGCTCCGCCCGGACGGCGTCGCTGATGCCGTGCTGCGGGAGATCGATGACCAGGAGCACGAGCCTGCCCGCCGCCCAATCGCGGAAGGTGGGGGTGTCGAGGACGTTCTTCTCGAGCGTCCGGCAGTGGGGGCACCAATCGCTCCCGGTGAAGACGACCAGAACGGGCTTCCCGGTGCTCTCGGCCTCCGCCATGGCGGAGTCGAAGGAGGTGAGCCATTCGCCCGCGGCGGCCTCGGCAGCCGACGCCCGGGGTTCGAGCGCCACTGCCGTCAGCAGGAGGGAGGACGTGGTGGGGGAGACGAGCAGCGCACCCGCCGCCACCAGGCCACCGAGGCGTCCGAATCCCAGCCGGTCACCGCCGAAAACACACCGCATCGTGGCTCTCCTCCGTGACTCCGCGTCCCCTCTTCCATCGGGTGGATGCGGCCGGCTCCAAGAGTTTGCGAACCGAAAACCGTCGCCGGAGGGTAACAGTGGAGGAATCATCTGTAAATCACTCGACATTGCGCAGAATCCCCATCCCCCCCAGATTGCTGTGTTTCCGGGCCAGTTCACGACTTACGTCGACGACCGGGCTCCCTTTCACCCCAGATTCCCCCCCGATTTCCAACGGAGCGGGGTTGTTTCCGGTCCCTTCGCGCCCGCCTGCCGGCGTGCAGGGACCGTCTCCTGCCGCCATCGAGCCGGCCGATCGACCACCGTCGGCTGACCCGACGAACTAGAATCGGCTCGCGCGGGGCTGGCGGCTGCCCGCCTTTCCCCCGCCCCCGTTGCCCTGGAGACCGAGCGATGCCGGCTGCCTTCCTCCCGCACTCCGGGAGCCGCCGAACGCTGCTGGCCCTCCTGATCGGCTGCCTCGCCGGTCTCCCTGCCGGTCCCGCGCTCGCCGACCAACCGGCGCCGGACCAGGACAGGCCCGTCGCCGTGCCGGGGGTCCCGGTGGCCGACCTGGTGGCGGCCGCCACCCGG
>CAZMOU010000183.1:0-4125 GCA_964567835.1 uncultured Chitinophaga sp. | reverse complement strand
TGCCGGAGGTCTTCCGGCAACCGGAACGGGGTGACGAAGGCATCGGCTGGTATCGCTGCCGGGTGACGATCCCCGAATCCTGGAAGGGGCGTGCGCTCGAGTTGTTCGTCGAGCCGTTCGACGCCGCCATCGAGATCCTGATCGATGGTCGGGCGATCGGCGGGGCGGGACAGTTCCCCCCCCGGTTCCGCAGCGGACTCGGCGGCCAGGACCGCTTCCCCCTCGGGGCCGGCACGATCGAACCGGGCCGTCCGGCCGAGATCGCGATCCGGACCTGCGTGCGCGACGGGCGCACCGGCTTCCACGTGGCGGCCCCGGTGCTCTTCGGGGGGGACGAGGCGATCCGGCTGGCCGGAAGTTGGCTGTTCCGGGGGGGGGAACCGGCCGGTGGCCTCCCTGCCCCGGCGATCGAAGCGGCCCCGGTGCCGCGTGCCTCGGCCGAGGCGACGCTGCGGCGGATCGACGACGCCGGGCCGCTCGATCCGGCCGCCCAGGCCGGCACCTTCCGGCCCGCGGAGGACCTCCGGGTCGATCTCGTCCTCTCCGAGCCGGCGATCCGCCAACCGCTCTCCCTCAAGTGGGACGACCGGGGCCGGATCTGGGTGGTGGAGTTCATCCAATACCCCGAACCGGCCGGACTGACGATGGTCAGCCGCGACGCGTTCCTGCGGAGCGTCTACGACAAGGTGCCCCCCCCTCCCCCGCACCATGCCCCCGGCCGTGATCGGATCTCGTTCCACGAGGATGCCGACGGCGACGGCATCCCGGAGAAGCACGGCGTCTTCGTCGAGGGCTTGAGCCTGGTGTCGAGTTTCGCCTTCGATCCCGCCGGCCTGTGGGTGCTCCAGCCCCCCTACCTCCTCTTCTACCCCGACGGGGACCGGGACGACCGGCCCGACGGCGATCCGGAGGTGTGCCTCGAGGGCTTCGGCATCGAGGACTCCCATTCGATCGCCAACAACCTCCGCCCCGGTCCCGACGGCTGGCTCTACGGGGCCCAGGGGAGCACCGTCACCAGCCGCGTCCGCGTGCCCGGCAGCGACGCGGCGCCAGTGACCTCCGTCGGGCAGTGCATCTGGCGCTACCACCCGGCGACCCGCCGCTACGAGATCTTCGCCGAGGGGGGGGGCAACGCCTTCGGCGTCGAGATCGATGCCGCCGGACGCCTCCTCTCCGGGCACAACGGCGGCGACACACGCGGCTTCCACTACGTGCAGGGGGGCTACTCGCGCAAAGGCTTCGAGAAGCATGGCGAGCTCTCGAACCCCTACGCCTTCGGCTTCTTCGAGCCGATCGCCCACCACAGTGCGCCTCGCTTCACCCACGCTCTGGCCGTCAACGACGCCCCGGAGATGGGGCCCGAACGCGTCGGACAGCTGTTCGGCGTCGCTCCGCTGCAGGGCCAGGTGACGGCAAGCGCGATCCGCCCCGACCGATCGAGCATCGCCACCACCGACGTCGGCGTGGCCCTCTCCTGCGACGACAGCTGGTTCCGGCCGGTCGACATCCAACTCGGGCCCGACGGCGCGCTCTACGTGTGCGACTTCTACGAGCAGCGCATCGACCACGCCAGCCACTATCAAGGCCGCATCGACCGGGAACGTGGCCGGGTGTGGCGGCTCGCGGCGAAGGACGCCCCGCCTGCGAGACTCCCCGACCTCACCCGCGACGACGCGGCGGCCCTCGTCGCCCGGCTCGACTCCCCCAACCGCCGTCTGCGAGCCACGGCGCTCGACGTGCTCGCCGCCCGCCGCCCGCTCGGCGCCCGGGCCCTCGTCGAGGCGCGGCTCTTCGGCGACGCCGCCCCCCCCTGGCCGCTCGATCTCGCCTGGGCGCTCACGCGTCTCGGGCCCCCGGACGATGGCGAGTGGCTGCGGCTCCTCGGCCACGCCGATGCCGGCGTGCGGGCCTGGAGCGTCCGGCTCGCCTGCGACGACGGCGGAGTCTCGCCGGCGGTCCTCGCCCGGCTCGTCGCCATGGCGGTCGAAGAGAACGACCCGGCGGTGCGCAGCCAACTGGCCGCCTCGCTCCGCAGGCTCCCCCGGCAGGAGTCGCTCGCACTGCTGGCGGCGATCCTCGCCCGCCCCGGAGACGCCACGCCCGCCGACGCCGACGACATCCACACGCCGCTCCTCGTCTGGTGGGCGACCGAGCGGCTCCTCTCCGCCGACCGCGACACGACGCTCGCCGCCCTGGCCAGCGGCGGCGGCGCGCTCTGGTCGTCGCGGCTCGGCCGCGAGGTTCTCGAGCCGCGCGTGGGGCGGCGCCTCGCGCTCGGCACCCGGGCCGACCAGACCGCCGCGGCGGCGCTGCTCGACGCCGCACCGGGTGCCGAGCATGCCAAGCGTCTGCTCGAGGGGATGGAGACGGCCCTCCAGGGCCGGGCCCTCTCCACCGTGCCGGCCGACCTCCTCGCCGCGATCGGCCGGGCCGGCGGCGGCTCGCGCGCCCTGCGGCTGCGCCTCGGTGACGCCGCCGTGGAAGCCGAGGCGCTCGCGCTCGTCGCCGACGCCGCGGCGCCGCGCGAGGCGCGCCTCGCCGACATCGCCGTCCTCGGCGAGACGCGGCCCGCCGCCGCCGACGCGGTGCTGCGCCGCGTGGCGACCGAACCGGGCGACGAACAGGTCCGGGCGGCGGCGCTTGCCGCGCTCGAGGTGTGGAACGACCCCGGCATCGCCGACACCACCCTCGCCCTGCTCGCCGACGCGCCGCCGACGGTGCCGCCGGAGGCGGTGAGCCGGCTGCGCCTCCACGCCGAGCCCGACCTGGCCGCCGCCGTGACGCGTGCCTTCGGCCCCGCGCCGACGCCGGGGAGCGAGGCGGCGGAGGCCGCCGAGGACCTCGCGCGCGTGACGCGCGTCCTCGCCGACGGCTCCGGCAGCCCGATCCTCGGCCGGACGGTGTTCCGCACCACCTGCGCGGCCTGCCACACGCTCTTCGGCGAGGGGGGCCAGATCGGCCCCGACCTCACGAGCCACGACCGCGGCGACCTCCGCCTCCTGGCCACGCACGTCGCCACCCCCAGCGCCACGATCCGCGAGGGCTACGAGACGACCGTCGTCGTCACCGACGAGGGGCGGACGCTGTCGGGCTTCGTCGTCGGCGAGGATCCCGGCCTCCTCCTCCTCCGCACCGCCGACGGCCGCACCGTGCCGGTGCCGCGTGACTCGATCGAGGACCGGCACGTGAGCGCCGTGTCGATCATGCCGGCGGGCCTCCTCCGCCCGCTCGACGACCAGCAGGTCCGCGACCTCTTCGCCTACCTCCGCGCCACCCAACCGCTGGCCACGAAATGAACGGCCCTCAGGGGCGCGGCAGCTGCCCTCGAGGATCGAGATGCCGGTCGAGGAAGTCGTAGGTCCCCCGGCCGTTGATGGCGTGGGGGCCGTCGAACCATTCGATCTCGGCCGCATCGCCGTCGCCGAGCTTCACGAAGTGGCGCTTCGTCTTGGCGAACTCCCACGCCACCCACTCGTCCGGCGCCACGCCGTCGTCGTGGCCGCGTTCCACCATGAAGGGGCGCGGCCAGACGAGCCACGACAGCTCGGCGTAGTTGGCCAGTCGCCCCATGTTCCACTCGAAGATCTCGTACTCGGGGGTGAAGACGTAGCTGTAGGGGGCGTGGTCGACGGCGTTCTTCCGCACCCACTCGTCGTAGTCGGCCGAGCAGATCGAGAGCTTGTAGCGGGGCTCGAAGGGGGGGACGCGCATCGCCGTCTTCCCGCCGTAGGAAAGGCCGTAGAACCCGATCCGCTCCGCATCCACCTCCGGCAGGGTGCAGAGGAAGTCGATGATCCGTCCGTGTTGCGGGATGATCGTGGAGAAGAGGGAGAGCCCCAGGGGGTTGCCCTTGCGCTGCAGCGTACGGAAGCGATCCTGGCCGCGGTAGGGATTCTGCGGGGCGAAGGTCACGTAGCCACGCCTGGCGAGCTCGGCGGCGAACGCCTTGTAGATCGGGAACGACGGCCCCTCCTCCGTGACGACGTCCATCGGCACCCCTTCGAGTCCGTGCTGGCAGACCACCGCGGGGCGCTTCTCGCCGGCGGGGATTCCCTTCGGCACGAGGAGAATGCCTCCGGCGACCACCTCCGGCCAGAGGTCGACCGTCACCTCCCAGCCGGTGAA
>CAZMOU010000182.1:0-8382 GCA_964567835.1 uncultured Chitinophaga sp. | reverse complement strand
CGCGCGCATCGATCGCCTGCAGCGCGTGGCCGACCGCCAGCCGGCGGCCTTCGACGCCCTCGACGACCATTACAATACCGCCTTCACGATGATCACCGCTCCCGAGACACGGGCGGCGTTCGACGTCGCCGCCGAGCCGGCGTCGCTCCGCGACGATTACGGCCGCACCACCTTCGGCCAGCGTCTGCTCCTGGCGCGGCGGCTGGTGGAGTCGGGGGTGCGCTTCGTGACGGTCAGCGATCCCGGCTGGGACCATCACACCGACTGCTTCAAGGGGCTGGCCGGTCGCATGCCGGCGATCGACCAGGGGATCCCCGCGCTCCTCGCCGACCTCGGGACGCGCGGGCTCCTCGAGCGCACGCTCGTCGTCTGGATGACCGACTTCGGCCGCACGCCGAAGATCAATCCGGCGATCGGCCGCGACCATTGGGCCAGCGCCGGCTTCGTCGTCATGGCCGGGGCGGGCGTGCCCGGCGGCCTCGTCCTCGGCGAGACCGATGCCGACGGCGGGGCACCGAAGTCGCACGAATACTTCACCGAGAACGTCGTCGCCACGATCTACCACAAGCTCGGTCTTCCGCTCGACCTCACCGTCACCACCGCCGACGGCCGGCCGGTGCGACTCATCGAGGGGGAGCCGATCCGCGAATGGATCTGATCGCCGTGCCCGGGACACGACCCTCGTCCGCCGTCCGCCCCGCCACGCGGCGCGCGCTGCTCCTGGCGGCGCTGCTCGTCGCGGCGCCGCTGCCTATCGCGGCGCCCCTGCCCATCGCGGCGCCCCTGCCCATCGCGGCGCCCCTGCCCGCGCTCGCCGCCGGCGCCGGGAGCCTCGTCGTCACCCCCGACCGGGTGCGTCTCGACGGACCGTTCGAGCGGGCCCAACTCCTCGTCCGCGCCGCCGGGACCGAGGTCGAACGGGGGGAGGATCGCTCCCGGAGCGTGGCCTACGCCGTCGCCGACCCGGCGGTCGCGCGCGTCTCGCCGGAGGGCGTGGTCTCGGCGGTGGGGGACGGCGTGACGCGCGTCGTCATCGGCTCAGGCGTTGCCGAAGCCGCCGTCGAGGTGGAGGTGGAGGTGACCGGGGTCGGTCCCGCGCCGCGGGTCGACTTCGATCGGGACGTCCTCGCGGTGCTGTCACGCGCCGGCTGCAACGCCGGTGCCTGCCACGCCAGCCAGTACGGCAAGGGGGGATTCGTCCTCTCCGTGATGGCGTTCGATCCGGTGCTCGACTTCTCGTCGATCGCCCTCGCCTCGCGCGGCCGGCGCCTCTCCCCCGGCAACCCCGACGCGAGCCTCGTGCTCCAGAAGGCGACCGGAGCGGTGCCGCACGGCGGGGGGACGCGGATCGTGCCCGATTCGGCCGATCACCGCCTCCTCGCGGCGTGGATCGCCTCGGGGGCGCCCGGCCCCTCGGCGGCGGCGCCGCCGGTGGTGCGGCTCGAGGTGACGCCGGCGAAGCGCGTCGGGACGCCGGGCATGGCGCAGCAGTTGCGGGTCGTCGCCGAATACGCCGACGGCCGCCGTCGCGACGTCACCGGCTGGACGCGGTTCGACGGCCTCGACGAGGCCGTGGTGAAGGTCTCGGCCTCCGGCGTCGCGACCACCACCGGACGGGGACAGGGAGGGGTGATGGCCCGGTTCGGCGGCGAGGCCGCCGTGGCCACCTTCGTGGTGCCCTTCGACGGCGGCGACGCCGTGGCGGCGCGGCTGGCGGGATGGTCCGGCGCGCATCCGCTCGACGCGGTCGCGGCGCGGAAGTTCGCCGAACTCGGCCTCGAACCCTCCCCTCCGTGCGACGACGCCACCTTCCTCCGCCGCGCGTACCTCGATTGCCTCGGCGGACTGCCCACCCCGGAGGAATCCCGAGCCTTCCTCGCCTCCTCCGAACCCGACAAGCGGACCCGGCTCGTGGACGAGCTCCTCGGACTCACGGGGGATCCGGCCCGCGACCGCCACGTCGACCGCTACGCCGCCTTCCAGAGCCTGCGCTGGGCCGACCTGATCCGCAACAACTCCGCCGTCGTCGGGGAGAGCGGCATGTGGGCCCTGGCCAACTGGCTGCGCGAGTCGTTCCGCACCGGCAAGCCCTTCGACCGCTTCGTCACGGAGCTCGTCACCGCCCGCGGCTCGATCTTCTCCAGCGGCCCCGCCAACTACTTCCGCATCGCGGCCAATCCCGCCGATCTGGCGGAGTCGACGGCGCAGCTCTTCCTCGGCACGCGTCTGGCGTGTGCCAAGTGCCACCACCATCCCTACGAACGCTTCGGCCAGTCCGACTATTACGGCTTCGCCGCCTTCTTCGCCCGCGTGGCCTCGAAGCCGAGCGCGGAGTTCGGGACCTTCGGCGGCGAGCAGATCGTCATGGTGACCCCCTCGGGGGAGGTGACGCATCCACGGACCGGTGCCGTGATGAAGCCCACGCCGCTCGACGGCACGCCGGTGGAGACGGGCGACGACCGCCGCGTGGCGCTCGCCGCCTGGCTCGTCTCCCCGGGGAACGATCTCTTCGCCCGCAGCGTCGTCAACCGTTACGTCGCCTTCCTCCTCGGCCGGGGCCTCGTCGAGCCGGTCGACGACCTGCGCTCCACCAATCCCCCCTCGAACCCGGAGATGATGGATCTCCTGGTGGCGGAGTTCCGCGGGTCCGGGTTCGACGTCCGCCGCCTGATGCGCTTCGTGATGACGTCGCGTCTCTACCAGCTCGACTCGGCGCCGCTCGAGTCGAACGCCGCCGACGACCGCTTCTACAGCCACTCGCGCGTCGAGCGTCTCCCGGCCGAGGTGCTCCTCGACTGCATCGACGACGCCACGCTCGTGCGCACCAAGCATCCGAACCTCCCCCTCGGCACCCGGGCCATCGAGCTCCCCGACGCCGCCGCCGCCAACACCAATCCCTTCCTCGTCACCTTCGGCAAGCCGAAGCGGGCGAGCGTCTGCGAGTGCGAGCGGTCGCCGGACGAGAACCTCGCGCAGGCCCTCCACACGCTCAACGGCGACGTCGTGGCCGCCAAGGTCGCCGACGGCAACGGCCGGGCGGCCCGGCTGGCGGCCTCGGGGCGGCCCCTCGGGGAATGCCTCGAGGAGCTGTGGCTCGCCACCCTCTGCCGACTCCCCTCCCCCGCCGAGATGGCGGAGGCGCGGGCCATCGTCGAGGCGTCGCCGACGCCGGCCGAGGGGCTCGAGGACCTCCTCTGGGGCCTGATCAACTCCAAGCATTTCCTCTTCGTGCGATGACGCCGAGCACCGCTCCCCTCCCGACACGGCTCCTCGTCGCCGTCGCGACGTTCCTCGCGGCGGGGCGGTGCGTCGTCGCCCAGACGAACAACGCCTATCCGATGCTCATGAGCCTGCGCCCCGCCGCGGCGACGGTCGGCCGGGTCTCGGAGCACGAGCTCTCCGCCCGCTACAACCTCGCCGGTGCGAGTGCCGTGGTCGTCTCGGGCCGCGGCGTCCGCGCGGAGATCGTGAAGCCGGAATCGGAGAAGCCGGAGGAGGCCGCCAGGAACGACGTCATGGCGTCGAAGACCGGGCTGCGCGTCACGTGCGACGCCGACGCCGTGCCGGGGATCCGCGACTTCCGCGTCATCACCCCCCACGGGGCGAGCACCGTGGGGCAGCTCGTCGTGGCCCGCGAGGCGGTGGTCGGCGAGAACAGCCGGTCGACCTGCCGGCCACGCTCTGCGGGGCGATCGAGAAGGGGGAGGACGTCGACTTCTGGCGCGTGCATCTCGCGAGCCCGGCCACGGTCACCTTCCACGTCACGTCGCAGCGGCTGCAGAACCGTCTCCACGACATGCAGAGCCGCGTCGATCCGCTGCTCACGCTGCGCTCCCCGGGCGGGGCGACGCTCGCCGCGAGCGACAACGCCCTGGCGGGCGACCCGCATCTGGTTGTCGAACTCGCCCCCGGCGAATACCTCCTCGAGATCCGCGACGTCCGCTACCAGGGCAACGCCGACTGGACCTACGCCGTGGAGGCATCGACGCGTCCGGTCCCCCTCTCGGTCCACCCGCTCGCCGTGGCCCCCGGCGCCGCCGCGTCGCTCGCGCTGTTCACCGGGGCCCCCGCGGCGCTCGGGCCGGTGCCGGTGGCGATCCCCGCCGATGCCCCGCCGGGACCGGCCCGCGTGGCGCCGGTCCTCGACGGCGCCGGGCTCGCCGGGGTGGGGGTTCTCGTCACGCCGCTTCCCGTCGTCGTCGAGCCCGCGGAGGAAGCGGCCGCGGCGCCGGCCTTCGCGGTGCCCGCGGTGCTCGCCGGGCAGATCGCCCGCGAGGGTGAGGTCGACCGGTGGACGTTCTCCGCGAAGGCCGGCGAGGCCTTCACCGTCGAGGTCACCGCCCGTCGCGCGGGCTCGAGCCTCGACGCCAAGCTGCGGATCCTCGGTGCCGACGGCGCGGCGAAGGGGGAGGCGGACGACGCCACGTTCGATCGCGTCCTCTCGGCCGATCCCCTCCTCGAGAACTGGGTGGCCCCGGCCGACGGTGACTACGTCCTCGAGATCCGCGATCTCCACGGCCGGGGCGGCGGCGGGTTTCCGTACGCGCTCCGCGTCGAGCGCGCCCGCCCCGGGTTCGCCCTCGAGGCCGACACCGACAAGACGATCCTCGCGCCGGGCATCGCGGCCCCGATCTACGTCCGCGCCGTGCGCCGCGCCGGATTCAAGGGGGACATCGCACTCTCGATCGACGGCCTCCCGCCAGGCGTCGAGGCGGTCGCGGGGAGGATCCTGGGGACGGGGGGAGACGGCTGCATCTGGCTCCGCGCCGCCCCGGACGCCGCGCCGCAGTGGGCCAATCCGACGATCACCGGATCGGCCGAGGCGACGCTCCACGACGGAACGGTGGTGCCGGTGTCGGCCCGGGCCGCGATCCTCCAGGAGGTCTATCTGCCGGGGGGCGGGCGCGGGCATTACCCGGTCGACTTCCACACCGTGAGTGTCGGGGCGCCGATGGACGTCCGGGGGATCCGGGTGAGCACCGAGGAGGTGCGGCTGAAGCCGGGGGAGTCGCGGCGCGTCGACGTCGCCGTCGAGCGGGCTCCGGACTACACGGGCACCATCACCCTCGACCTCCAACTCCAGCACCTCGAGACGCCCTACGGCAATCCGCTCCCCAAGGGGGTGCGCGTGGTGGCCGCCGCGAGCAAGACGCTCCTCACGGCGGGGGAGAGCGCCGGACACCTGACGCTCGAGGCGGCCCCGGACGCGCCGCCGGTGGAGGGGCAGATCGGCCCGGTCAGCGTCCACGCCACGATCAACTTCGTGATGAAGCACACCTTCGCGAGCGCCCCCCTCCGCATCTCCGTCGCCGCCCCGTGAGCACCATGGCGCCGTTCTTCGACCACCGCTACCCAGTCGTCGAGGACCTGCGGGCGGCGGCGCGGCGGCGGATCCCCGGTTTCGTCTTCGACTTCCTCGACGGCGGCTGCAACGACGACCTGAACCTCCGCCGCAACGTCGAGGACTTCCGGGACGTGGGCCTGCTCCCCCGGGCCCTGGCCCCGCGCGGCGACGTCTCGCTCGAGACCGCGCTCTTCGGCCGCACCTGGGGCGCCCCCTTCGGCGTCTGTCCGGTGGGCATGCAGGGGCTCGTCTGGCCGGGGGCATGCGAGAGCCTCGCCGCCGCCGCCGCCGCGCGCCGGCTTCCCTTCATCCTCAGCACGACCACCACGGCCGACCCGGAGACGATCGGCCGAATCACCGGCGGCACGCACTGGTTCCAGTTCTACGTGCCCAGGGAAGCGGACCTCCGCGAGAAGCTCCTCGCGCGCGTCGAGGCGTCCGGCTGCCGCACCCTCGTGCTGCTGGCCGACGTGCCCGCCTTCGGCTACCGGCCGCGCGACATCCGCAACCGCTTCGCCGTGCCGCCGCAGATCGGCGTGCGGACGATCCTCCAGATGCTCGCGCGGCCGTCGTGGGGGCTGGCGATGCTCCGCCGCGGTCGCCCCGACTTCGCCACGATCCGTCCCTACATGGAGGGCGATCTCGACCTCCGCCAACTCGCCGACTTCATGAATCGCACCTTCACCGGGCGTCTCACCGGCGACGACCTCTCCCGACTCCGCGACCGCTGGAAGGGGGATCTCGTGCTCAAGGGGGTGATGACGGTCGAGGACGCGGAGGAGGCGGCCTCGCGCGGCCTCGACGGCGTGATCGTCTCCAATCACGGCGGCCGGCAGCTCGACGCCGGGCCGTCGTCGATCGGGGCCCTGCCGGGGATCGTCGCCACGGTGGGCGGGCGGATGCGCGTCATGCTCGACAGCGGCGTGCGGTCGGGGCCGGACATCGCCAGGGCGCTGGCCAGCGGGGCCAGCTTCGTCTTCCTGGGGCGGGCGTTCATGTACGGGGCGGCGGCGCTCGGCGACCGCGGCGGCGAGCACGTCGTCGAGATGCTCACGCGCCAGTTGGTGCAGGTGATGGATCAGCTCGGCTGCGACGCGGTCGCCGATCTCCCCCGGCACCTCGCCCGGTGAGCCGGCTTTCGACCGGTGCGGATCGGAATCGCTCGGAGGAGGATTGCCATGCGGCGACGCGGGATCGGGATGACGGCGACGGCCGGCGGCATCGTCGCGTGGTGGGTCGTCGCCCTGTCGGTGCCGATTCCGGCCGCCACCGCCTCGGCCGCGGGCCTGCGGGCGGGGGCGGCGCGGATCGACGTCACGCCGCGGATGCTGCCGGTGCTCGTCAACGGCGGGATGACGTCGCGATCGCTCGATCGGGTCAAGTCGCCGCTCCACGCCCGGGCCGTCGTGCTCGAGTCGGGGGAGACGCGGGTGGCCGTGGTGATCGTCGACAGCTGCATGCTCTCCCGGGACTTCCTCGACGCGACGAAAGCGCTCGTCGAGGCGCGTCACGGCGTCGCGGCCGATCGGATCCTCGTCGCCGCGACGCACACCCACAGCGCCCCGGCGGCGATGGGATGCCTGGGCACCGACGCCGATCCGGCCTACGTCCCCTTCCTGCGCGAGCGGATCGTGGCGGTGGTCGGTGAGGCCGTGGCCGCCCTGGAACCGGCGGAGGTCGGATTCGCCCGCGCCGACGCGGCCGAGTACACGGCGCTGCGCCAGTGGATCCGGCGGCCCGACCGGGTCGTCGAGGATCCCTTCGGGAACCGCACCGTCCGTGCCAACATGCACGCCGCGGCCAATCCCGACGACGTCACGAGCGAGGCGGGCCCGGAGGATCCGGACCTGTGCCTGCTCTCCCTCCGCGCTCCCGACGGGCGGCCGATCGCGGTCCTGGGCAACTTCTCCATGCACTACTTCGGCGACTCCGACCTCTCCGCCGACTACTTCGGCCTGTTCTGCGCGGGGCTCGAGGGGCGGATGGCGCCGGAGGGGACGCCGGCCCACGGCCGGTTCGTGGCTCTCCTCTCCCACGGCTGCAGCGGCGACATCTGGCGCGTCGACTACGCGGTGCCGAAGGAGCGGCGGCCCGACCCCACGATCGAGGCCTACGCCGCGGGGCTCGTCGACATCGCCGTGCGCGCCTGCGAGGGGATCGGGCACCGGTCGGACGTCGACGTGGCGATGGCTGAACGCCGTCTCGACCTCGCCTACCGCGTCCCCGACCGGCAGCGCCTGGAATGGGCCGAGCGGATCGTGAGTGCGACCGGCGACCGGTCGCCCGCCACGCAGGAGGAGGTCTACGCCCGGGAGCAGGTGCTGCTCTCGCGGCTCGGGCGCACGGAGGTGGTGGTGCAGGCGGTGCGCGTCGGGGACGTGGCGATCGCGACCTCGCCGGGCGAGACCTACGCGGTGACGGGGCTCAAGATCAAGACGGCCAGTCCGCTCGACCGCACGTTCGTGATCGAACTGGCCAACGGCGGCGACGGCTACGTCCCTCCGCCGGAGCAGCACGCCTTCGGCGGCTACAACACCTGGCCGGCGCGGTCGGCCGGGCTCGAGATCGCGGCCGAGCCACGGATCACGGAGACGGCGATCGAACTGCTCGAACGGGTCGCCGGGGCGCCGCGCCGGTCGCTCGAGCCGGCGGACGGGCCGGCGACGGAGCGGATCCTGGCGGCGCGGCCGGCGGCGCTGTGGCGTCTCGACGACGCGACGGGGCCGCATGCCGTCGACCGCTCGCCCTGGCGGCGCGACGCCGTCTACGAACCGGGCGTCACCTTCTGGCTCGACGGGCCCCCCTCCGGGGCGTCGGCGCCGGGGGTTCGCGAGCGCTGCCCCTGTTTCGTCGGGGGACGCGTCCGGGCCCGCGTGCCGGGACTCGCCTCGCGGTACACGATCGCGGGCTGGATCTGGAACGGCCTGCCGGTCGATGCCCGGGGCGTCGCCGGATGGATCTTCTCGCGCGGTCCCGACCACGGGCTCGCCCCCGCCGGCGACCATCTGGGGCGCGGCGGCGGCGCCGGCCGTGCCCGC
>CAZMOU010000181.1:0-8408 GCA_964567835.1 uncultured Chitinophaga sp. | reverse complement strand
GAAGAGGAGCCGATCGATGTCCCCATTCCGCGGTGGTCGGTGGTCGCCGATGCGGTCCTCCGTCCGGCTCTCCTCCCTCGTCTCCGCCCTCGCCGCCGGCCTGCTCCTGACGGGAATCGGATGCGCCGCCGGCACGGCCACCCCCCCCTGTCCCGACGAGGTGTTCCTCCGCCGGGTCCACCTCGATCTCGTCGGGCGGCCGCCTCGCCCCGACGAGGTCAGTGCGTTCGTCGCCGACGGCGCCCCCGACAAGCGGGCCGCCGCGGTCGATCGCCTCCTCGCCGATCCGGACTGGGCCCGCACGCAGGCGCGTTTCTTCCGCGACGTCATCCTCTACCGCCGCACCGACCCGCAAGCCGCGGCGATGGCGGCCCCGCTCGAGGACTTCCTCGTCTCCAGGCTGGAAGGCGAGGCGTCCTGGGAGGCCATCGCCCGCGACCTGATCGCCGCCACCGGGGCCCCGGGCGAGCATGGCGAGACGGCGATCATCATGGCGCAGATGGGGGAGACGGCCGACATCGCCGCGGAGGTGTCGCGGATCTTCCTGGGAATCCAGATCCAGTGCGCCCAGTGCCACGATCACACCACCGATCGCTGGAAGCGGGAGCAGTTCCACGAGTTCGCCGCCTTCTTCCCCCGCATCCTCATCCGTCCCACCGGCGGGCAGGGCATCGACCGCTTCGAGGTGGTGTCCTTCGACCGCGATCCACGGCGCAGGAAGGGCAACAACCCGGCCAATCCGCGGCTCGGCGATCTCGAGCACGTGATGCCCGACCGCGACGACCCTTCGAAGCCGGGCACGGCGATGACGCCCCGATTCTTCCTCACCGGCCAGTCGCTGCCGCAGGGCACCACCGACCAGGAACGGCGGCACACCATCGCCGATTGGATCACCTCCCCGACCAATCCCTGGTTCGCGCGGGCGATCGTCAACCGCCTGTGGGCCGAACTCGTGGGCGAGGGGTTCTTCCCGGCGATCGACGACATCGGTCCGGACCGCGAACCCGCCGACCGGGGACGGCTCGACGACCTCGCCGCGGGGTTCGCGGCCCGGGGCTTCGATCTGCGCTGGCTCTACCGCGTCGTCTGCACCAGCCCCGAGTACGGACAGGAGAGCCGTTCCCGCTCCGCGTCGGGTGGCGACCCGTCGTCGACCTGCCCGCAACGCCTCCGGTCCGACCAGCTCTTCACGCAGCTCATGGACACGCTGGGGGCCGACGAACGCCGCGCCGGCCTGCAGGGGCGCGGCCGCGCTGCCGGCCCGCTGCCGGCGGCGGCGACGCAGCGACTCCGCCTGGGGACGCCACGAGGCCAGTTCGGTCAGGTGTTCGGATTCGACCCGAGCACGCCGCGCGAGGAGGTGGTGGGCTCGATCCCGCAGGCGCTCCTGCTCATGAACGGCCCGCAGGTCGGCCAGGCCCTCTCCGCCGACCGGCCGGGCACCGTCCTGGCCCGCCTCCTGCGCACCGAGCCGGACGATCGCGCCGTCACCCGCGCCCTCTACCTGCGCACCCTCGCCCGCGAGCCCAGCGAGGATGAACTGCGTACCTGCCTCGATCACGTGTCCGATCGCGGCGACAGGGTCGAGGCGTTCGAGGACGTCTTCTGGGCACTCGTGAATTCGGCCGAGTTCCTCTACCGCCGCTGACAGGAGCAGCCACCATGGGAACGCGTCGAGACCTCCTCCGCGCAGGCGCGGTCGCCGGCGCCCTCCGCTGGCTCCCCGGCTCCGGCTGGGGCGCGGTGGCGGCGCTCCACGCCGCCGAGCTGCGCCGGCGCCACAAGGCCTGCATCCTCCTCTGGATGCAGGGTGGCCCGTCGCAATTCGAGACCTTCAGCCCCCTCGAGGGGCATGCCAACGGCGGCGGCACGAAGGGCATCGCCACCGAGGTCCCCGGCATCCGCTTCGCCGAGCACTGGCCGGAGTCGGCGAAGGTCGCCGACCGCTTGGCGGTGATCCGCTCGATGACCAGCAGGGAGGGGAGCCATCCGCGCGCCACCTATCTCCTCCACACCGGATACCTCCCCATCCCCGGCGTCAGGCACCCCACGCTCGGTTCGATGGTCGCCGCCAGCCTCGCCTCCACCGATCCGGACGCCGATGCGGCCGACCTCCCGCCGGTGGTCAGGATCGGTGCCCGCGGGCGCGGCGATTCGGGGGCGGGGATCCTCGGCACGGCATGGGAGCCGTTCGAGATCCGCGATCCCTCCGAGCCCCCGGCCAACACGACGCCGCTGGTCGACGCGGACAGGCACGGCCGCCGCCTCGCCCTCGGCGAGCGTCTCGGGGCCGGATTCGCGGCGCAGTTGCCCGGCGAGGCCGCGGACCACGCCGGGCTGCTGGTCCGCGCCAGCCGGTTCATCCACAGCCCGGCGATGGAGGCCTTCGACGTCGGCCGCGAGCCGGAGTCGGCACGCACCCTCTACGGCGACGGCGACTTCGCCACCGGATGCCTGCTGGCCCGGCGGTTGGTGGAGCATGGCGTGACCTTCGTCGAGGTGGTGTGCGACGGCTGGGACACCCACCAGGACAACGCCGAACGCACGGCGAAGCTCGCCGGGCGCGTCGATCGCCCCATGGCGGCGCTGGTGCGCGACCTCGGGGACCGGGGACTGCTCGACGACACGCTCGTGATCTGGATGGGGGAGTTCGGGCGTACCCCGCAGATCAATCCGCGGGGCGGGCGCGACCATTTCCCACGCAGCTTCAACGCGCTCCTCGCCGGCGGTGGCGTCCAGGGGGGCCGGGTGGTGGGCCGCACCGATTCCAGGGGAGTCGACGTGGAGGAACGGCCCGTCACCGTGCCCGACCTCTTCGCCACGTTCTGCCGATCGACCGGGATCGATCCGGCCGTCGAGAACCCGGGGCCCGGGGGCCGCCCCATCAAACTCGTCGACGGCGGGCAGGCCGTGGCGGAGCTGTTCTAGTTTTCGCGCGGCGGGAGCCATCCTGGCCTCCCGCCGCTGGCCGACCGGGGAAACGCCGAGGGTTTCCCCGATCGGCAGGCATCGCATCCTGCGATGCTCCTTCACGCGGTGCGGCGCAGTGCCCCCCGCGCGGCGGGAGCCATCCTGGCCTCCCCCGAACCGTCTCCGCGTCAGCGGGCGCCGGGGACGGCGGACAGATCGAGGCCGAGGCGTTTCGCCTTCTTGTAGAGCGTCGTCCGATTGATGCCGAGCGCCCGCGCCGCGGCATCCCGGCGCCAGGCGTTCCGCTCGAGTGCGTCGAGGATCATGCGCCGCTCGGGGACCTCGAGCGCCTCCCGGAGCGACGCTCCCGGAGTCGTGCGCGTGTGTCCTGCCGAGAGTCCAGGCGGCAGGTCCGCCACGTCGATCGACGCACCCGATCCGAGGAACACCGCCCGTTCGACGGCATGCTCGAGCTCGCGCACGTTCCCGGGCCAGTCGTGCTCCAGGAGCGCCCGGAGGGCCGCGTCGGTGAATCCCCGCACCGGCCGCCCCGCGCGCTCCGCCGCGCGCTCGAGGAAGTGGTGGGCGAGTTGGGGGATGTCGGCACGCCTGTCGCGCAGCGCCGGCATCTCGATCGTCACGACGTTGATCCGCCAGTAGAGGTCCGCGCGGAACGTGCCGGCCGCCACGCGCGCCGCCAGGTCCTCGTGCGTCGCCAGCACGAGCCGGGCGTCGACGGTGCGCGTCGTGCCGCCCCCCACCGGCTCGAACGCCATCTCCTGCAGCACGCGCAGCAGCTTCACCTGGAGCGCCGGCGTGGCGGTGGCGATCCCGTCGAGGAAGATCGTCCCCCCGTCGGCCTGGGCGAACCTTCCCTCGCGCGCCCCGGCGGCCCCGGTGTACGCGCCGGCGACGTGCCCGAACAGCTCGCTCTCGAGGAGCGTCTCGGAGAGGCTGCCGCAGGCCACCTCCACGAAGGGCCCGTGGCGACGGCGACTCGTGCGGTGGATTTCCCGGGCCAGCAGCGACTTTCCCGTGCCGCTCTCCCCGGTGACGAGGACCGTGACGCCGGTGTCGGCGACCCGGCGCACGACATCGAGGACGCCGCGCGTGGCGGGGGAATCGCCGAGCATCATGCGCGGGACGGACGCACGCGGACCGGATCGGTCCGTCGGGACCGCGACGACCGCGTCGAGGGTGGCGGCCAGTTCGCCGTCGGTCGGAGGGGCGGGCACGACGGCGTCCCAGCCGCCGGGGTCGTCGCCGACAGGGAGGATCGCCACGAGCGCCGCCGCCGCGTGGCGCGTGCCGAGCGCCGAACGGACCCCTTCGGCCCCCGCTGCGGCCGGCCCCCCCGCCGCGACGATCACGTCCGAGCGTCCGCGGGCCAGCCGTCGTCGGGCCTCGTCGACGCTCCCCGCCGCGGTGGCATGCCATCCCAGGCCGCAGAGCCACGCCGCCCGCTGCGAGGCCGCGCGCCGGTCGCTGTCGATGACGATCACGCGCCGGCGCGGGGGGGAGGGCTCGGCCTCCCTCCGCCCTTCGCGGGGCACCGGCACTCCCGGGTCGCCCACCGGACGGGGCACGCTCGCGGCGATCGTTCGGGGTGAGGTGGCCATGCTGGCTCCCGTGGACGCGTTCTTCTCCACAGGTACCTAGGTCGCCGCTGGGCGACGGCAAAGTCGCCGCAGGGCAACAATCCCGCGCAGACGCCCCGGTCGCACCCTACGACCGACACGATCGTGCCAGACGCTCCCGGAGCGGGCCTCGCGGGGTCGGCCGAGCGGGGCGAGGAGCCGGCGCGCCCCCTGAGATCCGTGCGCCGTCGTGGGGATCACTCCCGACCGGTGGGAGGCTCCCCCGGTACCGGATCGGGCCCCCGGCCGTGGTGCGTCTCGCCGATGCCGACCGCGTCGACGATCCGATCGGCGGCGGGGCCGAAGATCAGTTCCTTGTTTTCGAACAGCGCCTCCGGGTCCTGGTCGAGCATCTGCATGCGGCGCTTCCGGAACCAGAAGAAGGCCACGACGGCGAGCACCGCCAGGGAGACCGCGGCGAGCGTCAGCCCCCGTTCAGCCGAGCGGATCAAGCCGGTGATCCGGTCGCCGAAGGCGTAGGAGAGCCCGAAGAAACCCCCGATGACCACCGAGGCGCAGAGGATGTCGGCGAAGAGGAACCACCGGTACTTCACCTTCAGCATCCCGGCCGTCAGGTAGAAGGGGCTCCGCAACCCGACCAGGAAGCGGGCCACGAAGAACGCCTTGATGCCGTGGCGCTGGATGAGATCCTCGATCGTCTTCTCGCGCTCGGGGGTGAGGAAGCCGCTCCACCAGGGGTGGGTGCGGAGGATCCGGGCCCCGAAGAACCGCCCCACGGCGTACATCAGGCTGTCGCCGAGCACCGCGCCGATCAGGCAGGCGGGGAGGGCGTAGTACCACTGCAGCCCGCCGGCGCGACTGGCCACGCCGGCGGCCACGATCGGCACCTCCTCCGGAACCGGCAACCCGATCCCCGTGAGCGTGAGAAAGAGCACGATGCCGAGGTAGGAACCCCGCTCGAACCATTCGATCATGGGCAGTTCGGTCGGTGGATCCGGAGAGGGGACGGGCGACGGGATGGCGCCGATCGTGCCAGTGTACCCCCGACACGCCGGCGGAGGCAGGCCGAAGTTTCCCGACCGGCGGAACGTTCCGCCTTGATTCGCCGGCACGGTTCTGCGACCACCCCGCCATCAGGCGGGACAAGGGCCCCGCCGCTCGACGTCCGGTGGCGGCAGGCATGGTATCCGCTTCCTCCGCGGTCCACCCGATCCAGGCCCGCGGGCGCCACAGCCGGCCACTCCCCGGGCGGCTCGCCATCGCGCTGGCGGCGTGCCTGGCGACGACCCGCGCCGGTGCCGACGACGCCGCGCCCGACGCCGCCCGCGGCGCCCCCTTCGCCTGGACCCGGTTCCTCGCCGAGGCCTTCCCCGAGGGTCTCGATCCGCAGCGGTCGCGCCGGCCGCACACGATCCGCGACCCGGGCCCCGACACCGCCAACTACCCCAACAGCCCGGAGACGCTGCCGCGCGGCGCGGTCTACCTGGAGACGAGCCCCGTCTTCTGGACCTCCTCGATCGCGACGATCCAGCCGGCGACGTACAACGCCGAGGCCCTCCTCCGGCTGGGCCTCACCGACCGGGTCGAGTTCCGGCTCTACTCGAGCGGCATCTCCTGGCAGGCGGCCGGCCTCGGACAGGGGGAGACGACCGGTCTCTCGCCGCTGGTCTTCGACACCAAGATCCACTTCTGGGAGGAGAACCGGGAGTGGTTCCTGCCGGCGGTGGGGTTCGAGGCCTTCATCCAGACCCCCTGGGCGTCGCCCGCCTTCGACGCCGGGACGCAACCGGGGCTGATGATGCTGTTCCGGAACACGCTCTGGTGGGGCATCACCGCCGAATGGAACGTCGGCCTGGCTTCCGACTCGACGGCCGAGGGCTACGCGCCGATCGACATCGTGCAGTGGGCGTTCACCAGGTCGGTCACCGACGACTTCGATCTGTTCGTCCACGGCTTCCAGAACGAGTCGGCGATGCCGCGGCTCTCGGCGCAGACGGTCGTCGGCGCGGGCTTCATCTGGTATCCGGACGATCGCGTTTCGGTGTACGGGAACTGGGGTGCGGCCACCGACAAGAGCGGACCGGCGACCACCTTCCAGCTGGGAGTCGCCGGCTCCTTCTGACGCGGCCCCGCTCGCTTCCGTCAACCGCCGCATCCCGCTGCGGAACACCGTATCCACAGCCCGCTAGCCGGCGCGCACCAGTTCCACCCCCTCGCCGGCGGCGCATTCGAAGAGCTCCGGATCGAGGTTCGCCGTCAGCACGCGCACGCTCGAGGCGCTCCGCGACGGCACGACGAGGATCGCGGCGACATCCCCGCCGGCGGGTGCCACGGTCGCGATCCCCGCCGGCCCGAGCACGTACAGCGCCGTCGAGAGGGCATCGGCGGTGGCGGCGTCGGGCGCGATCACCGTCGCCGAGAGCACGCCCTCGGCGGGGATCCCGCTGCGCGGGTCGAGGATGTGGCCGAGACGCCGGCCCCGATCGACGAAGAACTGCGTCCCGGAGCCGCTGGTGCCGAGCGCCCGCTCCACGAGCGTCACCGTCGCCAGTCGACGTCCCGGCCGGAGCGGATGACTCACCCCCACCCGCCATCCCCGCCGCCCCGGAAACGCAGGCCCCTGCACGCCGGCGGCCCGGACGCTGCTCGAGCCTCCATGAACGAGGACGCTCGGCACCCCGGAGGCGCGGAGCCCCTCGACCACGCGGTCGAGCGCCCATCCCTTGCCGATGGCCCCCGGATTGATCTCCACGCCGGGCTTCGTGAAGCGGACGCGGGCAGCGTGAGCGTCGATCTCCACGCCGTCCATCCCGGACGCCCGAAGGGCCGCGGCGAGCGTGGCCGGATCGGGCACGCGCCCCTGACGGCGGAGGAAGCCCCACACGCGCACCAGGCTGCCCGAGGCGGGGTCGAACGCGCCCCCCGTGCGGGCGTGGAGGTCCCTGGCGCGGACGAGCAGATCGAGCAGGTCGGCCGACACCGGCTGCCAGCCCTCGTGCGCGCGGGCATTGAGCCGCGAGAGTTCGCTCGTCTCCCGATACACCGAGATCCGCGCCTCGATCTCGTCCACCAGATCGAGCGCCGTCATGCCGAGCGCCGTCGCGTCCGCGACCTCGCCGGCGTTGAACACCACCTCGAATCGACAGGCCATCGCCTCCCTGCCGACGACCAGGGCGTGGGTCTCCCGCACGCGAGGCTCGGGAGCCTGCGCACCGTCGTCGTCCGCTCCGCCCGGGGCGGGGGGGTGATCCGATGCCGTCATGGGGGACTCACCGTGGGGCTCGCAGCCTACCACCGCCGGTCCCATCCGGGGCTAACGACGCGCGGGGCGACCGGGGAGGTTCGCGGGCCACGCGTCGTCGGTGAGCCAGACGATCGAGGTCGAGACCTTCGCCAGCCCCGCGACTTCCTCGGGCTGCACGACGGTCACGTTCGCCGCGTTGCCATCGACACCCACGCGCACCGGCCGGAACGACTCGTCCGCCGTCACCGCGCTCTGCGCGTGGCGGGGACGGAATCCCGGCGGCACCTTTCCGAGCGTCCCGGCGAGCCGGCGGTTGCCGCGGAGACCGGCGAGATGCAGTTCGACGGTGTCACCGACGCGGGACAGAAGTGCCCGATCGATGCTTCCCCCGGCGGGCACCCGCATCGCCGCCGTCACGTCGCGGACGCCGCTGGCACGCAGCCCGACGGCCGGACCCGCAGGACCGGCGGGGCCGACATCGCCCTTCGGGCCGGCGGGGCCACGTTCACCCTTCGCGCCGGCGGGGCCGGCGGGACCAGGCTTGCCATCCTTCCCGGCCGCGCCAGGCTTGCCCGCGGCGCCGGCAGGGCCGGCGGGGCCGCGTTCACCCTTCGCGCCGGCGGGGCCGGCGGGACCAGGCTTGCCATCCTTCCCGG
>CAZMOU010000180.1:0-8559 GCA_964567835.1 uncultured Chitinophaga sp. | reverse complement strand
AGCGCAGCATGTCCGTCTCGGAGTGGTAGGTGTTGAACACCGGATGCGTCAGGTACCCGCTCGCGCGCTGGAACCGCGCGTCGAACTTGTGGTCGGCCCCGAGCGCGCCCAGCTCCGTGGGCGACGGCGCGGCGCCGGTGCCGAAGCACGCGAGCAGATCGGCGAGATCGGCGTCGGTCACGGTCTCCCCGAACGCGACGCACACGCTGCCGTCGGCGAGGTAGCGCAGATTGAGCCGGCGCGCCTCGGCGGCCCGCTTGACGTCGGCGGCGGTGCGGCCCGAACCCAGCTTCACGTGCACCGTGTCGAAGAACTCGGTCGTCGCGAGGGTGTGACCCTGCTTGCGCGCGCCCGCGGCGAACGCGGTCGCGTAACGCCGCACGCGCTGCGCGATGCGCGCGAGCCCCTGCGGCCCGTGCCACACCGCGTACATGCCGGCCATGACCGCGAGCAGCACCTGCGCGGTGCAGATGTTGCTCGTCGCCTTCTCGCGGCGGATGTGCTGCTCGCGCGTCTGCAGCGCGAGGCGGTAGGCGGGCCTGCCGCGGGAGTCGATGCTCACGCCGACGAGCCGGCCCGGCATCGAACGCTTGTGCTCGTCGCGGCAGGCGAAGAAGGCGGCGTGCGGGCCGCCGCAGCCCATCGGCATGCCGAAGCGCTGCGTCGAGCCGACGACGATGTCGGCGCCCCACTCGCCCGGCGGCGCGACCAGCGCGAGCGCGAGAACGTCGGCCGCCACGGCGACGATCGTCCCCGCCGCACGCGCCGCCGCGGCCACCGGCCGCCAGTCGGGCACGTCGCCGGTGGTCGTCGGGTACTGGAGAAGCACGCCGAAGGCGTCGTGCGTGCCGACGAGCGCGCGTGCGTCGCCGGTCACGATCTCGATCCCCAGGGGCTCGGCGCGGGTCCGCAGCACCTCGATCGTCTGCGGGTGGCACCCGTCGTCGACGAGGAACGTCCGCGACTTCCCCGGCGACACGCGCAGCGCCAAAGTCATCGCCTCGGCGGCCGCGGTCGCCTCGTCGAGGAGCGACGCGTTGGCGATCGGCATGCCGGTGAGGTCGCAGACCATCGTCTGGAAGTTGACGATCGCCTCCATGCGCCCCTGGCTGATCTCGGCCTGATAGGGGGTGTAGGCCGTGTACCAGGCGGGGTTCTCCAGCACGTTCCGCAGGATCACCGCCGGCGTGAGCGTGCCGTGGTACCCCTGGCCGATGAAGCTCTTCATCCGCGCGTTGCGGGTGGCGATCGTGCGCAGTTCGGCGAGTGCCGCGGCCTCCGTCACCGGCGGCGGGAGGCGCATCCTGTCGCGTCGGGCGATGCCGGCGGGGACGACGCGCTCGACGAGTTCCTCGAGCGACGCGAGACCGACGACCTCGAGCATGCGCTGCACGTCGGCGGCGTCGGGCCCGATGTGCCGGTGGCGGAATTCGGTGGCGTTCTCGAGCGACGCGAGCGAGGGGGCGGCGGGGTGGGTGCCGGACATGGTGGGATCCCGTGGAGGGGAGAGGCGCGAGCCTGCTCCTGCGGAACCCTGTTGTCCTGGAACCTGAGAGATTCGCCGCCGGACCGCGCCGACGGTTTGCCCCTTCGGTGGGGACGGCCGCGACCCGCCGTCCCGCTCTCCAACAGTGTGCGACGTCAGTCCATGGTGCCTGAGCGTTCGGCCTTCGGCGGTCTTGCGACTCTCTCCTGACGTGGCCTCATTCTAGCAGACCGTGGAGAAACTGTCCGCCGCTCGATGGGGCGGCCGACCACCGAAAAACGTCGGCCTTTGCGGGGGTGTCTCGAGTGGAAAAAGGTCACGGATGGCTTTTTCCGCGGACAGCGGCCGCCACCCGGCAGGCGGCGTCACGGCGGCCAAAGGGGGCGATCGGGACGGGCCTCACGACCCGGCCCGATCGCCGCCGGGAGGGTCGATCCGTCGCGCCGCGGAGACCAGCGAGAGCGCGAGCAGCAGGGCCAGAAGGGCGATCGTGCCCCCGATGAGCCAGCGGTTGCCCAGGATCCGCGCTCCCCAGGGGGGTTCGACCGGCTCGACCGACCGTTCCTCGGCGGGCCCGAGCGTCGCCTCCCCCGGGACCTGCCCGGCGGCGAGCGCCGCTTGGATCGCGGTGGTGTCGTACCGGGGCTGCGGGAAGGGGCGGGTGCCGTCGGTCACCCCCCCGTAGGCGAGGCGGTAGTCCTCCCCGGGGCGGGCGACGAAGACCACCTCCTCCGCCGGCCCCACGGCGCTCACGCCGGTGATCGAGAGCGGCGGGCTGTCACCGTTGTCGATGACGATCTCGTAGGCGGGAAGCCGCGTCTGCGCGATCTTGATCAGGGTCTCCTCCGCGTCGATGCCGCGGAGTTCGACACGATTGATGAACCCGCTGCCGAGGATCACCGGGGGACGACCCGCCTGGCCCTGCCCGTCCGCCGCGGGGCGCTCGACGCGGACCGCCCGGCCGAAGTTGCGCTCCCCGACCACGAGCCGAAAGGCGGTGATCGGCTCGCGCCCGCTCGTGACGCGGATCCGCGTCCGCTGTTCCTTCGTCTCCTCCTCCACCCGGAAGTCGGCGACGGGATGCTCCACCGCCGCGGCGCCGCGGATCTCGGCGACGTCGTCGCTGCGCCAGGCGCGGATGGCGTCGATGCGGAAGGGCTGGCGGGCGACGAGGATCTTCTCCCGGCGTCCCGTCTCGGCGCCCCCTTCGAGCGTGCGCACGAGCTCGGCGAGCGTCGACTGCTGCTCGACGGTGGTGTCGTCGACGGTGACGCGCCACGTGCCGCCGGGGCGCTGCCGCGGCTCGCGGGGGAAGGCGACGTCGAGCTGCCGCGTGTCCATGAACTGCGAGTAGTCGTAGAGGAGCGTGTCGTCGCCCACCGGCCGCCAGGTGCCCGAGTCGTCGAGTCGATGGACCTGGACGCGTTGCTCGAAGTTGCGCAGCGGCGTGTCGATGCGGATGCCGTCGATCGGATCGGGATGCTTCCCGGCGTCGACGGTGAACTCGATCTCGAGCCCGCCGCCGGGGAGGGGCCTGAGGCGGGGTGCGTCGACGGCGAACGACGTCCGCACCTTCCCCATGCTCACCACCGCGGCGGGGCGGATGACGCGCGAGACCTCGCGTCCCCCGCCATCGAGGACGCGGAGGTCGGCGTGGTCGTCGGCGGTGGCCGCGAGCACGGGGGCGTCGAGGCGGACCGCGACGAGCTCCTCGGCGCCGCGCGGGGCGATCCCGATCGGGCGCAGGAAGCGGAGGTGCTCGGTGTCAGCGGCCCGGATGGCGGGGGGGGCGACGGCGAGGAGCGTGGCGACGAGGATCGGGAGGCGGATCTGGCGGGTCATCGGTCGTGATCCTCGCTGGGGGATGCCGCTTCGATCGCGAAGGTCTCGCGGAAGCGGAGGTAGAGGAAGGAGCCGAGCAGGAGGAGGATGCCGAGGACGACGAAGGCGACGATGCGGTAGAAGGAGTCAAGGGTGTCGAGATCGTTGGTGAAGACCTTCATGGCGACGATGGCGAAGAGGGCGAGACCCGCGTAGCGGAGGGTGGGGAGCCGGCGGCGGATCCCGACGACGAGGAAGGCGAGGGCGAAGAGGGCCCAGGTGATGGAGACGCCGCCGGCGCGGAGGCCCGGGGCGCGGTCGGCGAGGAAGCTGTTGACCTCGAGGGTGCTCCAGGTGAGGAGGGTGGCGACGCTGGCCACGGCGGCGACCTGCCGGAGCGTCGCCAGGGGGCGGCGCGTGGTGGCCAGGGCGGTGACGGCGACGAGGAAGCCGGCGACGGCGCCGAAGTCGACCATCCGCATCAGGGCCTGGTGGGGGGACCAGACCCCGCCGTAGACGAAGTCGCCCCCCAGGCCCCACGAGGGCAGATCCCAGAGGAAGAGCTTGACGAGGACGGCACCGATGGCGGCGACGAGCAGGGGAATGCCGACCTCCTTCCCCCACGACTCGATCCTGCCGAGGACGAACGCGCATCCGGCGAGCCAGAGGATCGTGAGCATGGGGAGGCGCAGGTCGGGGTAGACGAAGCCCACGGTGCGATCGACCTCGAGGTGGAGGTAGACGCCGATCATGGCGACGAGGGCCAGGACGACGACCTCGAGGAGCGGCTCCATCCGCGGCAGCGGGGCGATGTCGTTGCCGCGTCCGATGGCCGGATCGGTGGCCTCCTGCCTCGCTTCGGCATCGGCCGCCCGGCGGAGGAACCAGGCGGCGACGCCGAGACTGGCGATCGGGATCCCGAAGGAGAAGACGCGCCCGAGGAGCCCGCGGGCGAAGTCGGCCAGCGGCAGGTCGGCCGCCGGCGGGTCGTTCAGGAAGGTGCGCGACAGGTCGAGCAGGAAGAACCGGCAGAGGACGAGCCCGAGGACGGCGGTGGCGGCGAGGCGGAGGAACCGGCTGCCGAGGCGTTCGGCCATCCACAGCATGACGACCGCCTGGATCGCCCAGCTCGCCGTCACCCAATCCCGCGACATGACCAACGGCATCGTCACCGCGGTGAAGAAGGAGGAGAGGCCGAGGAACGAGACCACGAGGTCGCGATCGACGATGCGCCGCCGGAGCACGAGCCACACGTGGCCGGCGTAGAAGGCGGCCATGGCCACGGCGAGGATGGCGACCGGGAGGTTGCCCTGGTCCGGGAAGGCGTCGCCGATCATCCTCCGGGCGACGGCGAAGAAGACGCCGGCGTTGAGGAACAGGGCGACCAGGTCGAAGAGGTCGGACCTGACCCGACGCACGATCTTGAAGAGGAACGTGGCGGTGGAGAAGAGGAGGAAGTAGCCGACGAGGAAGGGGAACACCTCGGCGAACTGCGTCGGGGTGTAGAGCACCGGGTTGCGGACCGCCGGCACGACGAGCCCCCACGTGCCGAGGAAGGCGAGCAGGTTCACCAGCGGCCAGTTCTTCCGCAGGCAGAGCCCGAGGACGCCGAGCCCGAGGATGAGGAGGTAGGTGAACAGCGGCACCACGCTCGTCGGGGCGGCGTCGAGCATGAACGGGGTGGCGTAACCGCCGATGATGCCCAGGACGGCGACGAGCATCGAGTCGAAGACGACGGCGATGCCGCCGGCCAGCACCGTGACGGCGGCCATCAGGGCGAAGGCGGGGCCCGCGCCGACGAGGTCGAACATCTGATGCGCCGCGAAGATGGCGAAGTAGAGGGCGGCGAGGCCCCCCCCCATCAGTCCCTGGCCGAGGACGTGGTAGCGGCGGCCGAGGAGTCGCGTGCCGCCCACGAGCATCGACAGGCCCACGATCACCGTCAGGCCGACCCGGGCGTGGGGTCCGAGGTAACCCCTGTCGATGGAGTACTTGAGGAAGAAGCCGATGCCGGAGAGCAGCGTGACGATGCCGATCCGCAGGAGCCATTGGCTGGCGACGGCGAACTCGGGCGAGACCCCCGCCGGGACGTGCTCCTCGCCGACGATGATCCAGTTCCAGATCTTTCCCATCGTCTCGCGCGCGGCCAGCTCGAAGCGCCCCGGCTCGTGGGGCGGAGGGGGCGGGAGGCGGGGCACGACGGGACGGGCGGGGACGGGTGCCGCGGGAGGGGCCGCCGGCTCGGGGACCGGGGAAGCGTCCGGTGCGGGCGGCACCGGGGCGGGCATGGACGTGGCGAGCGACTCGGGGACCGTCCGCCAGGGTTCGGCCGTCACCGGGGCCCGGGGGTATGGCGCGGGTGGGGGGGAGACGGCCGCGGGATGGGAGGGGCGAACCGGCTCGGCGCGGGCCGCGGCAGGGGGTGATGCCGGCGGAAGGGCGAGATGCCGGTCGATCCCGTCGAGACGCCGGGCGAGCCGCTGGAGCCCGTCGTGCTGCTCCCGGGTCAGCCGCCGCACGGCGAGGAAGGTCATGATCGGCAGGACGACGACCGCGAAGAAGCCCAGGCAGAAGAGGACGAGGCCGAACAGGAAACCGATCGGGTCGAAGAACATGTCGTCTCCCTCCACCGGCGGACAGGTCGCGTGCGCGGGATCCGTGGGAAGGGGCGACGAACGGAGACGGTCGTCACGCGTCGTTTCGCGGCATTCCCCGGAACCATGCTAATCCCCGCGGGAGGGTGGGGCGGGGATCGACGGCGGAGCGATGCCGGGGAGACCGGCACGGACGCCGGCTGCCGCCCCGGCGGCCGTGGAAAACGCGGGTCGGCACCCCTCCGGGGATCCCGGGGGGTGGTCTGTTAGGCTGCACCGCGTGCCGCCCTCCGGTGGCGACAGTTTCCCGTTCCGGCGCGGCCGCCCCCGCGGCCGCCCCCGCCGCCGTCCCCTCCCCATACGCCGCCATGAGCCTGCCCCCGCTGCGTGCCTCCGAGCACCTCCACGACGTCCGTTACGAGATCCGCGGGGCGCTCGCCCGCCGCGCCGAACAGCTCGAGCGCGAGGGGCACGAGATCGTGAAGCTCAACATCGGCAATCCGGGGGCGTTCGGCTTCCGGATGCCGGAGTCGATGCGCCGGGCGATCGTGGAGAACCTCCACCAGGCGGACCCGTACTCGCACCAGAAGGGGATCTTCCCCGCCCGTGAGGCGGTGGTGATGCAGCAGCAGACGCGCGGCGTGATGGACGTCACGGCCGACGACGTCTACCTGGGCAACGGCGTGTCGGAGATGATCATGATCGCCATGCGGGCGCTCCTCAATCCCGGCGACGAGGTGCTGGTGCCGAGCCCCGACTATCCGCTCTGGACGGCGTCGGTGGTGATCCACGGGGCGAAGGCGGTGCACTACCCCTGCCGCCCCGAGCACGGGTTCGTCCCCGATCCGGACGAGGTGGCGGCGCTCGTCACGGAGCGTACCCGGGCGCTCGTGGTCATCAACCCGAACAATCCCACCGGCGCGGTCTATCCGCGCGGGACGCTCGCGGCGCTGGGGCGGATCGCCGAACGACACAACCTCGTCCTCTGCGCCGACGAGATCTACGACGAGATGCTCTACGGCGACGCCGTCTTCGAGCCGATGGCCACGCTCGCCCGTCACACCCTCTGCCTCACCTTCGGCGGGCTCTCGAAGATCTACCGGGCCTGCGGGCTGCGGGTGGGGTGGCTGGTGGCGTCGGGGGAGCGCGAGCATGCCCGCGACTACCTCCAGGCGGTGGAGTTGCTCGCGTCGCTCCGCCTCTGCTCCAACGTCCCCGGGCAATACGCGGTGCAGACCGCCCTCGGCGGACACCAGTCGATCTTCGATCTCACGCGCCCCGGGGGTCGGCTCCACGGCACGCGTCAGGCGCTGCTCGACGCCGTGGCCCGGAGCCGTTTCCTCTCGCTCGAACCGCCGCGGGGGGCGATGTACGGCTTCGTGCGCGTGGCGACGGCGAAGCTCGGGGCCGCGGGGCGCGACTTCTCCGACCAGGCCTTCGCGCTCGACCTCCTCGAGCGGAAGCACGTGCTCGTGGCGCCGGGGTCGAGCTTCAACGTTCCCTGGCGCGACCACTTCCGGGTCACGCTCCTGCCCGACGCCGCCCTGATGACCGACGTGATCGGCCGCATCGACGACCTGCTCGCCGAATACGCCGGGGCGTGAGCGGCGGGCACGCCGGTCAATCGTCGGCCTTGTCGCCGTCCTTGATCACGAACCGGGCCCGCAATCGCGCCACCTCGCTCGCCAGTCCCGCGAGCGTGACGCTCCGCAGCACCTCGTCGAAGTCCTTGTACGCCGCCGGCGCCTCGTCGCGCGGGTACTGCCGGCAGTTCGAGAGGATGTCGTGCTCGAGGAGCGCCTCGTCGATCGTCTTCTGGTCGAGGGCACGGATCGCCGCCCGTCGCCCCATCGCCCGCCCGGCGCCGTGGTTGATGCTGTGGCAGGAGAGCACCGCACCGGGCTCCGCCACCATCACGCACGAGCCCGCCTGGGGGTTGCCGGGGAGGAGGATCGGGTGGCCGGTGTCGGCGAAGGGGGTGCCGGCGAGGGAGGGATGACCCGCCGGGAAGGCGCGGGTCGCACCCTTGCGGTGGACCCACGCGTCGCGGCCGCCGACCGGCTCCCTGCGGGCGATGTTGTGGCTGAGAAAATAGACGAGCGACCCCTCCACGCCGGGGAACACCTCGCGGAAGGCCTCGAGCACGAGGAGGTTGATGAGGAGGTGGTTGACGGTGGCGAAGTTCGCGCCGAGGGCCATGTCGTCCAGATAGGCGTCGGCCTCGGGGGTCCCCAGCGGGGCGTAGACGAGTTCCTTGTCACCGCCCGGGAGGGGAATCCCCCAACGCGCGAAACGCCGCTCGAGCTCGCGGAACTGCCCGGTCGCGAGGGTGTGTCCGATCCCGCGCGATCCGCAGTGGGAAAGGAAGGCGACCCCTCGGTCGCGGAGCCCGAACCGGTCCGCCACCCTCCGGGCACGCTCCCCGGCGGCGACGTGCACCACCTCGCACTCGCCGAAGTGGTTGCCGCCGCCGTAGGACCCGAGTTGGGCGCGCTTGGCGTCGACGTCCCCCAGGCTCCCGGCCGCGAGGTGCTTCTCGAGGCGGAGCGCCAGCGCCCCGCGGCTGCCGTCGTGCCCGACGTGCGCGACGTCCTCGCAGCGACCGGCCCACCCCGCGGGGATCCCGAGCGCCGCGCACACCCCCTCCGACGCCCCCTC
>CAZMOU010000179.1:7896-8585 GCA_964567835.1 uncultured Chitinophaga sp. | reverse complement strand
CGGGTTACGACGCCGTCGTCACCGCCGCGCCGCGCAACAAAAAACTCCGCGAGGAGGCCGCCGTGGTGGAGCGGCTCCTCGCGGAGTGACGTCGACGCGGCCGGAACGCGCTCGGCCCGTTCCCGCGACCGTCAGCGCTTCGGCGTGATCGTGATCGTCAGCTTGCCTGAGACCAGGTCGCCGTCGGCTCTGGAATCTTCGACCGCGATAAAGGTGGCAGCGAGATTACCGTTCGAGAGGTCGTATTCGAGTTCGTCGCTCGGCGTATCCCCGGCCACCTTTTTCAGTTTGATGTCTTTGTTGACGCTGTCCTTCACCGAGATCTTGACTTTGTCCTTGTCGAACTGGTGACCATCGACGTTCAGCACGATCGTCGACGTCGTTTCGTTCGCTTTCTGGGGCTCGCTCATCCTCGTCTCTCCGGGTTGGGCCATGGCAGGTCGATCATTCGGTTCGTTCGGTCGGATCACGCTCGCAGCGGTTCCGTCGCGTGGGTCAACGAACGCCATGAGCCGCCGCTGCGGCGTGACCCGACCGGACCGTCGTGGCGACGGCCACGAGCGGTTCGAGTCGGCCTTCGTCCGGCCCTCTTCCGATCGAGGAGCAGCCCCCGCTGAAGGGGGGGTTAGCATTTCGACGAGACCGTTTCATGACCGCCCCGTCACTCCCCGATCTCGTACACGTCCATC
>CAZMOU010000179.1:0-7886 GCA_964567835.1 uncultured Chitinophaga sp. | reverse complement strand
TTGGATTGTTCCGAGAGAGATTGTTGTGACAGGGAGCTTGGGGGAATTCGGTGTTCGGTTCTTGGCCATGGTCTGTTTCTCATGTGACAGTTCGGTGACGACACCCCACCGGTGGGGAGGATAGCATCGAGACGAGACCGTTTCATGACCGCCCCGTCACTCCCCGATCTCGTACACGTCCATCCGCTCCTGATCGCGGAGCCAGAGCTTGCCGTCGGCGATCACCGGATGGGGCCAGGCCGGGCGGTCGCTGCGGTGCTCGGGGGTGAAGCGGCCGCGTTCGACGTAGGCCCGGGGATTGGCCTCCACGAGCGCCACCGGCCCCTCCTCCGACCGCACCACGAGCTTGCCGTCGGCCCACACCACCGACCCCTTCCCCACCGAGCGGTGCTGCCACCGCACCCGTCCGCTGGCCAGCTCGAGGCAGGTGAGGAGTCCCTCGTCGCAGCCGTAGAGGTGATCGCGGTCGATCACCATCCCGCCGTGGTGGTTCTTCATCTCCTTGGTCTTCCAGACGGGCGTGGCCCGGACTCCCTGCCGCCCGCCGGCGAGGGCCAGAAGCGCCCCCCCGGTGCCGTAGCCGCTCGCGGCGAAGATCCCCTGCTTCCACACCAGGGGGGCGGAGCAGTTGGCGGTGGCGTTGGCGGCCGAGTCGTCCCCCCAGAGCACCTGCCCGTCGGCGGCGCGGATGCCGACGAGCCCCGTGTGGACGAAGGTCACGTACTGCCGCACGCCGCCGGTCGTCGCCGTGACGATCGAGGCGTAGGCCGCCTGCGGGGATCCGGGCACGAGCGCCTTCCACACCGGCCGTCCGCTGCGCGCGTCGAGGGCCACCATCGTCGCCTCCTTGCCGCCGGGGGTGACGATCACCCGCTCGCCATCCACGAGCGGCGACTCGCTCATCCCCCAGACGATGTTCTCCCCGCCGAACGCCTGGAGGACGTTGCCCGACCAGACGACGCCCCCGTCGTCGAGCGCGAGGCAGGCGAGGTCGCCATTCGCGCCGAGCGCGTAGACCCTCTCGCCGTCGACCGTCGGCGTGCCGCGCGGGCCACCCCCCATGCCGTCGGCGCGCGAGCGGCCGATGCGCGTGGCCCAGCGCTCCCGGAGCGATCCGGCGTCGAGGCAGATGACGAGCTCGTCGTCGCCCCGGGCTCCCATCGTGAGCACGCGGCCGGGGGCGAAGCTGGGGCTCGAATAGCCGATCCCCAGGTTCTCCGCGCTGCCGACGAGCGTCGGCCCCTCCTCCGGCCAGGTGTCGAGGAGGCCCGTGTCGGGGGAGCGGTTGTCGCGGCGCGGCCCGCCGAACTGGTTCCAGCCGGCGTCCCCCTGCCGCTTCGGCGGCGCGGCGTCCGCCCCTCCCCGGGACGCCGGCACCGCGAGGCAGGTCGCCACCAGGAGCAGGTTCGCGGTGCGGCGGCGGATGACGGAGTGGGGGATCGCGCGCATGGGGCGGGCTCCGGGACGACGCTCCCGGGGCACCGGGTCCGGGGAGCGGATCGAGTCTGCGGCCGATTGGCAGGCCCGGGCAATGGCAATCGGCCCCGCCGTCCCCCGCCGGTATGATCGCATCCTCCCCGTCGCCATGCCCCGCGGCCCCCCCATGCCCCTCCCCCGATCATTCCGCCTGCTGCTCGTCGTCGGGATCGGGATCCTGCTCGCCGTGCCGGCCGCCCGCGGGGAAGAGGGGGAAGCGGTCGTGGCCGCCGACTTCACGCGCCCCGGCCATGGCTGGCGGCCGAAGGGGGCGACCCTGCGCCCGGCGGCCGAGGGTGTCGTCCTCGAGGCCACGGAGGAGGATCCCTGGATCCTCGGGCCCGCGACCGATGTCCCCGCGGCGGCGGGGGGCGACAGGCTCCTGGTCGAGCTCGCCGCGGAGGCGCCCGCCGCCTTCCGGTGCTACGTCGCGGCCGAGCGGGGGGACTTCTCCGAGGCGACCGCCGCGGCGCTCGAGCCGGCCGGACCCGGGCTCTTCGTCGGGCTCGTGCCGGCGCTCGGACCGCGGATGCGTTTCCGGCTCGATCCTCCGGACGGCGCTCCGGTGACCCTCCGCTCCATGCGCGTCCGGGCGCTCGCGCCGCTCTTCACGCTCCCCACGCGTCCCGCGGACGCGGCCGCGCCGGTGCCGCCGGCGATCGGCGACGACGTGCTCGAGGCGACCGGCGGGATGGTGAGCGTGCGGCACGACCGGCGCCGCTGGAACCGTTTCGAGGTCCGGGTGGGGGGGACGCGGATGGCCGACGCCCTCCCGGAGGAGGTCTTCTGGACGACCGACGGCCGCCGTCCCGTGTCGCTCGATCCGAACGCCGGCCGCGTGACGGTGACGACGCTGGCGCAGGGCTTCGAAGTGGTGGCGAGCGTGCGCGAGGAGGGCGATCCCGCCGATGCCGCGACCTGGACCTTCACCCGGCGCGTCGAACGCGCCGACCGCGGCGTGCGCGTCGAGACCGGCATCGAGGCCGATCGGCGGCGGGTGGTGGTCCATCTTCCCTGGCTGACGCTCCTCGCCGGGCTGGGATCGTTCGGCACGCACAAGTCGCAGGCCCTCCTGCCGGGAGTCGAATACCTCGCCGACGAGCCTTCCTCGGGCGAGCGGGAGATCCGCGGCCCGGCGGCCAATCGCCGGCTCGTCGATCCCCTCGACGTCTGCTTTCCCACGCTCGTCCTGGCGGCGGAGAAGCGTTGGCTGGCGGTCGATCTCGTGGCCGGGGGCCCCCCCACCTCCCCCGTCTTCGACAGCCCCGACCGGATCCTCGCCTCCGGCGGCCACCTGCTCGGCTTCTGGTCCCCCGCCGCCGGCGGAGCGGGGGCGCCGCCGTCCCGTTTCCCTGGGGATCTGGCGGTGCACCGTGGCGTCGTCGTCGAGCCGGGGAAAGCGCTGCGCGTCGCGGTCACGCTCCGCGGCGGCTTCGGGGACACCGTCCTGCGCGCCGTCGCCGAGCACGTGCGCGAGGGCGGTCTGCCGGCGGTGCCGGAGGTTCCCGGCGGGCTCGATCACGCCTGCCGGCTGCTCGCCCACGGCTGGCTCGACTCCGCCGCGCGCGACGGCACGGCGGTCCGCCATGCCGTCTGGCCGGGGCAGTTCGCCCCGCAACCGGCCGCCGACGCGCCCGCCTGCATGCTCTGGCTGGCGGCCCACGTGGCCGACGCCCGACTGGCGGACCGGCTCCGGGCGTCGGCCGCCGCCACCTTCGCCGCGCTTCCCGCGTCGGCCACCGGGGGCGTCGGGCATGTCGTGCGGCCGAGCCTCCCCTTGCTCGTGCGCCGGGACGTGGAGGGCCTCGCCGCCGCGGTGGACGCCGCCGGGGCGAGGGCGCGGAGGATCGCCGCGGAGATCGTGGCGGGGGGAGGCAGGGTGCGGTACGAGCCCGGCGCCACCGACTACGGATCGACCCTCGGCGACGCCGATCCCAACGGCGTCACGGCGATCGCGGCCGAGGCGATGCTCGACGCCGCGGCCCTCTCCGGCGACGAGGCGACGATCCGCGACTGTCTCGAGGCGCTCGATCTCGTCGCCCGCGCCGCCCCGGCCGGTGCGGTGCCGCGCGGCGCGCAGGGCTGGGAGATGCCGCTCCACACGCCCGACATCCTCGCCGCGGCGCGGATGACGCGCGTGCATCTCCTCGGGTTCCTCCTCGACGGCCACCCGCGGCGGCTCGACGCGGCGCGCGCGTGGGCCTGGTCGGGTGTGCCGTTCGTCTATCTCCGCGACCCGGTGCCGGGCGCGGCGGTGGGGCGCTACGCCACGATCGGCGTCCTCGGGGCGACGAACTGGGAAGCCCCGCTCTGGATCGGCCGCCCGGTGCAGTGGTGCGGCCTGGTCTACGCGGCGGCGCTGCAGGACCTGGCGCGCGTCGACGTGCCCCTCGGCGACACCTGGCGCGAGCTGGGCCGGGGGATCACGCGAGCCGGGCTGCTCATGACCTTCCCCGCCGACGATCCCGCCGGCCGCGGCGGCCTCCTCCCCGACTACTGGCTCTTCCGCTCCGGCCGCGGCGACGGTCCGGCGATCAATCCGGGGACGTTGCAGGCGACGCTCGCCGAGGCCTTCGACGGAGTGCCGCTGGTCACGGCGACGCGCCTCCCCGGCACCGCCGGACACGGCGGCCACGTCGTCCACGTGGCGGGGCGGGTCGAGTCGACGACGGTGAGCGACGGCGCCGCGGCGATCGATCTCGTCGCCTGGCAGGAGAGCCTCGTGCTCGTGACGCGCGTGGCGAGGCCCCCGGCGCGCGTCGCCTGGAACGGCGCGCCGGTGGCCGTGCGCCGGCTGGACGACGGCTCGCTCGCCGTGCCGGTGAGCGGACGCGGCACGCTCACCGTGGAGTGGTGAGGGGCCCTCGGACGTCCCGCGGAGCGCCGTCGCCGGGATCGGGCCCCGATCGGTGCCCTGCCCGCCGCGACGGCCGTGTTGCAGGGGGGGCGGCGGCGCCGCGACAATCGATCCCGCGGGGCACGCGCGCGGCGCGGGCGTCCAGCGGAGCGGTGCCGACGGGGAGTGGCAGCATGCGGAGCGGACGCGGTGCGATCGTGGCGCTGGTGGTGACCGGGCTCGGGCAGGTGCTCGCCGCCCGCGCGGACGAGGCGGTCCCGCGCTTCGACCGCGACATCCTCCCGGTCCTCGCCGACACCTGCTTCGCCTGCCACGGCCCCGACGCCGGCACCCGTCAGGCCGACCTCCGCCTCGACACGCGCGACGGCGCGATCGCCCCCCGGGACGGCGATCCGGCGATCGTGCCGGGGAATCCCCAGGCCAGCCTGCTCCTCGCCCGTCTCGCCTCCACCGATCCCGACGTCGTCATGCCCCCTCCCGGCACCAACAAGACGGTGACGGCGGAGCAGCGCCGGAAGATCGAGGCCTGGATCGCGGCCGGCGCCCCCTACGAGGGTCACTGGGCCTACCGTCCGCTCGAGCGCCCCGTACCCCCGCGCGACGACCGGCCCGCGATCGACGCCTTCGTCGACGCGGCGCTCGAGCGCGAGGGGCTCGACCCGGTCGGCGAGGCCGACCGCGCCACGCTCGCGCGGCGCGCGAGCCTCGATCTCACCGGCCTTCCGCCCGAGCCGGAGGAGGTCGCCGCCTTCCTCGCCGACGGCGCGCCGGGCGCCTGGGAGCGCTACGTCGACCGGCTCCTGGCGAGCCCCGCCCACGCCGAACGCCTCGCCGCCTGGTGGCTCGACCTCGTGCGCTACGCCGACTCGGTCGGCTACCACGGCGACCAGGAGGTGACGGTCTGGCCCTACCGCGACTGGGTGATCGGGGCCTTCGCGGAGAACATGCCCTTCGATCGCTTCACGCGCGAGCAACTCGCCGGCGATCTCCTCCCCGACGCCACGCGCGCCACCCGCGTGGCGGCGGCCTACAACCGGCTCGGCATGATGAGCGCCGAGGGGGGCGCGCAGGCGGAGGAATACCTCCTCAAGTACGCCGCCGACCGGGTGCGCGACGTCGGGGGGGCGTGGCTCGGGTCGACGGTCGGCTGCGCCGAATGCCACGACCACAAGTACGACCCGTTCACGATGCGGGACTTCTACTCCCTCTCGGCCTTCTTCGCCGACATCGAGGAGCGCGGCGTCTACGACATCGGCCAGCCGCGCGACAAGGCGTGGGGGAGGATGGAGGCCTATCCGAGCCCCGGGCAGGAGGCGGAGCTGGCGGCGCTCGACGGCCGGATCGCCGACACGAAGCGGCTCCTCGACACCGACACCCCCGAGCGGGCCCGGGACCGCGAGGACTGGATCGCGCGGATCGGGCGCGATCCCTGGACGCCGCTTCCGCCGGTGGCCAGTGCCTCGGTCGGCGGCGCCGTGCTCTCCGTCCAGGAGGACCGCTCGGTGCTCGTGTCCGGCCCGCGGCCCGAGACCGGTGACACGACGCTCCTCCTCGAGGCCCCCGGCGGGCCGCTCGCGGGGCTGCGGCTGGAGGCGCTCGTCCACGACAGCCTGCCGAGACGCGGTCCCGGCCGGGCCGACAACGGCAACCTCGTCGTCACCGAGATCTCCCTCTGGCACCGGCCCGCCGCGGCGGGCACCGAGCCGAGGGTGCTCCCCGACGACAGGCCGATCGGGCTTTCGGACGCGAAGGCGAGCTTCGAGCAGTCGGTGGCCGGGGATCGGACGCCGTCGGGGAAATGGCTCGCGGCGTACGCGATCGACGGCCGGGCCGGCGACGACCGGATCGGCTGGGCGATCCACGAGGAGGTCGGCAAGGACCACTGGCTCGTCGTCCGCCCGGAGGCGCCCGTCGACGTGCCGGCCGGCGACCGGCTGGTGGTCGTCATCGAGCAGCACCATCCGGTCGGCTACCAGCTCGGCCGCTTCCGACTCTCGGTGTCGGCCGAGGCCACCGACGACGCCGGGCCGGGATCGCTTCCCGCCGACGTCGTCGCCGCGGCGAAGAAGCCGGCGGGCGAACGGACCCCCGAGGAGGTGGCGCGTCTCGTCGCCGCCCACCGCGAGCTGTCCCCCGCCACGGCGCCGCTGCGGGAGCTCCTCGCCGCCGCCGAGCGCGAGCGGAAGGGACTCCTCGACCGCATCCCCTATTTCCCGGCGACGGTGGCGGTCGAGCCGCGGACGGTGCGCGTCCTGCCACGCGGCAACTGGATGGACCGCTCGGGGGTGGTGGTCCAGCCCGCGACCCCGGCCTTCCTCCCCCCCATGGCCGCCGCGGAGGGCCAGCGCCCGACGCGGCTCGACCTCGCCGCGTGGATGACCGCCCCCACGAACCCCGTCGTGCCCCGCGTCCTCGCCAACCGGCTCTGGTCGATCCTCTTCGGGCAGGGCCTCTCCAGGCGTCTCGACGACCACGGTGCCCAGGGCGAGCCCCCGAGCCACCCGGAACTGCTCGACTGGCTGGCCTGCGAACTGCGCGACGGCACGGTGGGGGGCAGGCCGTGGGACATCCGCGCCACCCTCCGCGGGATCGTCTCGAGCGCCGCCTACCGGCGCTCGAGCGTCGCGCCGCGCGCGGCGATCGAGCGGGATCCGGAGAACCGGCTCCTCGCCCGGCAGAACCGCTTCCGGGTCGACGCCGAGACGGTGCGCGACACGGCGCTGGCCGCGTCGGGGCTGCTCGTGCGGAGGACCGGCGGCCCGAGCGTGAAGCCCTACCAACCGGAGGGCTACTGGGATTACCTCAACTTCCCCCAGCGCACCTGGCAGGCCGACACGGGGGAGGGCCTGTGGCGCCGCGGCCTCTACGTCCACTGGCAGCGGCAGTACCTCCATCCGGCGATGATGGTCTTCGACGCCCCGAGCCGGGAGGAATGCGCCGCGAGGCGCCCGCGCTCGAACACGCCGCTGCAGGCGCTCGTGCTCCTCAACGACCCCGAATACGTCGAGGCTGCGCGGGCCCTGGCGGCCCTGGTGATCGGGAAAGCGGGGGCGGATCCGGCGGCCAGGGCGCGCCTGCTCCTCGAACGTGCCGTCGGGCGGCTGCCGAACGACGGGGAGGCGGCGGTGCTCGTGGAGCTCGCCGCCGCGGAGCGGGCCCGATTCGCCGCCGACGCCGATGCCGCGCGGGCGCTGCTCGCCGTGGGGAAGGCGCCGCTTCCCGCCGACGTCGATCCGGTCGAGCTCGCCGCCTGGACGAGCGCCGCCCGTGCCGTGCTCAACCTGCAGGAAACCACCACGAGGAACTGACCCCGTGAGCGTCACTCCCCTTCCCGCGTCCATCGCCCGCCGCGCCTTCCTCGGCCGCGCCGCCGGCGGCGCGGGCACGCTGGCCCTGGCCTCGCTCCTTCCCGCCGGCGCCGCCGAGACGCCCCAGGCGCCCGGCCAGTGGCCCGGCGTGGTGCGGCCGCTCCACCTGCCGGCGCGCGCCAAGCGCGTCATCTGGCTCTACATGGCCGGCGGCATGACGCACCTCGACACCTTCGACCACAAGC
>CAZMOU010000178.1:0-8807 GCA_964567835.1 uncultured Chitinophaga sp. | reverse complement strand
CCGAACGGGGGCCGAACGGGGGCCGGTCGGGCCGCGGCGCCGGCCGACCGGGCGTGCGGGCCATCCCCCGGGGGGCTCGGCGGACCACACCGGGCCGGTCGGAGGGGCCGCCGGATAGACTGCCAGGATGCTCTGGATCGCCTGGAAAATGCTGATCGGGAACCGTGCCAAGTACCTCGGCATCGTGTTCGGCGTCGCCTTCGCGGCGCTGCTCATCGCGCAGCAGTCGTCGATCTTCTGCGGCCTGATGTCGCTCACCGTCAGCCAGATCCTCGACATCGAGGGGGCCGGGATCTGGGTCATGGATCCGAAGGTCAAGTTCGTCGACGACGTCAAGCCGATGGCCGACACGCACCTCTACCGCGTCCGCGGCGTCCCGGGCGTGGATTGGGCGGTGCGGCTCTACAAGGGGATCGCCCGGGCCCGGCTCGAGGGGGGCGAATACGAGCAGGTGATCCTCCTCGGCCTCGACGACGCCACCTTCGTCGGCGCCCCGCTCACGATGGTCGAGGGGAGCGTCGACGACCTGCGCATCCCCGACGCCGTGATCATGGACGTCGTCGGGTACGGTCGGCTCTGGCCGGGAGAGCCGTTCCGGAGCGGCCGCACGATCGAGATGAACGACCGGCGGGCGGTGATCGTCGGGCTGGCCCGGGCCCGGAAGACGTTCCAGAGCTTTCCCGTCGTCTACTCCCGCTATTCGCAGGCGGTCCGTTTCGCCCCCCCGGAACGGAAGGTGCTGTCGTTCGTCCTCGCCGAGCCCGCTCCGGGCCTCGACTCGGGCGAGGTCGCCGCGCGGATCGCGGCGCGGACCGGTCTGCAGGCCCTCACCCGCGCCGATTTCATCCGCAAGACGATCGTCTACTACCTGCTCCACACCGGTATCCCGGTGAACTTCGCCATCACCGTCGGCCTGGGGTTCCTCGTCGGCACGGCGATCGCCGGCCAGACCTTCTACCTGTTCATCGTGGAGAACATCCGCCAGTTCGGCGCGCTCAAGGCGATGGGCACCGGCAACGGCACCATCCTCTGCATGGTCGTCGCCCAGGCCCTCCACGTGGGACTCGTCGGGCTGGGGGTGGGGGTGGGCCTCGCCGCGCTCTTCGGCTGGAGCACCCAGTCGCTCTCGAAGCTCTCCTTCTTCATGCCCTGGCAGGTGCTCGCGCTCACGACCACGGCCGTGTTCCTCATCGTCCTCCTGGCGAGCCTGCTGTCGATCCGACGCGTGTTCGTCATCGACCCGGCGATCGTGTTCCGCAGCTGACCCGCTCCGATCCGGTGCCCCGATGCCAGTCGCCCCCCACCCCACCACCGCCCCCGCGGTCCACGTCCGGGGGGTGACGCGCGATTTCGGCACCGGCGACGCCGTCACGCGGGCCCTCCGCGGGGTCGATCTCGACGTCCCCCACGGCGAGCTCCTCATGCTCGTGGGCCCGAGCGGATGCGGAAAGACGACCCTGGTGTCGATCGTCGCCGGCACCCTCCTGCCCACCGGAGGCCGGGTGGAGGTGCTCGGTCACGATCTCGTGGCGATGCGGGCGTCGGAGCGGGTGCGCTTCCGGCGGACGAACATCGGCTTCATCTTCCAGGCCTACAACCTCCTCCCCGCGCTCACCGCCGTGGAGAACGCGGCGGTGCCGCTGATCATCGCCGGATGGTCGAGGCGCCGCGCTCTGCCCGTCGCCGCCGACCTGCTCGACCGGCTCGGCCTGGGCGCGAAGCTGACGAGCCTGCCCGGCGAGCTCTCCGGCGGCCAGCAGCAGCGCGTGGCGATCGCCAGGGCGCTCGTCCACGGGCCCCGGCTGCTGATCTGCGACGAGCCGACGAGCGCCCTCGACGCGGAGAACGGCCGCATCACCATGGAGCTGATCGCGGAGGTCGCCGTCCGCCCCGATCGCGCGGTGATCGTCGTCACCCACGACCAGCGCGTCCACGCCTGGGCCGATCGCATCGCGACGATGGAGGACGGGCGCATGGTCTCGATCGAGGAGGGCGCGAGGCGGCGGCAGGTCGCCGCGGCGCAGGAAGGCACATGAGGCGAGCATGACCATGTCGGACGACCACCCTTCCCCCACCGGCGCCCCCCACGCGGCCCCCGGAGACCGGCCCGGCGCGGACCCGCCCCGCCGTGGGGCGCTCGAGCGCCCGCGTTCCCCCGCCGACCTGCTGACCCAGGCCCTGCTGCCGCTGCTCGCCCTGGGAATGGCCTGCTTCGCCGGGTGGTACGTCTGGAAGACGAGGCCGGTCGAGCACGCGGTGCCCCCGCCGGCCGACGCGCCGCGCAGCCCCTACGAGCGCACGCTCGCCTGCTCGGGCATCGTCGAGGCGCGCTCGGAGAACATCGCGATCGGCTCGCCGACGGCGGGGGTCGTGGTCGAGGTGTCGGTGCGGGTGGGGGACCGGATCGAGGCGGGGGCGCCGCTCTTCCGGCTCGACGACCGCTCGCTGCGCGGCGCGCTGGCGGTACGCCGTGCGGCGCTCGAGCAGGCGCGGAGCGAGCTCGTGCGCCTCGACGCCGAACCGCGCCGCGAGACGATCCCGCCGCTGGTCGCCCTGGTCAAGGAGGCGCGGGCGGCCAACGACGCCGCGGCCGACGCGCTGCGGCGGGCGGAGGAGCTGTTCCGCCAGGGGGTGATCACCGAACAGGACGTGATCACTCGGCGGGACGAGGCCGCCTACGCCCTCGCCGCGGTGGAGAAGGCGGAGGCGGAACTCGCCCTCCGCGAGGCGGGGTCCTGGTCGTACGACCGCGACGTCTCCCGCGCGGCCGTGGCCAAGGCCGAGGCGGACCTCGGCACCATGGAGATCGACATCGAGCGGCTCACGGTCCGCTCGCTGGTGGCGGCCGAGGTGCTCCAGGTGAACGTCCGCCCCGGCGAGTTCGTCGGCGCGCCGCCGGGGCAGCCGCTGGTCGTCGTCGGCGACGTCGATCGCCTCCATGTGCGCGTCGACATCGACGAGTTCGAGATCGGACGCTTCGCGCCGACCGCGCCGGCCAGGGCGCTGCCGCGCGGGTCGCCGGGCGACGGCCACGCCCTGCGGTTCGTCCGCGTGGAGCCGTTCGTGGTGCCGAAGAAGTCGCTCACCGGCGACAATTCCGAACGCGTCGACACGCGGGTGCTGCAGGTGATCTACGAGTGCGACCCCACCCCCGACGGGTCGGCGGGCGAGGGCCGGCGCTTGTTCGTCGGGCAGCAGGTCGACGTGTCGATCGAGGCCCCGGGGGGGGAGGCGGAGGGGATGGGCCGCGCCCCGTCCACCGGGGGCGGCGGGTGACCGGCGCCGGCCGGGTGGCCAACGGGGCTCACCGTGACGGGCGATTGCGTCCCAGCGTGGCCCGCTCCTGGAAGCGGAGCACGGCGATCGTCACCAGCGTCGCCGCGGCGATCTGGGCGACGAGGGCGGCGCACGGGATCCAGGGGGCCGGATCGTAGGCGCCGAGATTCTGCCAGAACGTCGGCACGCCCTCCCCCTCGCTGCGACAGCCGCGGTGGGCCCAGTAGAGGGGCGAGAGGAGCATCGCGATCGGCTTGAGCACGCCCCCCTTGATCGGCAGGATCGTCGCCCCGAGGAGGATCTGCGGCGTGATCAACAGCGGCACCGCGAGGATCCCCTTGTCGGTCGAGCGGACGGAGGCCGAGACGACGAGCCCCATCGCCCCGCAGGCCAGCGCCGCCAGCCAGTTGAAGCACCCCGACACGAGCGCGCCGCGGTGGTAGAGACCGGACGGCGTCTCCCCGCCGAGCGCGTGGCGGACGAGGAAGCCGACCGCGACGGCGCCGGTGAAGATCGCGACCTGCACCGCGAGCACCAGGGCCAGTTCCATGACCTTCGCCCCCACGTACGCCGTGAACCACAGGCCGTGGCGCCGTTCGAGGTCGAGCATCGGCCGCTCCTTGACGATCTCCCGGAATCCGGTCACGAAGCCGAGGATCACCATGCAGATGCTCATCAGCGACAGCCACTTGTACGTGCCGCCGGGGTCGGTGATCTCGCGGTCGGGGGCGAGGGGCACCCGGTCGCCGAGCGCGTCGCGCACCAGCCGCTCGGTGGAGGGCTCGCGCAGATGGGCGAGCAGTTTCGGCTGGCTGTCGAGGAAGACGCGGATCTGGCCGGGGATGCTCGCATCCTCCTCGGAGACGCTCTCCCTCGCGATCGCCTCCCGGACCTCCCCCCAAACGTCCGCGAGCACCTCCTTCTCGCCCGGATCGAGGAGCCGCATGAGCGAGATCGGGTTCCGGAAGCGGGTGGTCGAGAATCCGGCGAGCACGGCGGCGGCGAGCACGAGCGGCAGGAGCAGCCCCATGCCGAGGCCCACCCGGTCGCGGACGGTCGACTCGAGCTCCCGCGCGAGGAACGTGGCGAATTGTCGACCGAAGCCCGGGATCGACACGGCGGCCACCGCTTCGCGCGCCCCGGCAGCCTCGGCACCACCCCCGCCCCCCCCGGGCTCCGCCGCCCGGTCCTCGGCCAGTCGCTCGCGCCAGCGCGCGGACCAGAAGCCGGCCGGGGCATCCTCGATCGCGACGTAGACGTCGGCGAGACGGTGGACCCCGAAGTGGCCGAGCGCCTCGACGCGCGAACCGAACCAGACCACCTCGCCGTGGCCGAGGATCAGCAGCGCGTCGGCCTGATCGACGCTGTCGAGGTGGTGCGTGACGGCGACCACGGTGGTGCCGGCGTGGGCCCGCTCGGCAAGGAGTCGCATGATCCGGGCCTCGGCGGCCGGATCGAGGCTGGAGGTCGCCTCGTCGACGACGAGCAGGCCCGGCGCGGCGAGCATCTCGGCGGCCAGGGTGGCCCGCTTCGCCTCGCCGCCGGAGAGGTCGTCGATCGGCGTGTGACGCACCCGCTCCAGGCCGACGTCGCCGACGACCCTGTCGATCGCGGCCCGCCGCCCGGCGTCGGTCGTGCGCGCGGGAAGACGGACCTCCGACGCGTAGCGCAGGGCCCGCTCGACGGGCAGGGCCGGGGGATTGACGTCGCGCTGGGGCACGTAGCCGATCGCCCCGCGGAGCGTGTCGCCATGGTCGAAGACGTCGTGCCCGCCGACGAGCAGCCTGCCGGAGGCGATCTCCCGTTCGCCGAGGATCGCGCGGACGAGCGTGCTCTTGCCGGCGCCGCTGGGGCCGAGCACGCAGACGAACGTGCCCGGCGCGATCCGGAACGACACGTCGCGCAGCAGCGCCGTCCGCTCCGACCCACGGCGACCACCCCCGCCCGGCGCGGACACGGTCACCCCCTCCGCCACCACCGAGATCCCGGCCTTCGTCACGCCTGCCATGCCTTACCTGCCACGAAGATCCCCGCCCGGAAACCCGCGAACCATGATACCGCCGAGTCCTTCGACCGCAGCCGCTCGACGAGAACCGGTGCGGGCCGCCGGCGGCGGTCTCCTCAGTAACGAGGATCGTCGGGGTCGTAGTCGGGGGAGAGGACGACGTTACCCTGCGGGTCGGCGACGTACTTGTAGCGGTGGTTCACCAGTCGCCGGAGAAACCGCGACCGCTGGATCCACGAGGCGAACCTCGCGAAGGACTCGCCTTTGGCGTCGAGCGGCCGCTCGGAGGCGAACGCGAACATCGGCAGCAGCATCTCGTCGTGGATCGTTTCGTCGTGCCAGACGTGCTGGGGCGGATCGAACGGGTTTCGCGGGTTGGCCGCGGAGTTGTCGTAGGAGCCCTCCACCTCGAACCGCGTGCCGGCCGGAAACCGGCGGGGGGTCTTCAGGTCGTAGGACGACTGCCAGTTGTAGTCCCACTGCGGCACCCGCAGGACCAGCAGCGACTTTTCCTCGCCGGGCAGGTGGGCCCTGATCTCGAGCCACCGGGCGAGCTGGTGCGTGTGCGGCACGACACCCACCATGTCGGCGTCCGCTGGAAGCGTCCAGCTGCCGCGGACGCGGAAGTCGGTGACGCCCTGCGGGACGACGGCGAAATCGCCGTTGACATAGATCATGTTCATCACCCTGCGCGGCTGCCGCCCGTCGAGCCAGATGCCGATGCGACTGGAATCGGTTTCCAGTTTCCCGGTGCGGACATAATGCCCCTGCACCACGACATCGCAGCCCGCCGGAATGACGATCGCCGCATCGGCGGGAGCGACCGCGGCCCGAACCCCCGGGACGAAGCCGCTCAGGAAGGCGGCCCGCGGCTGTCCGTCATCGCGGATGGGCGGCACCCGGAACCCGACGCCGTGCGGGTCCCAAAAGCCACCGGCCCGGTCGTCGGGATGGCTGAAGCCGGCGCGGCCGCCGTTCTGCCGCACGGCATCGTTCGCCGTCTCCCGCGGCAGGTGGCCGGTGAGGGCGTGATGCACGACGCGGCGATTCCCCGGCAGGAACTGGATCGCCCGCAGCCGCAGGTCGTCCGGCCGGTTCAGCGGAAACAAGATGTTGCGGTAGACGTCGTTGCCGTGAGAGCCGAGCTGCGTCGGCTCCGGCTGCTCGAGGATGATGTCGGGGGGGCCGAGATCCTCCTGGAAGGCCGAGAAGTCGGGAAGCGGTTCGAGCGGGGGCGTGTCGGCGGCATCCCCCTCGGCCTTGCCGTCGGCCACCCACCTCCGCAGCATCGACAGATCCGCGGCGGTCGGCGGCTTCGGCCACGTGTAGTCGAGGTCGCTTTCGATCTGGGCCGGCGGCATCCGCCGGGATTCGATCTCCTCGATCGCGATCTCCGTCCAATCGACGGCGTCGTCGTAGGAGAGCAGCGGGAACGGTCCGGCCTGACCGGGACTGTGGCATTTCTGGCAGTTCCGGTGGAGGAAGGGGAGGACGTCGCGGAAGAAGGTCACGGCGTGCGCGGTGGACCGATCGGCCACGGCGCCGGGACGCTCCGGCCGATCGAGCGGGCAGCCGACGGGCTGCGTCACCGGCACGCGCACGGCGCGGCCGGCGAGGAGATCACGGATGGCGCTGGCGAGCTCCGGCTCGGGGTCGCCGGGGGTCATCACGCCGCGCACCCGGGAGCGGTCGTCGACGCGGCCGGAATACCGGATCCGCCGATCGCGGTCGACGAGCACCACCTGGGGAGTCGTCGTCGCGCCGAGCGCGTCGGCGAGCGCGAAGTCGGCGTCGAGGTGGACCGGGAAGCCGATGGCGTACTCCCGCGCGTACGCCTCGACCTCCGCCGTTTCGTCGTACTCGCAGACCACCCCGACGAATCGGATCCCGGCGGCGGCGAACTCCCGGGCGAGGCCGTCGAGCACCGGCGCGTAGTCCCGCGCCAGCGGACAGACGGGATGGAGGAAGGCGAAGCAGACGGCCCGGCCGTCGCCGAGGAGGTCCTCGAAGGCACGGGGCGTGCCGTCGAGACCGGAGAGCACGAGCCGATCGGCGGTGAGCGCCGCTGGCTCGTCCGCCGCCACGTCTCCGGCGTGGGCCCCCGGCGGGGCGAGCAGCAGGAGCAGGAGACACAAGAGCCGCCCGTTACTGTTCGCCGCTCGCATCGCCCGACACGCTCCCGCCATCTCCGCCGCCCCCCACCCGAAGTCCAGTGCCGCACCCTCGCAGGCGACCGGGCCGCTCGCTGCGGGTACGGTCACGGTAGCACGTCGCCGACCATCCACACCACGTCCGGGTGATCGCGACGGGCGATCGGGGCCGCCCACCGAGGCGTCGCATCCGGAACGCACGGGGGTGGGGAGTCCACTCCCGGGGCCGGTCGGGCATATGATCGACGATCGGATCGCCCGGGACGGTGGGGGGCGGGTTCGCGTCGTGCGCCCCGAGCGGTCCGGGCGGGGAGGACGGAGCCTGGAACCGGAGGACGGACAAGTGACGACGAGGGAAGCGGCCGATCGAACCGGGAGGGGCGGCGGGGTCGAGGGGGCCGGCCTCGAGGTGGGAGGGATGGTCGGCCGGCGGCGGCCGGCGTCCCGGAGGTGGTGGCACGAGCCCGGATCGATGCGGGCGGTGCGTGGAGCGGTGATCGCGCTCCTGCTCCTTCTCCACGGCCAGGCGCGCGGCGGCCCCTGGGACTCCCTCCTCTCGAACTCCCACTGGTACGTCCCGGAGGAGAACCTGCTCGCCTACATGGGGGGCGGCACGAGCTTCACCGATCCACCCCCCATCGTCCTCTGGGACCAGACGCTGTGGGCCCTGGGGACGGCGGTCGACGGCCACTTCACCGGTTCCTCCCAGGCGACGTTCTACGTCTCCCCCACCGTCTCCTTCAGCACCACGACGTCGATCGTCGGCATCGCCACCGAGGTGGGCCAGATCCGGATGCGGTTCACCTCGGGCTCGGACGGATCGACGATCATCGGCATCGGACAGTTCCGCGACGTCTCCGGCACCGCCGCGATGCAGATGCAGATGGTTTCCGGACCCGCCGGCGGCCCGTACACGACGCACTGGGCGTACATGCTGCCCTACGATCCGTCGAGCTTCACCCCTCCCGACCCGTTGCCCAACGCCGACCTCGCCGCTCCGCAGTGGCTCTGGACGACCGGGACGCGCTGGAGCTTCCAGAGCGACTCGTTGTTCGGTCCGGGGGGCGTTGGGAGTTTCACGATCACCGAATACCGCAACGGATACTTCTGGGGCTCGGGCGAGGGTCCGGCGGGCTCGCCCGGCGAGTCGTTCACGCAATTGGGGTCGATCACCCCCGAAGGCAACGTGCTGTTCAACGCCCTCGACGGCTCTGGGAATCTGGTGAGCCTGACGGGCCTGGTGACCGGGGGCCGTTGGGACGGGCGGATGGAGCTGCGCTCCTACGAGTTCTCCGGCGCCGAACCTTCCTTCGGCCCGCTCGGCGTCGCGGTGGTGCCGGAACCGGGCGCGGCGTCGCTCGTCGCCATGGCCGCCG
>CAZMOU010000177.1:0-8955 GCA_964567835.1 uncultured Chitinophaga sp. | reverse complement strand
GATGTCGCTCGCCGGCCCGGCGGTCGGGTTGGTGTGGACGCTCGGCTGGATGGGCTGGACGGGGCAGCGCATCAACGGCCTCAACACCATCCTCCCCAGCCTGGTCTTCGTCCTCGGCTTCTCCGACTCGGCCCATCTCATCGTCGGCCTGCAGAACGCCCGGGCCGCGGGCCTGTCCCTCGCCGACGCCGTCACCAAGGCGATCGTCGACGTCGGATCGGCCTGCGTGCTCATGGTGCTCACCACCGCGGTGGGCTTCGGCGCCCTGGCCATCGCCGAGATCCCCAGCGTGAGGAACTTCGGCATCGCCGGCGCCATGGGGACGATCCTCGGGCTGGCGGCCGTGCTCACGGTGATGCCGGTGCTGGCGATGCTCGCCCCGGAGGGGGCGTGGTCCGGCCGGGGCGCCGCCCGGGGCGACGACGACGACGCCCCCCCCCGCCGGCCGATGCTCCTCGAGCGTCTGGCGATCGCGGCCGTCGCCCGGCCCCGCACCGTCGTGGCGACGGCGATCCTCGCCACGCTCGGGCTGCTCGCCGCGAGCCTCCGCCTCGGCTCCGACATGCGCTGGCTCGAGATGCTCCCCGCCGGCGATCCGACCATCGCCGTCACGCGGCGCTGCGACGAGAAACTGGGCGGCTCGGTGCTCGCTTCCGTGGTGGTGGAGTGGCCGGAGGGGGCCTCCCTGGACGACGACGGCGTGCTCGACGTGGTGGCCGAGGTCCAGGCGGCGCTCCAGGAGAGCCCCGATCTCGACGGCGCCTTCTCCGTCCGCGACCTCCTCGAGGCCTTCTCCGCCGACGGCTCCGCCGACCCGGCCGCCTTCCGGCACCTGCGCCGCGTGCCCGACCGCCATCTGGGGCGGATGCTCCGCGAGGATCTGCGCCGCACGGTGGTCACGGCGCGGGTCCCGGACATCGGCGCGGCGCGCCTCCTCCCCGAGTTCGACCGTGTCGCGGAACGCCTGGCGGCGATCGAGCGCGGGCACCCCGGCTACCGCATCCGGCTCACCGGCACGGCGGTCACCGCGGCGCGGGCCGTGTACCAGATCATCGAGGACACGCGCACCAGTCTCTTCACCTCGGCGGCCATCATCCTGGCGATGACCGTCGTGGCCTTCCGTTCGCTGCGCTGGGGGCTGCTCTGCGTCCTCCCCAACCTCTTCCCGCTGCTGGCCACCTCCGCGCTCCTCGTCGCCGTGGGGGAACCGCTCCGCCTGGCCAGCGCCGTCACCTTCAGCATCGCCCTCGGGCTGGCCGACGACAGCGCCATCCACTTCGTGAGCGCCTTCCTCCGCGCCCGGCGCGACGGTCTCGGCGTCCGTCCGGCGCTCGAGCGCGTGCTCTCCACGAGCGGCCGAGCCATGGTGATCGCCGCGCTGACCCTCGCCGCGGGGATGGCCCCGCTCCTCTTCTGCAGGCTCGGACCGCTGCGCACCTTCGCGGCCCTGGCGATCTTCGAGATCCTCGCCGCGCTCGTGGCCGACTTCTTCATCCTGCCGTCGGTGCTCGCCTGCTTCGGGGGCGAGGTCGTGCCGTGCCCGGCGGACGGCGGCGTCAACCCGCCGGCTTCCGGAGCAGACACTCCGGATTCTCGGGGATCGACAGGAGACGCCGCGCCTCCTCGAGGAGGAAGTCGGGAAGCATGAACGGCTCGTGGCCGACGTGCTGCCAGCGCATCCGTCCATCGGGGCCGATCAGGCAGGTGGCGTGGAGCGGCTTCCCCTCGAAGTCGTCCCAGGCGTCGAGCGCCCGGAAGGCGGCCCCGTCGGCGCCGGAGACCACCGGGAAGGGGAGCGTCTCGCCGGCCTCGCGGATCTCGGCGGCGGTGTCGGTGCTGACGACGACCAGCGGCATGCCGGCCGCCCCGAACGCCGCCGCCTTGTCGGTGAACGCCTTCACCTGGTCGTTGCAGTGCGTGCAGGCCTTGCCGAGCGTCAGGATCACCACGCAGGGACGGCCCCGGAACGCCGCGCCGTCGAATGGCTCGTCGGCCGGCGTGCGCGCCGCCCAGGCACCCGCCTGCCATGCCTGCCAGTGGGGGGGGCCGAGCGTGTCGGGTTCGGGACGCGGGCCGAGATCGGTGGCCGCCGCGGCCGGCGTGCGCCAGTCCCCGGACACGCCCGCCGCCGCCGCCACGGGTGCCAGTCGGGCGAGGGCCGGCAGGTCCGGGTCGGCTCGCCCGGCGAGCGTGCGCAGCGCCGCGAACGTGGCGAGGGCCTCGTCGCGCTGGCCGGCCAGCCACTGGTGGTGGCAGAGGAGCGCCCGCGGGGCCACCGACTTCTTCTCGGCGTCGACCGCCCCCCTGGCGACCTCGATCGCCTTGGCATGGTCTCCGAGGGCGGCGTGGATCGCTGCCAGCCGGGCGCGGTCGATCTCGCCGAGCGGGGCGAGGAGGGCCCGCGCCTCCTCGACGCGGCCCGCGGCGAGGTGATCGCGGAGGCGCAGTTCGACGAGCGCACGCTCGAGACGGCCGATCCGTTCCGTGAACGGCTGCATCGCGTCGGCCATCGCCTTGCTCGTGTCGGCCGCCGACTGGTTCTTGGCACGGGCCTCCGTCTCGGCCCTGTCCGCCACCGCCGCGCGGCCGTCGCGTTCCGCCTTCTCGATCGCCGTGAGCCGGTCGAGCGCGGCACGGCCCGCGGCGGCGTCGCCGCGGCCGTAGCCGGCGAGCGCCAGGAGTTGCTCGCGCCGCCAGCGGTCGTCGAAGTCGCGGCCCGGTTCCAGGTAGGGGGTGTCGGCCAGGCAGGCGGCGACATCCCACAATTCCCAGCGCAGGATCAGTTCGAAGAGGCGATCCCGGCCGTACTGCCAGGCGCTGCCGTCCTCGTCGAAGGTCTGCGCCGGGTCCGGCTTCACCCCCTTGGTGCGGGCGATACGGGGCATGGCGATCAGGTTGGCGGCGACGGCGAGGGCCTCGCGGACGCGGCCGGTGTGGTTGAGGTTGCGCGTCAGCCACTCGCTGTTGTGGGCGAAATTGTGGATCTGGTCGGGGAACAGATGGGCACGGAGCATCCAGTCGTGATCGACGCGGGCGGCCGCCTCCTGCTGCCAGGCGGCGTCGTCGAAGCGCTCCAGTTCGGAGTAGGTGTGCCCGGGCATGTGCCACATGTGGGCGATGCCCGGCGCCGCCGGCCCGCAGGCCGCCGCGGCATGGAGCGCTTCCGCCGGGCGGGAGCCGTCCCAGAGGTGGATCAGGTAGTGGTGGAGGGGATGCCGGGGATTCCGCGCGAGCACCTGCCGGGCCAGGGCGTCGATGGCCAGGGAGCTGGTCGGCTGGATCCCGTGCCGGCTCTTGTTCCACCAGGCGAATCCGACGAGAAAGGCCCGCGCCTCGAGATTGTCGGGGAAGTCGAGGGCGATCTTCTCGAGCGCCGCCACGAACGCCCCATGGTGGGCCTTCCGCTCGGCGTCGTCCTTCTTTTCCGCGAACAGGCCCCGGGCGGCCTCGATCCAGGCTCGTTCGCGGGGGCTGGCGGCGTCGAAGGCGGGGCCGGTGGCCTTGGCGATGAGCTGCCGGGCCCGTGCCTCGTTCTGGATGTTGGCCATCGCCATGCCCCAGTGGGCCATGGCACAGTTCGGGTCGAGCTGCAGGACCGTGCGGAACGAACGCTCCGCCTCCCAGTACCAGAAGCCGTGCAACTGACCCACCCCCTGGTCGAAGAAGACCTGGGCCTCGGGCACCGTGGTCGTGACCGGGAAGTGGGCGGTGCCGCAGCCGGGATTCGGCGGCAGCCGCCGGCGCGGCCCCTCCGAGAAGCTCTCCCCGTGAAGCGAATGCCCGGGGAGGACCGGATCGGCGGCCCGCCCGGATAGCGCCGCGATCGGCGGCCCCAGGAGGAGCGACAGGAACAGAAGGCCGCGACGACGTCTGCGTGTGGGAATGACCATGAATCAGAGGATACCCTGCCGCCGATCGCGTCCCGGACGGACCGGCAACGGCCGGCTCGTCCTCCCCGATCGACGCCCCACCGGGACCGGCCTCCGGGAGATCCGCGGTCGACGGGTGGTGCCGCCAGCCCCCACACGCTCCGACCGCCCCCGGCAGCTACCGTTTCTCCCCCTCGGAGGCAAACCTTACGAAAAGTTGATTCTCGGCGCAGCGTCGCTATCTTCGGGGGGACTCGGGGGTTTTGCTCTTCCCAATGGACGTGGAGAGTTTCATGTTCAGTGCCGACATCGCCTTGATCGTCGTCGCCCTGGCCCTCTTGACCTCCCTCTCGGCTTACGTCATCACCGGCGGCGACCAGTTCGAGCCGCGGGTGCGTGGACGCCGCTGAACCGGTTTCGAGCCGCGTCGCCGCCCCCTCCCCGCACACGCCCATCCGCGTGTCGTGGCGGCGGTGTCTCACGCGGCGAGGCGATCCAGGCCCGCCCTCGACGGCGATGCCCCGTCGCCGCTCGGGCTACCGCCTCTGATTCGGGGCCCACAGTGCCGTCGGGGCGTTGAAGACGTTCCCCGCCCGATCGACGACCCGCACCCGCACCCATGACCGTCCCTGCGGCGCCGTCGCGGTGGTCGTCCAGGCGCCGCCGCTGACGGAGTACTCGAAGCGCCACTCTCCGGCGCTGCGTGCGGCGGGGGCCGCCCTGCCCGAGGCGGCGGGGAGGCAGAGCGTCGCCCAGGACGACGGCAGCGGAGGGGGAGCACGATCGAGGGTGAAGGCGAAGCGCGTCGCCGGCGAGACGTTCCCGAGCGCGTCGGTCTGACGGACGAGCACCACGACCATGCCGTCGACGGGCTTGAAGCGCGGGCTCCAGGTGTGGCCGGCGTCGGTGGAATAGTGGACGGTCGCCCCGCGTTCCAGGCCCCCGAGCGTGAGCGTGGCATCGGCGGTGAACAGGTCGGTGGCGCTCCATCCGGTGTCGTTGGCGAGACGGACGGTGGGCGCCTCGGCGCTCGAGTCGATGCGGAAGCGCAGCGGTGCCGACGGCGGCGAGACGTTGCCGGCCACGTCGATCTGGCGGGCACGGATGGCGTTGGCCCCCTCGACCACCGGCCACGTCGCGCTCCAGGCTCCCCCTCCGGCCGAGTACTCGACCCGAGCGCCCGGCTCGACGCCACGCGGGGCCGGCGCGGCCGAGCGGCGCACCGGATCGGCGGCGCCGGGGGGCGTGCCGTCGGCGAGTCCGAGCCTGGGGGCGGCGGGGGCGGTGCGGTCGAGGGTGAAGGTGAACGGCGTGGTCGGCGAGATCCGCCCGGAGCCATCGACCTGGCGCACGAGGATCGTCCGGGCACCCTCCACGGGGAGCGGGCCCGTCCCCCAGGTACGGCCGTCGTCGGCGGAGTATTCCACCCGGGCCCCCGCGGCCGCGTCGACGACGAGGGTGCCATCGGCGGTGACGCGATCCTCCGCGCTCGCACCGGTGTCGTGGGCCAACCGCACCACCGGCGCGGGAGGGGGCGGGCGGCGTTGGAAGAGGCTTCCCCCGTACGGCACGACGCCCTCCCGCCCCACGTTCATGGCGCTGCCGAAGGCATCGCCCGACATGTCCAGGAGCGGCCGGCCGTCCGGACCGGCGCCGAGGCCCGCGCCGGTGGTCGTCACCTCACCCTCCGCCACGTACCCCGCCTCGCTCCCCATCACCATCACGAAGGCCATCAGGCCGAGGAGGAGATTCGACTTCGACTCGAGGACGAGGTAGTAGTCCTGCGCCGTGGAGATGCCGGCGGGAGGCTCCGTCGCGGCGAAGGCGTCGAGCGATACCGGCCAGGCGATCCGCGGGTCGGTCCCCGCGCCACCGAACACGACGCCGTCGACCAGTTCCTCGGGCGGCGGCACCTCCCCCGTCGAATCGACCACGAAGAGGGGATCGACCACATCCGGGGCGTTGGCACGCCACCAGAGGGGCAGGAGTTCGACGCCGTCGATCGCCTCGGCGGCGCCGAGTCGGATCCGCAAGACGAGCGCCCCGGCATCGGCGGAGGCGGCCCGGCGGATCCACGGCCGGTCCGGGGCGGCGTCGGCGTCCCCCGGCGCGAGGGGCCACGCGAGCGGCCAGCCGGTGGCGTCGCCACCGTCCACCCCTGGCATCACGAAGGCGACCGGCTCGGCCGGCCACGACGTCACCGACGCACCACCGTCGCCGTCGAGCGCGAGGCGGGCTTCGAGACGTTCTCCACCGAGGCGGGCATGACGGACCCGGCGCGACGATCCCATGGCAGGGCTCCATTGCAGGGGGGGTGATGTCGCGGGACTAGTAGCGACGCCGCACCCGGCGGGTCAATCCGGATCGGGTCACCCCACCCTCGGCAGGCTCCTCATTCCGCCCGGTCGTGCCGGGGAGGCCCGACGACCCCGACCGCCGCGGCGTCGGGGCCGAACCGGTCGAGCCTTTTCTCGAGGAGGTAGTCGTCCATGAAGAAGCCGCCGCCGATGTCGAACACCGCCGGCCCGCGGAGGGTGAACCCGGCGGCCCGGTAGAAGGCCTGGGCCGCGGTGTTGCGTTTGTGCACCTGGAGGAAGATCGTCCCCTTTCCGAGCAGCCGCGCCCGCTCCTCCACCCGCTCGAGCATGAAGCGGCCGAGCCCCCGGCCGCGGAAGGCATCGAGCAGGTAGAGCTGGCCCAGCTTGAGCGTGTCGGGCTCCGCCGCGACGACCTCGCCGCCGCAGTAGCCGACGGGCGTCCCCGCGACGCGGAGGATCTCGAGCCAGCGATCGGGGTCGTGGATCACCCTCTCGAGCGCCTCGTCGGCGAAGCGGTTCCCGAGCATGTAGTCGATCTGCGCGGCGGGGATCATTCCCGTGTAGGCCTGCCTCCAGATCCGCGTGGCGAGGTCGCGGAGGAGTGCGAAATCGGCCGGCGTGACCGGGGCGAGCCGGGGGTCGGCGGGAGGATCGGCGGTGGGCATGGGGGCTCCGTCACGGGGCATGAAGCGGTGGAGAGTCTATCGGCGGTCGCCCTGCGCCACGCACCCGGACCGCCACCGTTCGAAGAGGCCGAGGGCGCCCGAGAGGATCGCGACGACGCCCCGTCGCGCGGGCGGAGGGGGCGTCCGTCGCTGCCCCTCCGGGCATGGGCCCGACCGCGTGGAGAGACCGCTCGCAGCGAGTGACGGTCGCTACTCGTCGACGCGGCGGAACTGGCCGAAGTTGGCCCGGGCGAGGGTCTCGAGGAACCCGGCGAGGCCGGGATCGGGGGCGATCCCGATGGCATGGAGCGACACCCGCCGATTCGCGTTCGCCGCGGCGACCATCCGCACGATCGCCGCCGGCTCGACGACCCGGCCCGCGGTCGGCTTGCCGTCGGAGAGGAGGTAGACCGCCTCGGTGTCGAAGGAGAAGGCGAGGTCGAGGGCGTCGCCCGTCGCCGTGCGTCCGTCGGGCACGAGCGTGCGGATGAACGCGGCGGCCCGTCGCTTCGACCCCTCGTCGGCCGCCACGAGCCGGCGTTCCCAGGCGACCGCCCGGTCGGAATAGGCGACGATCGTGAACTCCGCCTCCGGCGGCAGGATGAAGACCGCGCTCTCGAGTTCCCGCTTCGCCTTCTCGAGCCGCCCCCGCTCCTCCATGCTCGATGACGTGTCGACGACGAACACCACCCGCGCGGCGTAGAGCGGGATGCCGTAGTAGGCCGGGTCGCGCGCGTCGGGCGAGACGAGCGGCATCCGCGGCGGGGGATAGTCGGCGAGTTCCGGGGGGAGCACGAGCCGGTCGCGGTGCTCGGCGAACCAGGCCTTCCAGCCTGCCGCGTCGATGCCGTGGTTCACCCCGCCGACGTGCGCCAGATAGGCGACGACGTCGGCCCGGGCCTCCCCCGGCAGGCCGTCGAGGAGCCCGACGAGCGCCTCGACCGACTCGCGGGTGTGGATCGCGACGAGCCCACGCACGATGCCGCGGCGGAAGGAAAAGTCCCTGGCGAAGAGGCCGATCCGCGAGAGCCCCACGAGCGCGGCGACATCCTCGGGCGTGCCGCGGGAGGCCGCGGCGGTCGCCACCGTCCAGCAGAGCTTCGCGACCGCCGGGGAAGACCCGTCCGGTCCGTCGAGCCAGGCATCGAGCGGTCGCGGACTGCCGTCCCATGGTGCCGCGAGGAGGACGGCGGCCAGTTCGGCGGCGGTATCGGCCCGCTTCGATCGCAGCTCGCGCGCGACCCGCTCCGCGAGGCTCGCGGCGAAGGCCTGCTCGCCGCGGTGCCGCGCGAGGCACGCACGGGCCTCGGCCCGCACCCCCTCGTCCCCGGTGGAGAAGCCGACCCGGACGATCGCGTCGAGCGCGGCCTGCGGATCGGCGAGGGCGAGTTCCCCGAGGATCTGCCTCCGCAGGTCAGGCTTGCCGCCGCGTGCCGCCCGCAGCGCCCGCTTCTCGAGATCGGCGGGGAAACGGGCGTTTCCCGGAGCCTCGGGGGGGGCCGCGGGAAGCGGAACCGTCCCCCACAGGGCGAGGGCCGCGACGGCGGCGGCGAGAGCGCGGAGGGCTTGGCGGGCCATGGTCCCGGTCACGCACGTGGATGGGGAGAACCGCGGGCACGATATCCGGCGGCCGGCCGCCGGACCAGCCGTGCGCTCCCGGCGTCCGGCAACGAACGAGCCCCGCGGGGTCGACCCCGCGGGGCTCGCGATGCCCGGCAAGGAGCGCTGAGGGTCAGGGCAGGATGACCGCGTCGATGACGTGGATCACGCCGTTGTCGGTCTTGATGTCGGTCTTCACGACCTTCGACATACCCTTGTCCGTGCCCACCTTCACGCCGCCCTCGGTGGAGATCTTCACGGTCTTGCCACCGGCGGTCTTGGCCTCCTTGAGCTTCGTGACGTCGGCGGCGAGCACCGACCCCGGAACGACGTGGAGGAGGAGGATCTCCTTGAGCTTGCCCTTGTTCTCCGGCTTGAGCAGCTCTTCCACGGTGCCCTTGGGCAGCTTGGCGAAGGCCTCGTCGGTCGGGGCGAAGACGGTGAAGGGACCCTTGCTCTTGAGGGTGTCGTCGAGTTCGGCGGCACCGAGCGCGGCGGCGGGGG
>CAZMOU010000176.1:0-9093 GCA_964567835.1 uncultured Chitinophaga sp. | reverse complement strand
TTAAGCTTCCAGAGCCGATGGTAGTGCCAAAAGCGCGAGAGTAGGTATCGCCGGATTTTTATTCACCGACCCCTGCGGGCATCGCCCGCAGGGGTCGGTTTTTTTGTGTCCCGGTTTTCTGACCCCGTTCTTTCCCTGCGGCCATCCTTTTCCCGGTAGCTGCCGACGCTCGCTTGCCGCGGGGATCGCGAGCGCCGGTGCGGGTGGGTGGCGGAGTTCCGTCACCCGGCGCTCCCGATGAGTCGGTCGAGGTGTTCGAGCATCGCCTCGACACGTTCGAGCGGCAGCCCCACGACGTTCGAGGGGCTCCCCGAGACGAGGCGCAGCGGCAGACGCTCGTCCTGGAATCCGCACGCCCCCGCCTTCCCACGCCAGAGTCCGGCGTCGAGATACCACTCGAGGAACGACGCGTCGAGCGTTCCCATCTCGAGCCGGCTTTCGTCGGTGGCTTCCAGCGGTGCGAGCGGCCGGTGCCAGAGGCAGACCCCCGTCACCACGCGGTGAGGGCGTCCCGACAGCGCCTCGAGCATCCGCCGCGCGTCGTCGCGGTCGATCGGTTGACCGAGTGCCTCGCCGTCCAGCTCCGAGAGCGTGTCGCAGGCGAGGATCGTGCCGGTCACCCCGGAAGCGTCCACGGCCGCGGCTTTTGCCCTCGCCAGACGCAGAACGTAGGCTTCGAGCGTCTCTCCGGAGGCACGCGGGGGGGCCGAACTCTCGGCCGTCTCCGGCGGCGGCACGAGGACGACATCCCATCCCGCCGCGAGGGCGAGTTCCCTCCGCCTCGGAGAGCGACTCGCGAGCACGATCCTGCGCTGTGGCCGATTCATGGAACGGAATCCCCTCCCCATCGAGATCCTGGCAGAGGATGACCGGATCGTGGCCGTCGTCAAGCCCGCCGGGGTGCCGACGGCGCATGCCCCGCGGGGGAGCCCGAGCGTCTATGCCTGGCTCCGTCGCACCCGCCCGTTCGTCGGCGTGGTGTCGCGGCTCGACGAGCCGGTCTCGGGGGTGGTCCTGTTCGCGAAGACGACCGGCGCGGCCGCTTCGCTCGCCCGGCAATTCCGCGAACGCACCGTCGTGAAGGAGTACGTCGCGGTCGTCGAGGGGCGGTTTCCGGCCCCGCTCGACGCCTGGGTGGAGTGGGTCGACACGCTGTCCGATCCCGACGGCGATGACGAGGGCGAGGCCGCGGACGGCGGACGGGAGGCCCGTCTCCGGGCCCGGGTGACGCGGCGGCAGGGGGAGGTGTCGCTCGTCGAAATCGAGCCCGCGACGGGCCGGAAGCACCAGATCCGCCGCCAACTGGCCGCCAGACGCTGTCCGATCGTCGGGGACCGTCGGTACGGGGCCAGGCTCCCGCTGGTCCGGGGCATCGCCCTCCACTCCCGGGGGCTGGCGTTCGACCATCCGGCGACCGGGGAAAGACTGCGGCTCGAGGCTCCCTGCCCGCCCGATTGGCGATCGCGGTTCGCCACGTTGCTCGGCCCGATGTAGCTTGTTTCCATCATGGTCGATTCGGAAGGGGACGATCCCGGCACCATCCCGCCCGGTTCCGAGCCGGAAGGGGGGGGTGCGCGCTTCCGCGAGACGGCGCTGGCCAGCGGTCTGGTCGAGGTCAGGGTGCTCGATTCCGCCGAGGCGGCGGTGCGTGCGTCGCTCGCCGCCGCCGTCGACGCGGACCGCTTCGACCAGGCGGTCGCCGACGTGCTCGTGGAGCGCAACGCCCTCACCCGCTTCCAGGCGACGCAGATGCTCGCCGGCCGTCGGAAACTCTCGCTCGGTCAGTACCGGATCCTCGACGTGCTCGGGCAGGGGGGCATGGGGCAGGTCTTCAGGGCCGAGCACGCCATGATGGGGAGAGCGGTCGCGGTCAAGGTGCTGCCGCGCGCCAAGTCGACCCCCGAGACCGAGGCGGCGTTCCGGCGCGAGATCCGCATGCTGGGCCGCCTCGACCATCCCAACCTCGTGCGGGCCCTCGATGCGGGCCACGACGGGAAGGTCTATTACCTCGTCACGGAACTCGTCGACGGCGTCGATCTCCGCAAGCAGGTCCTCAAGTACGGCACGCTCGACGAGATCGCCGCGGCCAGCGTGGTTTCCCAGGTGGCGCGGGGCCTGGCGTACGCGCACTCCCAGGGGCTCGTCCATCGGGACGTGAAACCTGGCAACATCCTCGTCACCCCGGCCGGGATCGCGAAGCTCCTCGACGTCGGCCTGGCCGGCTCGGTGCTCGAGTCGGAATCGACGCGGCTGGGGCGTGTCGTCGGCACGATGGACTACATGGCCCCGGAACAGATCCGCTCGCCCGATGGCGTGGGCCCGGCGGCGGACGTCTACGGCCTGGGCTGCACGCTTTACTTCGTGCTCGCCGGCCAGGTGCCCTTCCCCGGGGGCACGCGCCAGGAGAAGGCCAGACGGCAGCTCACCGAGGCTCCGGCGCCGATCCAGCAGTTCGCCCCCGGGGTGAGCGACGCCTTCTGTCGGGTGGTCGAGGCGATGATGGAAAAGGATCCGGTGCTGCGGATCGGCAGCGCCGAGGCGGTCATCGACTGGCTCCGTCCCTGGACGCCCGACGCCCCGGTGGCGATGGGGCGCCGGGCCCGGAAGCGCGGCTCGAAGCCCTCCGCCGCCGACACCGTCGTCTCCGGGGACACCGCGACGTCGTTGGGTGGATCGAGCGGCTACGCCTCCGGCATCCAGGCGCCGGCGGGAGGACGATCGAACCGGCCCGGTCCCGGAGGGGGCGACTCCGTCTTCGCGTCGCCCTCGGGGGAGGGGGGACCCTCGAGTTGGGACTGGCCCTCCCCCCCGCCCGTGCCGGAGCGGCCCTGGTCGGTGGCGCGGCTGTCGGGCGGCTGGACCGGCCGGTCGATGACATTGCCACTTCCTGCGGTGATCGTGATGGCCCTGGCGGTCGGTATGGTCGCCGCCGCGACCGTGGTGGCGCTGCGCGGCATGGCTCCCGGGGTGAGCCGGCTCCTGCCCGCGGTGGTCGGGCCGGGATCGGTCGGTGTGGTCGCGTTCCTCGCCGCCCTGATCGCCCTCCTCCGCGGTCGCGATCCCGCCTGACCGCGAGCCCGCCCCGGAGAGGGGCGTGGGCCGGGTGGTGCGTCGGGGGCTACGAAACGTCCTGCCGATGCGGTAGACTCCCAGACCTCCGTTCGGCTCCGGCCGATCGCGGACAGGTAGCTCAGTTGGTAGAGCAATGGACTGAAAATCCATGTGTCGGCGGTTCGATTCCGCCCCTGTCCACTCTCTTCCATCGACGCGTTGCGGAAGCCCCCCGACCGACCGGTCGGCCGCAGGGTGAACCGCAGGCTGGACCCCAGGGGGCTCCGTCGATCGATCGCGGACGGTTCGCGCCGCCGTCAGCCGCGCACGCCCCCAACGCCCGCTGGCCCTCCGATGACGAACCACCCGGATCCTGAGACGGCCCGCCTCGTCGAAGGGCTCGCCTCCCCCGATCCCGGGGCCCGGGCCGCGGCGGCCGAGGCGCTGTGCCATGCCGGCGAAGCGGCCCGGCCGGCGGCCGCGGCGCTCGTCGCGGCGTGTGCCGACGGCGACGAGACGGTCCGCGAATGGATCGTGGCCGCGCTCGAGGAACTCGGCCCGCCCGCGGAGACCGACCTCGGCGCCCTCGTCCCCCTGGTCGGCTCGCCCGAACCGCTCGTGGCCTACTGGGCGGCCACGCTCGTGGGGCGCCAAGGCTCCGCCGCGGCCCCGGCCGTCGACGCGCTCGTCGCACGCCTCGAGGGTGCGGGGCCGATCGACGTGCGACAGCGCGCCGCCTGGGCGCTCGGGCAGATCGGCGCTCCCGCGGCGAAGGCACGCCCGGCGCTCGAGGCCGCCGCCGGGGGAGACGATCCCCGACTGGCCCGCCTCGCCTCCGAGGCACTCGCGGCGCTCGGCTCCTGACCGGGCCGCGACTCCGCAAGGCCGGCCCACCTTGCCCCGGCCCCCCCGCCCGGCGAGCGACGGGGGGCGATCGGTCGAGCTTGCGGCGTGGGCCCGGGCGTCACGACCGCACCCTCGCCGACTGCCGATAGGGAGGGGGTGGGGCGTCGTCGATCCCGCACCGGGGCCTTCCGCGACCGGGCACGCGCGTCCGCGGCCGAGGCCGCCGGCATCGACTCCGCCCTCGGGAGGGCCGCGTGGCCAACAGAGCGTCACGATCGCGGCCGACGCGTCCCGCCGCCGTCGCGTCGGTGCTCGCAGCAGCGGCATGCCTGCTCTGGCAGGCCACGGCCGCCCCGGCCGCACCCCCGCCCCCATCGGCCCCCGACGCGGCGAACGGCGCGATCCAACCGCCCGGCCCGTCGCTCCTGCCGCCGTCGCGGCCCTGGGACGCGGTCCTCGTCGCGTCGTTCAACATCCAGGTCTTCGGCGAGACGAAGGTCGCCAAGCCGCAGGTCGTCGAGGTCCTCGCCCGGATCGTGCGGCAGTTCGACATCGTCGCCATCCAGGAGGTGCGATCGAAGTCGGACTCCGTGATCCCGTCCTTCGTCCGCGCCGTGAACGCCGACGGGAGTCGCTACCACTGGGTGATCGGCCCGCGGGAGGGGCGGACGGTGAGCAAGGAACAGTACTGCTTCCTGTACGACACCAACCGCATCGAGATCGACGCCGGGTCGATCGGCGTCGTGCCCGATCCGGCCGGGAAACTCCACCGCCCCCCCATGCACGCCCGGTTCCGCACGCGCGTGATCCCGGAGGCGATGGCCTTCACGTTCTGGCTCGTCGACATCCACACCGATCCCGACGAGGTGCCGCAGGAGATCGACGCCCTGGCCGACGTGTTCCAGGCGATGCGGACGCTGCGGGCCGACGAGGACGACGTGATCCTCCTCGGCGATCTCAACGCCGGCCCCCCACAGTTCGCCCGTCTCGGCAGGATGCCGGGTGCAGCCTGGGCGGTCGCCGGGGTCACCACCAACACGCACCGCACGAAGACCTACGACAACCTGATCTTCGACCGGTTCGCCACCGCCGAGTACCTGGGACGTTGGGGCGTGCTCGACATGCAGAGCACCTTCGGGCTCCCGCTCGATCGGGCGCTCGAGGTCTCGGATCACAACCCGGTGTGGGCCGCGTTCCATCCCTGCGAGGCACCGCCGGCGAGAACGCCGGGCCCGCAGGCGCCGGCCGGCATCGCCGGCGGTCCGGCCGCCGTCGCACGCTGATGCCCGCGGTCGGCGGGCGCCGCGCCGACACGCTTCCTGCCGAAAAGCCGACGGCGCAAAAAAGCGGGGCGGCGTCGCTCGGACACCGCCCCGCCCATGGTCGTCGGCCTGTCCCGCCGCCGGCGGGAGCAGGAACGCGATGTCAGTTCGAGACCATCGCCTTCAGGTTCTTGAGCGCCCGGACGCGCACCTTGACGCTCGCCGGCTTGGCGGGACGGTCCTGCAGCTCGCCGGTGAAGGGATTCTTGACCCCCTTCTGGGCGGGGCGGGCGGGCACCTTGCGGCGCTCGATCTTCACGAGACCCGGGATCGAGAACACGCCGATACCGGACCCCTTGAGGGCCTTCTGGATCTCGGCGGTGAGGTGCTCGAGCACCAACACCACGTCCTTCTTCGCCAGACCCGTCGACTCCGAGATGTTGCGGAGGATCTCGGTCTTCGTGAGCGGCTTGCTGCCCGACTTCTTCGCCATCGCCTCGTCTCCCAGATAAAAGGAAAAACCGTCAAAAAGCAAAATGCCAACGGCAAGGTTGAGATGCGGCGGACGCGTGCCGCCGTTGCCCGGATTCCGGCGTCGTGTGCCGGGGAGCGAGGGAGATTAGATGCTCTGGAAATGAAAATGCAAACCAAAACCCCCGAGATTTAGGCTGGAAAACCCCTTTTGGGTGACCGGGCGAGGGTCCCCGGGGCGGGGTGGCGTTCCTTGCTGCCGAACCGCCACCCGGCCTAAGATGCTTGGAGCCCGGACCTTGCGGGGTGCGCACGGAATGCGGGAAACAGCGGGAAAACGGCCTGCGAAGACCTCCAGAAGGTGCCCTGGGACGGCCGTGGCCGGGGGTTTCGGGCGGGGTCGGGCAGTCGTACGGCGCGGGGGACCACATGGCAGATTCCGACCGCGTCAGGCGGGCGAACGGTGCACCGCGGGAACCGATCCGCCCTGTCCGCCGGGGCCCGAGCGGCGGGTGGTGGACGGCGGCGGCCCTCCAGGGGCTGCTGGGCGCGGCGTTGTTGGCGATGGTCCCGGTCGTGTTCCTCGCCGCGCCCCGGGCCGTCGCCCAGGACGAGGCCGACGACGCCCCTCTTGGCACCGTGGAGCGCGACCCGCCTGATCCTGCCATCGACGCCGTGCGTCGCGCGGGGGATACCGACGCCCCGGACGACGAACCGGCGGAGGTGGATGACGAGTCGGGCGTGGCGCTGCCCACCGACCGCCTCAAGGAGCGCCAACTCGATCGCGTGCGTCGCCTCGCCGCCGACGGACGGTGGAGCGACTCCGCGACGCTCGTCGACGAGATCCTGGGAGGGGACCGCGACTTCTTCTTCCGCCCCGGGGCGGGGGAGAGCACCTGGCGCAGCATCAAGTCCGAGACGACACGGCTCCTCGGCGAGTTCCCCGATGCGGGGAGGGAGGCGTACGAGCTGCAGTTCCGTTCCCGCGCCGAGCGCCTCCTCGACCAGGCGATCTCGGGGGGGGACGGCACGGCGGTCGTGGCCGTCGCCCGACGCTGGTTCCACACCCCGGCGGGGCGCCGCGCGACGCTCCTGGCGGCGCTCGACGCGCTCGAGACCGGGCGACCGCTCGAGGCCGCCGCGTGGCTCGATCGCCTGGCCGGCGCCCCGGCGTCGCGGGAGTTCGAGCCGACCCTGTCGGTGATGCGGGCCGTCGCCTGGTGGCACGCCGGCGAGCGACAGGTCGCGACCGCGATCCTCGACGGCGTGCGGCAGCGTGATCCGCCGCCGCTGCGCGTCGGGGGACGCGAGGTGCGGGTGAACCATCCCCCCGGCGGCGCCGCGGCGTGGCTCGAGGAGGTGGCGGGGGCCCCGGCGAGCGGCCCGGGCCGCGGTACGAGCGAGTGGTGGGTGCACCGCGGCAACGTCGCGCGTAACGCCCTGGTGGAGGCTTCGCGGCCCCTGCTCGTCCCACGCTACCGGGTGCCGCTCACCCGGCATCCCGAGGAGGCCCGCCTCCTGGAACGCCGGCGCAAACTGTTCGCCGACCGCGACATGCCGTTGCTCCCGGCCGCCACGCCGCTGGCGATCGGCGGCCTCGTGGTGGTCCACTCGCCGATGGGGCTGCTGGCGGTCGACTTCGAGACCGGAAAACGTGTCTGGCTGCAGACGGCGGGGGCGGCGGCGTCGTTCTTCGACGCCGGCACGACGCCGGGGGAGGACGGGGAGGACGGCGGCAACGCCGAGGCCCGGGCGGCGATCCGCGGCGTCTTCGAGGATGCCACCAGCGGCACGCTGTCGAGCGACGGCGAACTGGTGTTCGTGGTGGAGAGCGATCCGGCGTCGCTCGCCGGACCGGCCGGGGGCGGCCTCGACATGTTCCGGCAGTTCCCCTCCGGGCCCCGGGGCTCGAACTCCCTCTCGGCCTACCGGCTCGCGAATCGGGGGGCGCTCGCCTGGCGGCTCTCCGGCGCTCCGGCGGCCGGGCGGGGCGATCCCGCCGCGCTGCCCCAACAGATGCAGTTCCAGGCCTCCCAGGGGAAGTGGTTCCTGGGCGCTCCCCTGCCGATCGGCGACCAGTTGTTCGTCCTCGTCGAGGAGCGCGGCGAGATCCGTCTCGAGGTGCTCGCGGCCGCGGACGGCGCTCCGCTCTGGTCGCAGCCGCTCGCCGAACTCGACGATGGCATGGCGATCGCCAACCGGGAGAGCCATCTCCGTCGGGTCGGCGGACTCTCCCCGTCGTTCGCCGACGGCGTCCTCGTCTGTCCCACCGGGGCCGGCACGGTCGTGGCGGTCGATCTGGCGACGCGGACGCTCCTCTGGGCGTACACCTACTCACAGCCCCGCACCGCCGACTCGATGCTCCTGCCCAACGGCGTCCGCGTCCAACGCGGCGGCGGCGGCGCGGTGATCGTCAACGGTCGGGTGATGGGGATGAACACGGGGCCGACGGCCTCCACGGGGTGGCGCGACTCGAGCCCCGTCCTCTCCGCCGGGAAGATCGTCCTCACGCCGCGCGAGTCGGACGAGATCCACTGCCTCGACCTGCGCGGCGGGTCGGTGCTCTGGAAGGCGCCGCGCCAGGACGGCCTGTACGTCGCCGGGGTCGTCGACGGGCGGGCCATCGTGGTGGGGAGGCGCGGCGTGCGGAGCCTGGCGCTGGCCGACGGCGGCGACGCCTGGTCGACCGCCACGCCGCTCGAGGGCGCCTGCCCGAGCGGCCGCGGCGTGCTGACCTCCCGCAGCCTCTTCCTGCCGCTCGACACCCCCGAGGTGGTGGAGATCGACCTGGCCGACGGGTCGGTGGCGGGGAGGTCGCCCGCCCGCGGAGGACAGGTCGCCGGGAACCTCGTCGCCTACCGCGGCGAGGTGGTCTCCCTCGGGGTCGACGCTCTCGACGTCTACCATCAGTCCTCGGCCCTCGACGAGCGGATCGACACGGCGCGGCGCGAACGCCCCGCCGATCCCTGGGCCGGACTCTGGGCCGGGCAACTCGACATCGATCGCGGCAACGTGGCGGCGGGGCTCGAGTCGGTGCTCGCGGCCCGCGCGGCGGCCGCGGAGACCGTTCCCCAGGGCCTCCTCCGCGACGCCCTGCTGGCCGCGTTGGGACGCGACTTCCCCGCCGCGCTCGCCGTCTGGAAGGGCCGCGGCGACATCGACGTCGGGCGGTCGCGACCGCTGCAGCGGATCATCGTGGACGGTCATCTCCGCGCCGGCGACGTCGAGTCGGCGTGGCAGGCGCTCTCCGGCATCGTCGGCGACGTGGTCTCCCCCTGGGAGCGCGGCGATCGGTTGGAGACCGACGCCGTCGACCGGAGCGTGTCGATCGGCGAGTCGGCCTGGATGGCGGGACGGTTCCGGCGCGTCCTCGACGCGGCGCCCCCCTCCCTGCGCGACGCCATCGACGCCCGGGTCGGTGCGGAGGTGGCGGCCGCGGAGGCGCTGCGACCGGTGGCGGAGC
>CAZMOU010000175.1:0-9284 GCA_964567835.1 uncultured Chitinophaga sp. | reverse complement strand
CCCAGACGGGATCGGAGCCGGCGGCGAGGGGAGCGGCGTCCATGGCTGCGGAGGAGCGGGTCCCGGGAGTGGAAACGTGGAAAAAGCCGGAGGCGACGAGCATGACGCTCCCCGTTCGGCGAGCGTAGAATCGTGGTTCCGGGGGATCGTGCCCCGGGTGCCTTCCGCGCGACCTCCGTGGGACTCCGGGGGCGGAGCGGCAGGGGCGCCACCGGAACGCTGGGAACCCACCATGGTACGGACGATCGAACGGCCCGCCGAGGGGACCCCCCCGGGGGCCGCGGGCGGGTTGGGCCGCGCCGCGGCGACGCTGCTCCTCGCGGCCGCTTGGCTCGCGGCGAACGCCTCCCGCGCGGCGGACACGCCGCCGTCGTTCACGGTCGACGTCAAGCCGCTCCTCTCCAACCGCTGCCTGCGCTGCCACGGGCCGGACGACGCCACCCGGCAGGGCGGGGGCCCCGGTGGCCTGCGGCTCGACACCTTCGCCGGCGCCACCGCCGATCTCGGCGGGCACGCCGCCGTCGTCCCCGGGAAGCCGGAGGCGAGCCTGCTCCTCGAACGGGTGACGAGCACCGACCCCGATCTGGTCATGCCACCCCCCGACGCGGGTGACCCGCTCACCCCCGCGCAGGTCGATCTCCTGCGCCGGTGGGTCGCCGGCGGGGCTTCCTTCGAGAAGCATTGGTCGTACGTGGCCCCGCGCCGGCCGGAGGTGCCCGCCGTCGGCCGCCCGGATCTGGTCCGGTCTCCGATCGACGCCTTCGTGCTCGCCCGGCTGGAGGCGGAGGGCGTCGAACCGCGCCCCGAGGCCGACCGGGCGACGCTCGCGCGCCGACTGGCCCTCGACCTCACCGGCCTGCCCCTCCCGCCGGAGGAGATCGACGCCTTCGTCGCCGACACCACCCCCGACGCCTGGGACCGGCTCGTCGACCGGCTCCTCGCCCACGACGGCTACGGCGAGCACATGGCGCGGCAATGGCTCGATCTCGCGCGCTACGCCGACAGCGCCGGCTACGCCGACGACCCGCCGCGTTCGATCTGGGGCTTCCGCGACTGGGTGATCGCCGCCTTCGACGCCAACATGCCCTTCGACCAGTTCACCATCCGTCAGCTCGCCGGCGACCTGCTCCCCGGCGCCACGCGCGACGACCGCATCGCGACCGCCTTCCACCGCAACACGATGACCAACACCGAGGGCGGGACGATCGACGAGGAGTTCCGCAACGTCGCCGTGGTCGATCGGGTGAACACCACCTTCGGCACCTGGATGGGCACGACGATCGCCTGCTGCCAGTGCCACAACCACAAGTACGATCCGGTCTCGCAGGAGGAGTATTACCGCGTCTTCGCCGTCCTCAACGACACCGCCGACGCCGACCGCGGCGACGACTCCCCCCTGCTCGAGTTCTTCACGCCGGCGCAGGAGGAGGAACGCCGCCTCGTCGACGGGGAGATCGCCGCCGTCGAGACCGTGCTCTCCACCGAGACCCCGTCGCTGGCCGCCTCGCGCGCGGCCTGGGACGGCGGCTTCCCGCGCGAGGCCGGATGGCGGCCGGTGACGGCGCTGGCCGCCGCGATCGAGGGGGCCCCCCCCGAGGCGACCGCGACGATCGGTGCCGACGGCACGGTGCGGCTCCCGGGGCCGGCGCCCAAGGTGGTGACGCGGCTCGAACTCCCGGTCGAGGGGACGCTCGCCGCGGTCCGCCTCGAGTTTCCCGGCGACCCCGCGCTGCCGGGGGGATCCTCCGGCCATGCCGGCAACTTCGTCCTCACCGGCGTCTCGGCGCGGCTCGAGCCGGCCGACGCGGCGGCGGCCCCCCGCGGCCGGTTCGTCCGCGTGGAGCTTCCGGGGAGCGAGCGGATCCTGTCGCTCGCCGAGGTGGAGGTGTTCCGCGGCGGTGAGAACGTCGCCCGCGGCAAGCCGGCGACGCAGGTGTCGACCACGCACGACGCCCCCGCCGCCCGGGCCGTCGACGGCAACACGGAGGGGGGCTTCTTCGTCGGCAACTCGGTGACCCACACCGCCACGCAGGCCGACCCCTGGTGGGAGGTCGATCTCGGCGCGGAGGAGGCGGTGGAGCGGATCGTCGTCTGGAACCGCACCGACGGGGGCGTCGGCGTGCGGCTCGCCGGGGCCCGCGTCCTCCTCCTCGACGCCGAGCGCCGCCCGGTGTGGAACGGGGCGATCGACACGGCGCCGGAGCGGAGCGTCGCGTTGCTGCCGACGGGGGGGCGGGAGGTGCCGCTCGCGGTCGCCTTCGCCGAACGCGAACAGGCCGGATTCCCCGCGGCTGCGGTGCTGGCGGCCGCCGACGAGGCGAAGGAGCTCGAGCGCGGATGGGCCCCCGGGGGAGCCGCGCCGAGCTGGCTGGTCGTCGCCCCCGCCGAGCCGGTGGTGACGCGACCGGGGGAGCGGCTCGTGCTCACCCTGCGGCAGCGCTCCAAGCACGACCGGCACACGATCGGCATTCTCCGTCCGCTCCTCACCGGCGAGGCGCGCGTGAAGGAGTGGGCCGGGGTGCCCCCGGACGTCCTCGCCATCCTCCTCACCGACCCGGCCTCCCGGTCCGACGCCGCGCGGGCGCGGCTGGCCGACCACCACCGCCGGTCCGTGGCGGCCGAGACCGCCGACGCGCGGACGCGGCTGGCGGCGCTCGGCGAGCGGCGCGCGGGGCTCAAGCCGGCGAGGTTGCCGGTGATGGAGGAACTGCCGGACGACAAGCGCCGGCAGACGCGGATCCACCTGCGGGGCAACTGGCAGGATCTCGGTGCCGAGGTGGGCCCGGGCGTGCCGGCGGCGTTCGGCGTGGCGGTGCAGCCTTCGCCGAACGGACGCGTCGACCGGATGGCGCTCGCCCGATGGATCGTCGACCCGGCGAACCCGCTCACCGCGCGCGTCACGGTGAACCGCATCTGGGAGCGGCTTTTCGGCACCGGGCTCGTCTCCACGAGCGAGGAGTTCGGCAGTCAGGGGGAGGCGCCGAGCCATCCGGAGCTGCTCGACTGGCTCGCGGTGGAGCTCGTCGAGCGCGGCTGGGACACGAAGGCGATCCTGCGCGAGATCGTGTCGAGCTCTACCTACCGGCGCAGTTCGAAGGCCGAGCCGGCGGTGGCGGCGCGTGACCCCGACAACCGGCTCCTCGCCTCCGGCCCGCGCGTCCGCCTCGCCGCCGAGGTGATCCGCGACCAGGCGCTCGCCGCCGCGGGGCTGCTGTCGCGCAAGAAGGGGGGCCCGAGCGTCAATCCGCCGCAGCCGAACCTCGGCCTGTCGGCCGCGTTCGGCAGCGGCATCGATTGGAAGACGAGTCAGGGGGAGGACCGCTTTCGCCGCGCGCTCTACACCACCTGGCGCCGCAGCAATCCCTACCCGTCGATGGCGGCCTTCGACGCCCCCAACCGCGAGGTGTGCACGGTCCGCCGGCCGCGCACGAACACGCCGCTGCAGGCCCTCGTGACCCTCAACGACCCGGTCTACGTCGAGGCGGCGCAGGCCCTGGCGCGGCGGATGGTGAGGGAGGGGGGCACGACCGACGCCGACCGGGTGACGCGGGGATTCCGCCTCGTCCTCGGCCGCCACCCGACCCCGGCGGAGGTGGATCGGCTGGTGCGGCTCCACGCCGAGTCGCTCGCCGACTACCGGGCAGCCCCGGAGGAGGCGCGGAAGTTCGCCACCGATCCGCTCGGGCCGGCGCCCGCGGAGATGGGGGATCTTCCCGATCTGGCGGCGTGGACGGTGGTGGCGAACGTGCTCCTCAATCTCGACGAAACCTTCATGTGCCCGTGAGCGGCGGGGGACTTCCCATGGATCCAGTGCTCGAGGCGCGGCTCCTCGCCACGCGGCGATTCTTCCTCGGCGGTGCGGCCGGCGGCATCGGCGCCGCGGCGCTCGGGTCGCTGTCGGGCGGCGGTGCGGCGGCGGTCGAATCGACGGCGCCGCCGCCGGGCCGCGGTGCCGACCCCCTCGCGCCGCGCCCCCCGCACTTCCCGGCGCGGGCGAAGCGGATGATCGTCATCCACCTCACCGGGTCGCCGCCGCACCTCGACCTCTACGACCACAAGCCGGAGCTCGTGCGGCATTCGGGCGAGGACTGCCCCGCCGAGACGATCAAGGGCAAGACCTTCGCCTTCACCTCGGGCACGCCGAAGCTCCTGGGGACGCCGCGTTCCTGGCAGCGCTGCGGCGAGAGCGGGATGGAGCTCTCCGACGCCATCCCCAACCTCCAGCGCGTCGCCGACCGGCTCTGTCTGGTGCGCTCCATGCACACCGACCAGTTCAATCATGCCCCGGCCGAGCTCCTCCTCTACACCGGCAACGCCCGCTCCGGCAGGCCGAGCCTGGGGAGCTGGGTGACCTACGGCCTGGGGAGCGAGAACCAGGACCTCCCCGGCTTCGTCGTCCTCATCTCGTCGGGGGTGCAGCCCAACGGGGGCACGAGCTCCTTCGGGCCCGGTTTCCTCCCCAGCGTCTACCAGGGGGTGCAGTGCCGTTCGCAGGGGGATCCGGTGCTCTACGTCTCCGATCCGCCGGGGATGGACCGGAAGATGCGGCGCAGGAGCCTCGACGCCCTCAAGGAGCTCAACGAACTGCAGGCGCGCGAGCTGGGCAACGCCGAGACGCTGACGCGCATCGCCCAGTACGAGCTCGCCTACCGGATGCAGTCGAGCGTGCCGGAGGTGATGGACATCTCCCGCGAGCCCAAGCACGTGCTCGAGGCCTACGGGGCCCAGCCGGGGCAGGCGAGCCTGGCCAACAACTGCCTCCTCGCCCGCCGTCTGGTGGAGCAGGGGGTGCGTTTCGTGCACCTCTTCGATTGGGGCTGGGACTTCCACGGCACCGGTCCGGGCGAGGACATCCGCGACGGACTCACGCGCAAGGCGGCGACGTTCGACAAGCCGGCCGCGGCGCTGATCGAGGATCTCGAGGCCCGCGGCCTCCTCGACGACACGCTCATCCTCTGCACGGGGGAGTTCGGACGCACCCCGTTCCGCGAGGGGCGCACCGCGTCCGGATCGATCCTCGGCCGCGACCACTTCCCCGACTGCTACTCGGTGTGGATGTGCGGCGGCGGCGCGCGGCCCGGGCACGTCCACGGCGCGAGCGACGACCTCGGCTTCCGCCCGGCCGTCGATCCGGTGCACGTCCACGACCTCCAGGCCACGATCATGCACCTGCTCGGCTTCGACCACACGAAGCTCACCTGGCGGTTCCAGGGGCGCGACTACCGCCTCACCGACGTCCACGGGAACGTCGTGCGGGATCTGCTCGCATGACGCCGGGGCGGATCGCGGCCGCCGCCGTCGCGCTCCTGGCGGTGTCCGCGGTGACGGCGGCGGTCGCCGCGGAGGGGGCCGGCACCCGTCCGAACGTCGTCTGGTTCGTCGTCGACGACATGTCGGCCGACTTCGGCTGCTACGGCGGCGCGGTGCCGACGCCGCACGTCGACCGGCTCGCGCGCGAGGGAACGCTTTTCGAGAGGGCCTTCACGACGGCGCCGGTCTGCTCGCCGAGCCGCTCGGCCCTGATCACCGGCGCCTACCAGACGGCGATCGGGGCCCACCACCACCGCAGCGGCCGGGGCACGATCCCGATCGTGCTGCCGGAGGGTGTCCGGCCGCTGCCGGCGATCCTCCGCGAGGCGGGCTGGTTCACCTGCATCGGCGACGGCATCGGCCCCGAAGGCGACGGCCGCCCCGGCAAGACCGACTACAACTTCGCCTGGGATCCGGCCATGTACGACGCGAGCGACTGGGCCGGCCGGGCGCCGGGCCAGCCCTTCTTCATGCAGGTGACGCTCCCCGGGGGCAAGCTCCGTGGCGAGTCGCTCGACTCGATCGGGGCCCTCTCGGCGCGGGCGGAGAGGGAGTTCGGCGCGGCGGTGACGCCGGACGCCGCCCCCCTCCCCCCCGTCTACCCCGACGACCCGGTGCTCCGCGCCGACCGGGCCGCCTACCTCGACGCGGTGCGGTTCACCGACGCCCACGTGGGGCGGGTGCTCTCGCGCCTCGAGCGCGAGGGAATCCTCGACGACACGCTCGTGATCTTCATGACCGACCACGGCATCAGCCACGCGCGTGGGAAGCAGTTCCTCTACGACGAGGGGACGCGGATCCCGCTCGTCGTCCGTGGTCCCGGGATTCCCCGCGGCGTCCGACGGGAGGACCTCGTGGAACATGTCGACCTGGCGGCGATCACGCTCGGCCGTGCGGGGCTGCCGTGGCCGGGCTCGATGCAGGCCCGCGACCCGTTCGCCGCCGGCTACGAGCCGCGCGACGCCGTCTTCGCCGCGCGCGACCGCTGCGACGAGACGGTCGACCGGATCCGCAGCGTGCGGACGCGGGAGTGGCTCTACGTGAGGAACTTCCACCCCCGGCGGCCGCTCCTCCAGCCCAACGCCTACAAGGACGGCAAGGCGATCGTGAAGCGGCTCCGCGAGCTGCACGCCGCCGGCGCGCTGGGCGATCTCCACGAGCGGCTCCTCTTCGCGCCCGAGCGGCCCGCGGAGGAGCTCTACGCCTGGCGGGAGGACGGCCACCAGCTCGTGAACCGCGCCGACGATCCCCTCCTGGCCGACGTCCTCGCCGACCTCCGCGGCCGGCTCGACGCGTGGATGGCCCGGTGCGGCGACACGGCGCCGGAGCCGGAGGCGATGTACGACGAGGAGATGCGGGTGTACGTTGGCAGGGGCAACCCCGTCGTGGAGCGGAACATCGCCCTCATGAAGCGCTTCGCGGCCGAGGGGAAGTGAGGAGACGTCGGGCCGGTCGACGGCGCGGATCCGCCGACCGCACCCTCGGAGGGAGGCACCGATGCCGTCGATCGTCGTGCGGGGGGAGGACGGGGACGAACCCGACCGCGGGGCCGGCGACCGACCGGCGGGGGGTGTCCCGCCCGAGCCGCCCGACACCGGCGAGACGGTGTCGCTCGGCAGCTACGCCTCGGGCGGCTCCCGCTACCGGCTCATCCGGCCCATCGGCAAGGGTGGGATCGGGGAGGTGTGGCTGGCCCGCGACCTCGAGCTCAATCGCGACGTGGCCCTCAAGCAGCTCCTCGGCAAGCACGCCGCCAGCGAGGACTTCAAGAAGTCCTTCCTCCGTGAGATCCGGGCCGGCGCCGCGCTCGAGCATCCCGGGATCATCCCGATCTACGACATCGGCCAGCATCCCGACGGCCGTCTCTTCGGGGTGATGCGGTACTTCGGCGAGAGCGATTTCAACACCCTGATCCGGGACTATCACCGCGATCATCCCGGCGAGGTCGCCGACATCCCCTTCCGGGCGCTCCTGGGGCACTTCGTCGCCGCCTGCCGGGCGATCGCCTACGCCCACGCGCGCGAGGTGATCCATCTCGACATCAAGCCGGCGAACGTGATCACCGGGCCCTTCGGCGAGACGCAGGTGATCGACTGGGGGATGGCCTGGCTCAAGGGACAGGCGATCTGGGAGCAGGTGGCCGAGTCGAGCGGGGGGATCTCGGGGGGCGGCTCGGCCTCCGGCGGCAGCGGCGTGCCCGACATGACCAAGCCGCGGGGCTTCAAGGGTACCCCGGCCTACGCGGCGCCCGAGCAGCACCGGCAGAAGTGGGATGCGATCAACGCGCGCACCGACGTCTACGGTCTCGGCGCCACGCTCCATTTCCTCCTCGCGTGCGCCCCGCCGTTCGACATCCGTCAGGACACCTTCCACGCCGACGTCCTCGCCGGCCATCGCCACTCCGAGCCGAAGCCGTGGGCCCCGCGGGCGCTCGCGGCGATCGCCGCCAAGGCGATGGCACCGGACCCCAAGGCCCGCTACGCGTCGGCGGCCGAACTCGCCGACGACGTCGATCGCTTCCTGGCAGACGAGCCGGTGCAGGCGTTCCCCGATCCGGCGTCGGTGCGGGCCTGGAGGTTCGTGAAGCGCCATCGGGCGCTGGCGGCGGCCGCGGCGGCGCTCCTCCTCACCTCGGCGGTGGCGCTGGGCATCGGGATGGTGGCGGTGTCGAACGAGCGCGACGAGGCGCGGCGACAGGAGCGGCTCGCCAGGGAGGCGGAGGCGGAGGCCGAGCGGCAGCGCGATCTGGCGGAGCAAGCCGCGAACGAGGCGCGGCGCCAAGAAAGGCTCGCGCGTGACAACGCCGCCGCCACGCGGCGGGTGATCGCCGGTTTCATCGAGTCGGTCGCGGACGACCGGTGGGCGGAGGTGCCCGGCACGGCCGAACTGCGGCTCGAGGCCGTGAGGAAGGTGCTCGAGGAGTATCCCCAACTCATCGCACAGCAGCCCGACGATCGCGATCTGCGGTACGACGCGGCCACGCTCGATCGACGCTGCGCGAATCTGTTCCGGACACTCGGCCGGCTCGAGGACGCGAAGCAGCTCTACGACCGCTCCCGGGAAAGGCTCGACGCGCTCCTCGTGGGCGATCCGGACGACGGTCGCTCGCGTCTCGGCCGGGCGGCGCTCCTCGCCGACATCGGCGAGATGCAATGGCGCACGGGGGGCCCGGAGCGGGCGCTTCCGAGCTACCGGGAGGCGGTGCGCGACGCGGCCGCGGGGCGGGCGACGAGTCCCGATCCTTCCAAGGGGTCGCCGACGCTCGCCCGCGTTCGCATGGACCTCGCCGACGCGCTCCTCCAGGGGGGTGACGCCACGGAGGCGGCGACGCTGGCACGAGGAGCGGTGGAGGACTTCGACGCCGTCATGGCGGGTGATGCCGATGTGGACGAGGCCACCGGGGCGGAGACGCGGCTGCTGGCATCGTTGGCCTCGGTCGTCGCCGCCCGCGCGAGCGCCGTGGCAGGGGACCGGGAGACGGCCCTGGCGATGGCCCGCGCCGCCGATCGGCGCTCCGCGGAGCTGTCGGCCCGCTACGGAGGGAATCCGAACGTCGACTACGTCCGCGCCTTGGCGCTCGTGGAGCTGAGCCGGGTCCTGTCCCGCGACGCCGGTACCCGCACCGAGGCGGAGGAGTCCGCGGAGTACGCGCTCGACCTCCTCCGCGGCGTCGTGGCGGGGGACGGTGACGTGGCGAACTTCCGGCCGGCCCTGGCCGAAATGCTCTGCGACCGGGCCGAGAGGCTCCTCGATGCCGGGGTGGAGGGGTGTGGGCTCGAGGTCGCCGACGAGGCGATCGCGGTGATCGAGCCGCTCGACGCTCCCGGCGACGCCTTCGAGGCGAAGCGCCATCTGGCCCGGGCCCGGGCCCTGCGCGGCCGTGCGACGGAGTCCCGCGAGGACCTGCTCCTGGCCCGCGCGGGTTACGACGCCGTCGTCACCGCCGCGCCGCGCAACAAAAAACTCCGCGAGGA
>CAZMOU010000174.1:0-9298 GCA_964567835.1 uncultured Chitinophaga sp. | reverse complement strand
CGCCGTCCGGGCCTCTTCGGAGCGGTACCGCCGGCTCTTCGACAAGTATCCCAAGTGGGGGGCGGGGCTCTACGCCCGCTACTACGAGGGGCGGAATTACCTCGCCCTGGCGCAGGCGGAACAGGTGCCGGAGGAGCGGAAGAAGCTCCTCGACACGGCGCTGCTCACGCTCGCCGCCGTGCGCGGGCTCGAGGGGGAGTCGGGCTTCGTCCCCTCGCTCCGGGCCAAGGCGATCAACGTCTCCCTGGATGCCTGGCTCGAGCAGAAGGTGTACGAACAATTCGACGCCCGGCTCGAACGACTGGCGCTGGCCAACGTCCCCGCGGACCGGCTGGATGCCGACTGGCTGGGGATGAAGTACCGTGCCTCGCTCCTCCTCGCCGAGAAGGCCGAGGTGCTGCCTCCCGATCAGAAGGGGAGGAAGCCGGCGCTGCTGCGCGACGCCAAGAAGCTCGCCACCGACGTGGCCCGCGTCAACCGTGACTACGCGCGTGAGGCCCGGGCTCTCCTCGAGCGGCTCGGCCGCAGCGTGGCCGAGGACGACGACGATCCGGCCAACGCGTTCGTCGCCGCCTACGACATCGCCGCCGGAGCGGTCACCGCCATGCAGGAGAAGCAGGTGGAGGCCAAGGCGGCCGCCGCCGCGGGAAAGGCCGAGGAGGCCGCCGCCGCCCAGGCCGCCGTGGCGAGCGAGCGGTCGCGCGCGATCGCGTCGCTCGGGCGGGCTCTCGCCCGCGGCGACGGCGTGCCGGTGGACGACGTGAACAGGGCCCGCTCGCTCCTCACCTATCTGCTGTACGACGCGGGACGGCACCATGACGCGGCCGTGCTCGGCACGCTGCTGGCCGAGCGCTACCCCGGTGCCAAGGGAGCCAAGCAGGCGGCGAAGATCGCCATGGCCAGCTGGCAGGCCCTGGGACGGGACGGTCCACCTGCCTGGCGCGCCGACGCCAAGGTGCGCTGCGCCGACGTCGCCGCGACGATCATGCGCACCTGGCCCAAGGAGCCGGAGAGCGCCGAGGCGGCGCCGATCGCGGTGGCGTCGGCCGCCGAGATGCACGACGCCGAGCGGCTCGCCGCGATCGCCGCCGGCGTGCCCCCCGACGCCGCCAAGGGGTACGACACGCTGCTCCGGGCCGGTGCGGCGCTGTGGCGCGAGGTGGTCGAGCGGCGCCGCCTCCCGGAGGACGCCCGTCCGCCGCAGGCCACCCTCGCGGCCTGGAAGGAGCAGGCGGTCGCCGCGCTCGATCGCGGGCTCGCCGCCGTGCCCGCCGACGCCGTGGCCGGGACGCCTGCCGGCGCGGTGGCGATCGCCGCCGGTCTGGCCCGCTGCCAGGCGGCGATGGAGGACGGCGATGCCGCGCTCGCGGAGCGTCTCCTCGGCCAGCCGGCCTGGGGGGGGTGGACGCTCCTGGTCAACGGCGGCCCCGCCGCGGTCGGCCCGATCGCCGAGAACGCGGCGACGGTGGCGCTGCGATTCTTCATCCAATCGCAGCAACTCGACCGGGCGCAGCAGGCGATGGACAAGCTCGAGGCCGTGGCCGGCACCGGCCCGGAGGCGTCGGCGAAGCTCACGGCCATGTACCTGGCGATGGGACGCGACCTCCAGGGCCAACTCGAGGCCCTCGCCGCCGCCGGGGTCTCGGCCGAGTCGGATCCGCGCGTCGCCGCCATCCTGGCGGGATTCGAGAAGTTCCTCGAGGGGGTCGCCAAGCGCGACACGAAGACGGCGTCCCAGATGTGGGTCGCCACCACCTACCTCTCGCTCGGCTCGGGGTCGGGATCGGGGTCGGTGGTCCCCAAGGCGAAGGCCGCCGGGTACCTGGCACGTGCGGCCGAGGTCTACGAGGGGCTGCTGTCGCGTGCCCAGGCGGACTCGGGCGGGGCCGACGCCGATCTGGGCCGCTTCGTGCCGTCGATCCGGCTCCGACTGGCGAGCGTCTACCGGGAACTCGGCCGGTGGGAGGACGCCCTCGGACACGTCGACTGGATCCTCTCCGATGCCCGGCGGCAAAACTCGCTCGACGCCCAGATCCAGGCCGCGGAGATCCTCCAGGCCGCGGGTACGAAATCGACCGATGCCGCCGCGTCGGCACGCTGGTTGCGCGAGGCCATCGCCGGTCGGAAGAACGGCGGCGGCGTGGCCTGGGGATGGGGCGGGATCGGCAACCGTCTCGCCCGTCAGGCGGCCGATCCCCGCGCCACCGACGCCCGCACCAAGTTCTTCGAGGCGCGGCTGAACGTCGTGCGCTGCAGGCTCGACCTGCTCGCCAAGCCGGGGCAGGACAGGGGCAAGCTGCTGCAGATGGCCCAGAACGACATCGCCATCACCTACCGTCTCTACCCCGATCTCGGCGGCGACGCCTTCCGGGCGCAGTTCGACGCGCTCTTGCGGCGGGTGCAGAAGGAGCGCGGTGACGCCGCGCCGCGCGGCCTCGCCGAACTCGACGACGCCGGAGCCGCGCCATCGTGAGGTGCGTCCGTCGTCCGCCCCGCTTCCGCCCCCCGAACCGCAGCCGCTCCGCCCCGGGAACCCGAGCCATGCCAGGCATCCGTCCGCTCCGCGTCGTCCCGTTCGCGCTCCTGGTCGTCGGGATTCTGGCGTTCCCCCGGCAGGCGTCCTGCCAGACGCCCGACCGGGTCGTCACCCGATCGGGGACGATCACCGGCCGCGTCGTCGCCGCCGAGCCGGACGAGGTGCAGGTCGAGGACCGTTCCGGCGAGACCAAGCGTGTCCCCATCGACCAGATTCGCGAGGTGGTCTTCGGCGGGGAGCCGCAGGAGCTCAAGGCGGCACGGACCATGCTCGCCCGAGGCCGCCCCGCCGACGCCCTCGAGGAACTGGGCAAGATCCAGCCGGGGGATCTCGACGGTGCGGAGCCGATCCTCCTCGACGAGGTCGAGTACGTGAGGGCCGCCGCGGCGGCCCGTGGGGCGCTCGCCGCGGGGGCGGACCCGCGCGAGCCGGGCAAGCAGGTGGCCGACTTCATCGCCCGGCATCCCCGCAGCCATCATGCCTACGACATGCACGAACTCCTCGGCGACCTGCTCGCGCGCGCGGGGCTCGCCGACAAGGCGCTGGCGGAGTACGCGAAGCTCGCCGCGGGACCTGTGGCCTTCAAGGTGCGGGCGGCGTCCGCCCGGGCGGCGATGCTCCTCGAGCAGGAGAAGTTCGCGGCGGCGCTCGGCGAGTTCGACGCCGCGCTCGCCGTCGAGGCCCAGGACGAGGCGAGCCTGGCGCAGAAGAACGCCGCCGAGTTGGGCCGGGCACGCTGCCTGGCCGCCCTCGGCAAGGGGGAAGAGGCGGTCGCGATCGCCCGGGGGGTGATCCGGCAGGCGGATCCGGAGGACGCGGCCGTGCTCGCTCTCGCCTACGCCGCGCTCGGCCAGGCGTACCGGTCGATTCCGGGGAAGGATCAGGACGCGCTGATCGCCTTCCTCACCGTCGATCTCGTCTACAACTCCTCCCCGACGACCCACGCCGAAGCCCTGTACAACCTCGTCGATCTGTGGGAGAAGGCCGCCAATCCGGAACGCTCCCGCGAGACCCGGGCGATGCTCGAGTCGACCTATCCCGGGTCGCAGTGGGCCAAGAAACTGGGCGGGGCGAAGTCCTGACTCCTCTCCGGGGGGTGCTTTCCCCGGGGGGCGGCTTGAGGGGAGGAAGTCGGGTGGCGTACGATCCCCCAACGGCTCCGGCCGGTGCGGGGCGTGCGGCCCGCGGAGCGGGGGCGGACCGGGCGCGGTGCGACGGAAGCATTCGAGGAGACGATTCATGCTGTCGGCTGGAAACGCTGGGGTGACGACGGGGTGGGAGGACGATCGTGCGGTCGTGCGGTCGGCCGGGGCCGTGGCGGCCTGGGTCGTGCGGGGGGTGAGGGCCTGCCTCTCCCGCGGCGCGATGGCGCTGGCCCTGCTCGTGCCGGCGGGTGTCGCCGTGACGCCGGTGGCGTTTCCCGCCGCCGCCGTCGCCCAGGACGACCTGGCCGACGAGGAGGCCGCGGCGGCCGACGACCAGAACATGCTGCAGTTCTTCATCAACGCGCTCGGCCCGCGGTACGTGGTCATCTTCCTCCTCCTCTCCTTCCTGCTCGTGGCCCTGCTCGTGATGTGCTTCCTGCAGATCCGTCGCGAGGCGCTCGCCCCGCGGGCTCTCCGGGAGGGCTTCGAGGCCCATCTCGACGCCAAGGAGTATCAGCAGGCCTACGAACTGGCGAAGGCCGACGACTCCTACCTCGGCCACGTGCTCGCGGCGGGGATGGGCAAGCTCCAGTCCGGGCACGCCGCGGCGGTCGCGGCGATGGATGAGGCCTCGGCCGAGGAGCAGATGAAACTCGAGCACAAGGTGAGCTACGTCTCCCTCATCGGGGCGCTCGCGCCGATGTTCGGCCTTCTCGGGACGGTCGACGGGATGGTGTCGGCGTTCATGGTGATCGCGAAGTCGGAGACGCAGCCGAAGCCGTCCGAACTCGCCATCGGCATCTCCCAGGCGCTGATCACCACCCTCATCGGGCTGTGGCTGGCGATCCCGGCGATCGCCTGCTACGCGCTGTTCAAGAACTGGATGCAGACGCTCAACGGTGACATCGAGAAAGAGGCGAGCGGGTTGATGGCGCGGTTCCAGGGCTCGCCCAAGAAGTCCTCGACGACCACCGGAGCCTGACCGCCATGGCCAGACGCGGCAGCGACGGACCGGCCAGGACCGAGATCGACATGACGCCGATGATCGACATGACGTTCCAGTTGATCACGTTCTTCATGTTCGTCATGAGCTTCTCGGAGGCGGAGCAGGACGAGCGCATCCAGCTCCCGTCGAGCCAGCTCGCCAAACCGGCGGAGGGGCCGGTGGAGCTTCCCATCACGCTGCAATTGACCGACTCCGGTGACGTGATCTACGCCGGCGAACTCGTCCGGGTGCGCGACATCGGCAGCTTTCTCGAACGGGAGAAGTCGGTGATGCTCGACTCGGGACGGGAGCCCGACTCGGCGACCGTCATCGTCCGGGCCGATGGCCGGGCGAAGACCGGCGAGGTGCAGGAGATCATCCGCATCTGTCAGGAGAAGGGGTTCGAGCGGTTCGCCCTCCGTGCCCAGTACGACGAACGGCGGTGACCGATGCCGAAACGCACGAGCGATCTCCCCGACCGCATCTCGATCGACATGACGCCGATGATCGACGTCGTGTTCCAGCTGATCTCGTTCTTCATGTTCTCCCTCAAGGTGGTGGCGCCGGAGGGGGATTTCGACATCCGCATGCCGATTTCAGCGGCGGCGGCCGCGATCCCGGACGACCAGCAGGTGCCGCCGGTGCGCGTGAAGCTGTCGGCGGGTCCGGACGGGGGGCTCGCCTCCATCTCCATGAACGGGACCCCGGTCGTCGACTTCGACGACCTCCGGCGGCGGATCATCGGCATCGTGGGGGCCGACAGCGGTCCCAACTCGCTGGCCGAGAAGACGGAGGTGGAGCTCGACTGCGACTACGGCCTCAAGTACGTGAACGTCGTCAAGGCGATCACCGCGGTCTCCGGCCGGGTCGAGGATGGCCGCGTCGTCGAGCTGATCCGGAAGATCAAGTTCACTCCGCCGAAGAAGCAGTGACGGGGGACTCCGCGCCGTCAGCCGCGCGGGTGGAACCTGCCGTGGACGCCCTTGAGGCGTCCGGCATCGACGTGCGTGTAGCGCTGGGTGGTGGCGATGCTCGCGTGTCCGAGCATTTCCTGCACGTGGCGCAGGTCGACGCCGCCGGCGACGAGATGGGTGGCGAAGCTGTGCCGCAGCGTGTGCGGACCGATGTCGGGAGGAACCCCCGCCCTGCGGGCGTGCTCCTTGACCACCTCCCAGATCCGCATGCGGGACAGCCGGTTGCCGCGCGATGAGAGAACGGCCCACGGGGGCGAGCCGCCGGCGCGGCCGGCGAAGGTGACGCGGTGTCCGTCGAACCATTCCCGGACCGCCGCCACCGCCCGTGCGCCCAGCGGCACCACGCGCTCCTTGTCGCCCTTGCCGCGGCAGGTGCAGAAGCTCTCGCGCAGGTGGACGTCGACGAGGCGCATCCCCGCCACCTCCGAAGCGCGGCAGCCGGTGGCGTAGAGCAGCTCGAGCAGCGCCCTGTCGCGCTGCCCGCTCGGGGTGCGCGCGTTCGGGGCGGCGAGCAGCCGGTCGACCTGCTCCGCGGAGAGCGTGCCGGGGATGGTGTCGTCGCGCCGGGAGGCGACGAGCAGCTCGGCCGGGCTCTCCCCCACGGTCCCCTCCAGTTGCAGGAAGGCGTAGAAGACGCGCAGCGTCGCGGCCGCCCGGGCGACGCTCGCCCGCGACAGGCCGCGGCCGTCGAGCCGCCCGAGGTAGTCGCCCAGATCGCGGACGGAGAGCCCGGCGGCGTTGCGTCCGCCGAGCCAGCCGAGGAAGTCGCGCAGGTCCCGCCCGTACGCCTCGAGGGTGTTGGCGGCGAGGACGCGCTCGTGCCGGGCGTACTCGAGGAAACGTTCCACGAAAAGGGCGTTGGACGCCGGGCCGGTCTCCTCCGTCGCGGCGACGTCGAGGATCACCCGGGGGCGCCTGCGTGCACCGGCAGGGGGCGCCGCGGCGCGCGGGGGGGTGTCGGGCAGCACGCCGGAGGCCGGCGGACGGTCGTCGCGGGGGCGGGGCATCGATCTCCTCCGCCCCTTCCAATCGGCGCCCGGGACGCCGGCGGTCCAACCGGAGGGGGCCGGGCGTTGCCACCGGACCGGCAGCCCCGCAGGGCCCCGATGGCCCGGGTCGGCCCCCCGGTCAGCCGGGGTCGTAGCCGAGATTGGGTGACAGCCACCGTTCGATTTCGGCCACGGTCATCCCCTTGCGGGCGGCGTAGTCCTCCACCTGCTCCTTCGAGATCCGGTCCACGGCGAAGTAGCGGGCACCGGGCGAGGCGAAGTACAGGCCGCTGACGCTGGCCGCCGGTGTCATCGCGCAGCTCTCGGTGAGCCCCATGCCGGCGGCCTCGGTGGCCCCGAGCCAGGCGAACAGGGATCGCTTCTCGGTGTGGTCCGGGCAGGCGGGATAGCCGGGCGCCGGACGGATCCCGCGGTATTTCTCGTCGATGAGGTCGTCCGTGGAGAGCCGCTCCTCGCGGCCGTACCCCCATTCGCCGCGTACGCGGGCGTGGAGCCACTCCGCGGCCGCCTCGGCGAAGCGGTCGGCGATGGCCTTCACGAGGATGGAGGAGTAGTCGTCGTGGGCCGCGTCGAACCGGGCGCAGAGTTCGTCGCAGCCGTGCCCCGCCGTGACGGCGAAAGCGCCGACGTAGTCGTGCCGTCCGCTCTCCGCCGGGGCCACGAAATCGGCCAGGGCGTGGAACGTGTCCTGGCCCTTCCGCGCCCACTGCTGCCGCAGCGTGTGCACCCTGCCGAACTCCTTCGAGCGTGTCTCGTCGGTGAAGAGCACGATGTCGTCACCGACGGAGTTGGCAGCGAAGAACCCGTACACACCCCGCGCCCGGAGGCTCTTCTCCCGGACGATCGTGTCCAGGAGCCGTTCGGCGTCCGCGAAGAGCTTCCTGGCCTCGGTTCCCACGGTGGCGTCGTCGAGGATGGCGGGGTACCGGCCCTTCAGCTCCCAGGCCTGGAAGAACGGCGTCCAATCGATGAACGGCACCAGGTCCTCGAGGGGGATCGGATCGACGCGGGCGAGCCCCAGGAACGAAGGCACGTCGATCGCCGCGCTCGCCCAGTCGGTCGTCCATCGTCGGGCGCGTGCCTCGGCGAGCGGCACGAGCGCGACCTGCTGGCGGCGCTTGAAGTTCTCCACGTCCCGGGCCTGTGCCTCCCGGTTGGTCCGCGAGAACTCCCCCTTGCTGGCCGGGTTGATGAGCCGCTCGACGACGCCGGCCGCGCGCGACGCGTCGAGCACGTGCACGACGTCGCCCGAGTAGCGCGGGGCGATCTTCACCGCCGTGTGCCGGGCCGACGTGGTGGCGCCGCCGATGAGGATCGGCATCGACAGTCCCTCGCGCTCGAACTCCTCGGCGACGTGCACCATCTCCTCGAGACTCGGCGTGATCAGCCCGGAGAGGCCGACCACGTCGACCTTCTCAGCCCGCGCGGTCTCCACGATCTTCGCCGCCGGGATCATCACCCCCAGATCGACCACCTCGTAGCCGTTGCAACCGAGGACGACGCCGACGATGTTCTTGCCGATGTCGTGGACGTCGCCGCGTACCGTCGCCATCAGCACGCGTCCCCGCGACGTCTGCTCGAGCCCCTGCTTCTCGGCCTCCATGAACGGCTTGAGGTACTCCACCGCCCGTTTCATCACGCGGGCGCTCTTCACGACCTGGGGCAGGAACATCTTCCCCTGGCCGAAGAGGTCGCCGACCACCTGCATGCCGCTCATCAGCGGCCCCTCGATGATCTCCAGGCTCGTGGCGTACTGCCCCCGTGCCTCCTCGACGTCCGTCTCGACGTGGTCCGCCACGCCCTTGACGAGCGCGTGCTGAAGCCGGGCCTCGACATCCAGGTCGCGCCACGATTCCCCCTTCGCCGTCTCCCCGCCAGCCCGCTGCTTGACGCGTTCCGCGATCTCCACGAGCCGGTCGGTCGCGTCGGGCCGGCGTGCGAAGAGGACGTCCTCGATGCGCTCGAGGAGTTCCGGTTCGATCTCCTCGTAGACGGCCAGTTGCCCGGCGTTCACGATCCCCATCTCCATGCCGGCGCGGATGGCATGGTAGAGGAAGGCGGCGTGCATCGCCTCGCGGACGACGTCGTTGCCGCGGAACGAGAAGGAGATGTTGCTCACCCCGCCCGACACCTTCGTGAGCGGCATCTCCTCCTTGATCAGCCGTGTGGCCTCGATGAAGTTGAGCGCGTAGCGGTCGTGCTCCTCGATGCCGGTGGCCACCGTGAGGATGTTGGGATCGAAGATGATGTCCTGGGGGGGGAACCCGACCTGCTCGGTGAGCAGCCGATAGGCCCGTCGGCAGATCGCCACCTTCCGCTCGGTGTCGGTCGCCTGCCCCTCCTCGTCGAAGGCCATCACCACCACCGCCGCGCCGTAGCGGCGGACGATCCGGGCCTTGGCGAGGAAGTCCTCCTCCCCCTCCTTCAGGCTGATCGAATTGACGATCCCCTTCCCCTGGAGGCACTTGAGCCCCGCCTCGAGCACGCGCCAGTCGGAGCTGTCGATCATCACGGGGACCCGGGCCACCTCCGGCTCCCCCGAGAGGAGCGTGAGGAACTTCGTCATCACGGCCGGGCCGTCGAGCATTCCCTCGTCGACGTTGACGTCGATGATGTTGGCCCCGTTCTCCACCTGCTGGCGGGCGACG
>CAZMOU010000173.1:0-9299 GCA_964567835.1 uncultured Chitinophaga sp. | reverse complement strand
GGCACCGATGCACGGCTCCGCGGTCCGCTCGCCACCCGACTGCTCCCCGGGCTGGGATCGATCGAGAACGCACAGGTCCGTGCGGAGGCTCTGGCGAGCGCCGTGCCCGTCGCGATCGCCGCGACGCGCATGCGGCTCGTCACCGGGTCGCTCCCCGACTCGTGCGCGGCCCTCGTGCCCCGCTTCCTCGGGGCCGTGCCGGCCGATCCCTGGGCGGTCGACGCTCCCTTGAGGATCGGGGCGCGCGAGGGGGGCATCGTCATCTACTCCGTCGGCCCCGACGGCGTCGACAACGGCGGGCCCGAGGTCCGCGGCGAGTTCGGCATCGATCCCGGCCACGACGACGTCGGCCTGTGGCTCGTCTCGGCGACCTGATCGCCGCCGTCGCGGCATCGGTCCCGGCCGTGGACGTCGGCGCGTCCCGTCGGCCGCCCGTGCCACCGGCCCTCCGCGCGGGGCGCTCGACCATGCCGCCCAGGTGTCGCATCGGCGTGGATGCCGTGCGCCGGCGGAGATCCCCCACGCCGGTGGCCGCTTCGCCCCCCGCCACCGATGGTTGGGTCGAACCGGAGCCATGAGCCGCGTCACCTGCCGATGTGCGGGGGACGAAAGCGACGCCGCTGGACGCGTGCGGGCCCGGTTTCTTCTGACGGAAGACGGAGTGACGGGTGACCCTCGCCGGGTTCCCGGGCGCGCCGTAGGCCGACGCGGGGAGGACGCTCGAGCGTCCCGGGCCCCGCTCGCGTTCCTTTCCGGCCCCTTCGACGACCGCCGACCGCCGGGGTGCATCGCCACTCCCGGTCGCGGTCGATTCCGCTCCCGAGGACCATCCAGTGCGCGTCTCCATCGCCCGTCTCCTGCTCATCCTCCCGCTCGCGGGTCTGGCGCTCGCCCTCCCCGCTCCCCGGCCCGCCGAGGCCGGGACCGTCAACGCCGTCTACGCCTTCGCGCAGCAGAAGGTCTACGGCATGACGATCGATCACCGGCAGCAGCACGCCCGGGTCGTGGGCGATCCGCTCGGGTACGCGGTGAAGATGACGAGCGCCGCCACCTCCGACGGCTCCCCCGGCATCCTCGCGAAGAACGGCGGCCTGGACGTCGGCGTGTCGTACCTTCCCTATCCGAGCTTCACGCCGCCGGCGACGACCGGTACGGCGACGGGGAACAATTTCGTCTGGAACACCCCCAACTCGTCGGCACCGGGCGAGGTGGTCCTCAAACAGGCCCTTCCCACCACGCCGCTCCACGGCAAGGGCGTCACGCTCGCCGACCTCACCGGGCAGTTCGCCGGCTACGGCGGACAGGGTTTCTCGCGCGGCGACGCCTACGCGACGGTCCCCGACACCGCCCCGATCCCAGGCACGACGACCAACGCCGCCGCGCCCGCGGGCCCCTCCTGGCCGGCCGCCGGCTCGGGCGTGGCGATCGACACGCTCTTCGCCCCGATCGGATCGGCCGGCGCGCTGTCGATCGACTCCGTGGCGGAGGCCTTGCTCACCGACGCCGACCACGACTCGATCGCCAGCGGCGTCGCCGACTGGGTGGTGACGGGCAAGTTCAGGGTCGAGAGCACCACGTCGGGGGAGCACTGGGCCGACGTGTCGCTCACGTTCCAGGTCGCCGAGCGCATGGTGGTCTACTCCTACCAACCGCTGTTGAACATCTCGACCGCCTCCAACAACTTCGCCTTCGACATCACCGACGACGCGACGGGTCTCTCGGTGTTCGGCGGGGGCGTGACGGGGCTCAATCCCTCCACGACGCGGCTGCTGTCGTCGCCGCGGTCGGGGTCGATGACCTACAACAACTGGACCGCGGCCGTGACCGACACCTATCCGGGCGCGAGCCAGGTCGAGTTCACGGCGTTCAAGCTCACGGCGGGCGAGTACACCTTCACGATCAAGGGTTCCTCGACGGCCTACGTGTCGGCGGTGCCGGAGCCGGGCACGCACGTGGGACTGGCGCTGGGGGGGGCGATGGCCGCGGCGGGCGGGCTTCACCGTCGGATGCGGCGGGCCCACCCCACCGGCGCCTGATCGGGCAGCGGGCACCGGGTTCAGTGGCTGTGGCGGGGCACGGTGCGGCAGACGTCGCGGAGCGAGCAGGCGAAGTCGAGGCAGGCACCGGAGTGGAGCTGGCCGACGTGGCCGCGGTAGAGGACCTGCCAGGGCGTCTCCCCGGCGGGCACCCGATCCCAGGCCGACGTGTCGCGCGCGAGCCACTCCCCCTCCGGCACGAGCGCGTCGACGCGGCGTCTCCTCAGGTCGACGCGCACCCGGTCGCCGGTGCGGAGGCGCGCGAGCCCCCCGCCGGCGAAGGCCTCGGGGGAGGCGTTGAGGATCGAGGGGCTCGCCGAGGTGCCGCTCTGCCGGCCGTCGCCGAGCGTGGGAAGCTCGGTCACGCCGCGGCGCACGAGCGCGTCCGGCGGGAGCATGTTCACCACCTCGCCACTCCCCGGGAAACCGAGCGTCCCGCAGCCCCGGATGACGAGCAGCGATCCCTCGTCGATGCCGAGGGAGGGATCGTCGATCCGGGCGTGGTAGTCCTCGGGGGAGTCGAAGACCACCGCGCGGCACTCGAAGGCGTCCTCGTCCCCCGGGTTCGAGAGGTAGCGGCGGCGGAAGGCGTCGCCGATGACGCTCGACTTCACGAGTGCCGCGTCGAAGAGATTGCCGGAGAGGACGATGAACCCGGCCCGTTCCCGGAGCGGCGCCTCCACCGTGCGGATCACCACGCCGTCGGGCCGCGGCGCCCCCGCGAGGTTCTCCGCCACGCTCCGTCCCGTGACGGTGACCGGTCCGCCGTCGAGGAGACCGTGCCGCAGGAGTTCACCCATCACCGCCGGCAAGCCTCCCGCCCGATGGAAGTCCTCGCCCAGGCCGCGGCCGGCGGGCTGGAGGTCGACGAGCAGCGGCAATGCCAGCCCCGCCGTCTCCCAGTCCTCGATCGTGAGTTCGACGCCGGCGTGCCTGGCGACGGCGACGAGATGGGGCGGGCAATTCGTGCTGCCCCCCAGGGCGGTGTTGACGCGGATGGCGTTGAGGAGCGAGGCGCGGGTGACGATCGCCGCCGGCCGCAGGTCCTCCCCGACCATCGCCACGATCCGTCGGCCCGCGGCCCAGGCCGCCTGCCCGCGCTCGCGGTAGGGTGCGGGGATCTGCGCCGTCCCCGGCAGCGCCATTCCCATCGCCTCGGCCAGGCAATTCATGGAGAGCGCCGTCCCCATCACGTTGCAATGGCCGACGCTCGGCGCCGAAGCGGCGAGCATCTCCATGAACCGGCGCTCGTCGATCGTCCCCGCGGCGAGGCGCTTCCGCGCCTCCCAGATGATGGTTCCGGCGCCGGCCGGCTCCCCGTCGAGCCAGCTGTCGAGCATCGGGCCGCCGTTGAAGACGAGCGCCGGCAGGTTCGCCGTCACCGCCGCCATCAGCGCCGCCGGAGTCGTCTTGTCGCATCCCGTGGTGAAGATCACGCCGTCGAGCGGGTAGCCGTGGAGCACCTCCACGAGGGCCACGTACGCCAGGTTCCGGTCGAGCGCCGCGGTGGGACGACGGACGGACTCTTGGATCGGATGCATGGGAAAGACGAGCGGCAGGCCGCCGGCGTCGCGCACGCCGTCCGCGATCCGCTTCACCGTCTCGAGGTGGACCCGGTTGCAGGGGGTGAGGTCGCTCGCCGACTGCGCGATGCCGATCACCGGCCTGCCCCCCTGCAGCTCCGCCGTCGTCAGACCGCCGTTGAGGAACCGCTCCACGTACAGCGCCGTCATCCCGGGGTTCGCCGGGTCGTTCCACCATGCCTCGGATCGGAGGCGTCTCCCCCCGCCACGGCTCGCGCCGTCGCCCGTCACGGCCACTCGCGCACCTCCGGCTTCGGCATCGACACCACGCGCGTCTCGAGGAACTCGCGGATCCCCTCCTCGCCCCCCTCCGCCCCGAGTCCGCTCTGCTTCACGCCGCCGAAGGGGATCTCCGCCTTGAGCGGCCGCCATTCGTTGACGCCGACGATCCCCACGTCGAGGGCACCGGCCACGGCGCGGAGCAGACCGTGATCGGTGCCGTAGACGTAGGCCGCCAGGCCGTAGGGGGTGGCGTTGGCACGCTCCACCGCCTCCGCCACGCCGCCGTAGGAGAGCAGCGGGATCACCGGACCGAAGATCTCCTCCCGCGAGAGCCGCATGCCGTCGCTGACGCCGGTGAGCACCGTCGGCGGGAAAAACGTCGCGTGGTCGAGCCCCGGCACCCGCTCGGCGCCCCGGTTCTCCGCGACGATCCGCGCTCCCCCGGCGACCGCCTCGGCGACCCGCGCGCCGACGTCCCGGCAGGCCGCGGCATGGATGAGCGGGCCCATGTCGGTGCCGTCGGCGAGTCCGTCGCCCACGGCGAGCGCCGCGACCCGCGCCGCGAGGCGGTCGACGAGGGCCGCCTCGAGCGACTCCGGCACGAACACCCGGTTCGCCGTCACGCACACCTGCCCCGACACGAACGTCTTCAGCGTCACCAGATCCGCCGCCACCCGGTCGAGGTCGGCGTCGGGGAGGACGATGAAGGGGGCGTTGCCGCCCAGTTCGAGCGAGACGCGCTTGATTCCCGGCGCCGCCGCCGCCATCACCGCGCTGCCGGTGGCGGTCGAGCCGGTCACGCTGATCACGCGCAGCGCCGGATGCGCCGCGAACACCTCCCCCGCCACGCTGCCGCGGCCGGGCACGATCTGGAGCACCCCGGCGGGCACCCCCGCCTCGGCCGCGAGGGGGGCGAGCGCCAGGGCCACCAGCGGCGTCGCCTCGGCCGGCTTCCACACCGCGGTGCACCCGGCGGCGAGCGCCGCGGCGATCTTCTTCGCACCCTGTGCGAGCGGGAAGTTCCACGGGGTGATCAGTCCGGCCACGCCGGCGGGGCGGCGTTCGACGAGGAACTCCCGCCCCGCCTCGGGATGCGGGACGATCCGGCCGTGCACGCGCCGCGCCTCCTCGGCGAACCACTGGAAGAAGCTCGCGGCGTAGTCGACCTCCCCCGCGGCCTGGGCGAAGGGCTTGCCCTGCTCGGCCGCGAGGAGCCGCGCGTGGTCGTCGCGCCGAGCGCGGAGCAGGGCGGCGAGGCGCGCGAGCGTCGCCCCGCGCGTCGCCGCCGGCGTGTCGCGCCAGGCGGGGCACGCCCGTGCGGCGCCGTCGATCGCCCGCGCCACGTCGCCCGAGCCGGCGCGTCCGACCGCGGCCAGGCCCGCGCCGGTGGCCGGGTTCCTCACGGCGATCGGGTCACGGACCGGCTGCCAGGCACCGTCGATCCAGGGGGCGGGCTCGAACCAGAGGGGCGGCGGCGTCTTCATGCCCCGGCCTCCGCGGAACCCGCGCCGGCGAGGACGGTGCGGTAGATCCGCGCGGCGTCGTCCTCGGTGACGGGCACGGGGTTGGGGTCCATGAGCCGACGGATGAGCAGCGCGTCGCGCGCCATGCCGGTGACCGCGTCCGCGGGCACGCCCGCGCGGCCGAGCGCCGCGCGCAGGCCGAGCCGCGCGGCGAGTGCGTCGAGGCGGTCGGCGAACGCGTGCGGATCGAGCCCCCCCCATCCCAGCGCCGTCGCGAGCGTGGCGTAGTCGGCGGCCCGGGCGGCGCCGGCGTGGCGCACCAGTTCGCCGACGAAGCACCCGGTGATCACCCCGTGTGCCACGGGGAACCGTCCCCCGAGGGGCAGCGCGAGCGCGTGGACGGCGCAGCACGAGGAGTTGGCGAAGGCCATCCCCGCCAGATGCGATCCGACCGCCATCCCGTCGCGCGCCCCGCGGTCGGTGCCATCGTCGCTCGCTCGCTCCAGGGACCGGCCCAGATGCCGCGCCGCTTCGAGCGCGAGGCCCCTGGCCAACGGCGTGGCGACCGTGGCGACGAAGGCCTCGATCGCGTGGACGATCGCGTCCATGCCCGCGGCGGCGGTGACGGACCGGGGGAGGCGGTCGGTGAGTTCCGGGTCGACGACGGCGACGTCGGCGAGGAGCGCCGGATCGACGACGCCGACCTTCGTCCCGGAGGCCTTGTCGGTGAGGATCGCCACGAAGGTCGCCTCCGACCCGGTGCCGGCCGTCGTGGGGACGAGGATCGTCGGCAGCCCGCGTCCCCCCGCCTTCCCCACCCCGACGTAGTCCCGCGGCGTCCCTCCGCGCGCCGCGCAGAGGGCGGCCACCTTGACGGCATCCATGACGCTGCCCCCACCCAGCCCCACCACGGCGTCGGCCCGGGCGTCGAGGATCGTCCGGGCGAGCGCTTCGACCGCCTCGAGCGGCGGCTCGGGGGGAATCGCCGTCGTCGTCCCCACGACGACCCCGGCCGCGGCGAGCGGCCCGGCGACGCGCTCGAGCAGTCCGGCGGCCGCCACCCCCTCGTCGCTCGCGAGGAACAGGCGGGTCCAGGCATGCCGGCCTGCCTCCTCGGCGATCCGGCGGCTCCTGCCCCGGCCGCAGAGAATCTTCCGCGGGAGGTGGTTTTCGTAGCCCCGTTCGAGGTCGATCATGATCCCCCATCCCGGCCGCTCCGCCGCGGAGCAGGCCTTCGCAAGGCGGATCGTAGCAGATGGAGCGACCGTCACCGGCCCACCTCGGACCCTGCTCCATTCCCCCCTCGACGGCCGAAAAAACGGGGTACCCCCGGCGCCGGCACGTTGACTCGAACACAGGCGCCGAACTACGATTCCTGGGTGGGGGGAGTTTCCGGGATCGTGCGGCGACCCTTCCCTGCTCCATCGGCGTAGAAGCGTCCATGACTCCGCCCCTCCGTCACCCCTCGATGCGGTCGATCCGGCCAATCGGCGCGATGGCGGCGGCGTTTCTCCTCCTCGTTCTCGCCGCCCCGCGCTCCGAGGCGAGTTGCGGTGACTGGCTCGAGGGCCATGGCACGGCGCTGGCCGAGGTATCCCATTCGGGGATCGAACCGGGCACTGTCGCCCCGGTCGATGCCGCCGGCGACCGGTTGGTTCGCGTGCCGCTTCCCGGCCGTCGCCCCTGCAACGGTCCCTCCTGCGGCCGTGCCCCGACCCCCCTCCCCTTCAGTCCCGGCGACGCCCCCGTCGTGTCGGTCGACCTCGAGGGGGATGCGATGCTCTCCTCCGCCGTCGTCCTCGCGTGTCAGGGTTCCACTGCCCTGATCGAGGCCGACGAGACGCTTCTTCCTGCGGCCGTCTGCGGCCGTCCCGAGCGCCCGCCCAGGGCCTCCTGACCCGGACCCGGGTTCCCCGCGGCCGCGTCCGCAGACGCGGCGCTCGACCCGGGTGCGGCGCGGCTCCGTTCGCCCCCACCCCGACGGACAAGTGCCGGGGGGATTCAGGGCGACGGTTCCGCGGCCGGACCTCCCGCTCCGGCAGGGTCATGTCGCTGTTCCTCGTCGGCCGCCGCGGCGTCGCGCCCGGGGCTGACGGAGTCGCCGGGTGGACGGGACGTTGGCGGCGTCCCGAAGGCCCGCGTCGGCTCCGACCCGGCGGTCGATGGCGACCGTACGGAAGTCTGAAAGTCCGTTCCCGCGTTCCTCCCGATTCCATCATCCGATGCATTCCGAGGATTCCATCATGCCCGCCACCGTCACCCCCGCCGCCAATCGCGATCGCGGCGGCTTCACGCTCGTCGAACTGCTCGTGGTCATCGCCATCATCGGCACGCTCGTCGGCCTCCTCCTGCCCGCCGTCCAGGCGGCGCGCGAGGCGGCCCGCCGCTCCGCCTGCCAGAACAACATGAAGCAGATGGGGCTCGCGCTGCTCAATCACGAGAGCGCGAAGAAGAAGTTCCCGCCGGTCTGCCAGATCAGCTCGACCCAGATCTCCGACAGCTTCTCCGCCCAGGCTTACCTGCTCCCCTACATGGAGCAGGGGAACGTCTCGAACCTCATCGACTTCTCCAAGAGCTTCACGATGCAGCAGCAGGTGGCGGGGGTGCGGATTCCCACCTTCATCTGCCCGAGCGAGATCAAGGACCTCCCCAACACGTCGGTCCCCGGCATCACGCACCAGCCGATCAACTACGGCGCCAGCTGCGGCACCTGGTTCCAGTTCGATCCGGTCTCGCGCCAGACCGGCAACGGCTCCTTCGCCGTCAACATGCAGATGCGGCCGGCCGATTTCATCGACGGCACGAGCAAGTCGGTGGCCTTCGCCGAGGTCAAGGCCTACCAGGCGGCGATCCGTGACGGACTCAACCCCTCGGCGCTCAACGCCCCGCTCCCCGCCACGCCCGCCGACGTCGTCGCCCTCGGCGGCACCGCCTCGCCGGACCTCGGACACACGCAGTGGGTCAACGGCATCATCCTCCACTCCGGCATCTCGCACACCTTCCCGCCGAACACCGCGATCCCGATGACGATCAACGGGAAGACCTACGACTGCGACTTCACGAGTTCCCGCCTCGGCCTCACGATCACCTCCCCGACCTACACCGTCTTCACCTCCCGCTCCTACCACCCCGCCGGGGTCGGCGTGACGATGATGGACGGCAGCGTGCAGAACATCTCGTCCGACATCGACATCGTCGTGTGGCGTGCCCTCGGCACCCGTGCCGGCGGCGAGAGCGTCCAACTCCCCTGATCCTTCCGCCCCCTCCGCCCCGAGCCCCCGTCGTGATCGACCGTCGCCCCCGCCGCGCCGCCCGCTCGCCAGCGATCCTGCTGGCGGTGGCGGCGGCCTGCACGCTGGCGGGTGGCGGAGTGGCCGAGGCGTCCTGCGGCGACTGGCTCGAGGGGCATTCCGCCCTGCACGATCGCCCGGAAGCGGCTCACCGGCTCCCCTCGGCGGCGTTCCACCACCGGCCGCAGCTCCTGCGGGCGCGTCTCGCCGCTCCGGCGGCCGGCGCCATGCCGCTCGATCGCCCCTGCGACGGTCCCGCCTGCCGGCGGGCCCCGATCCTCCCGCCGTCCCCGGTCGACGCGGCCGAACCGCCCGCGACGGCGGAGCGGGCGGTCCCCGTCGGCGACGCCGCGGGCGACGTCCCGGATCGGGTCCGGCGCGGCCCTGCCGGCGACGATCCTCCCCTCTCCTCGGCCGTTCCCGGCCGTCTCGAGCGCCCACCGCGCCACGGTTGATCGGCGTCGTTCGGCCCCGTCCCCCGCGCGTCCACCCCAGTCGGGAGCGCGCGTGGGCCGGCACGACCAGACGCGTCCCGTCAGTTCCCCGCCCGTGCGGCGGGGTGGTGTTCCGCGCGGGCCCGTGCCCGCGGACGCCGTCGCCCGCACGAGCCGACCGATCCCCGGCATGCCGTGGCCCCACGCCACCGCGGGCCGCCGCGTCGGTCCCGACCGTCCTTTCGTGTCCCGATCGGTTCATTCATCCATC
>CAZMOU010000172.1:4162-9392 GCA_964567835.1 uncultured Chitinophaga sp. | reverse complement strand
TGTAGAGCAGCATCGAGCAGACGGTGCCCTCCTTGATCCACTTCCAGGCGTCGTCGACCTGTTCCTTCGAGAGCTCGTACTGCTCGTAGCTCGAGTTGTCCATGAATACGAACTGCTCCCCCTGCTTGTAGAGGAACTGGGCCTCGATCGTGGAGATGTCGGCCGCGTCGAGGGAGTCGCCGCTCTTGTAGGTCCGGTCGAGGACGGTGCCGCGGAGGAGGTTGCGCAGCTTGCACTTGTAGAGCGCCTGACCCTTGCCCGGCTTGACGAAGTTGCACTCGATCATCAGGTACGGATCGCCGTCGATCTGGACCTTCAGACCCTTCTTGAACTCGCTGGTGTTGTAGCCTGCCACGGGGTCGTTGCTCCGGGATGTCTCGGGATGCGGGGAAGGGGGACCTGCGGGAAACGCCCGCCTGCGGTCGCCGCGGCCGGCGCCGGCCACTCGGCCGTTCCCTCCACCCCTGCGCGACCGTATCCTTGGCGTTCCGGCGCCGGGTGGAAAACCGACAAGGTTCGCTGCGGTCGCACCGGATGTCAACGTCCGCCCCTCCGGCCGCACCCGGGGCCCGCCGCCGATGCCCGATCCGCCGAGCCCCGCCGCTTCCCCCGCGGCCGAACGGCCTTCGTCCGGGAGGTCGGAGTTGGTCCGGGATCCCGGGCCGTGTGGCAGCGTGAATTGGCCGAGGCGGTGCGCGACCCCGCTGAACTCTGCCTCGCCCTCGGACTCGACGACGACGTGGCCGCGGAGGCCCGGGGAGCGGCCGGAGGGTTCCCGCTCCTCGTGCCGAGGCCCTTCCTCTCCCGGATGCGCCGCGGCGACCGGCGCGACCCGCTGCTCCTCCAGGTGCTCCCGCTCGCGGCCGAGCGGGAGCCGCGATCCGGCTGGGTGGCGGACCCGCTCCGGGAATCGGAAGCGCTCGCCGCGCCGGCGCTGGTGCGGAAGTACGCCGGCCGGGCCCTCCTCCTGGCCACGGGCGCCTGCGCCGTCCACTGCCGCTACTGCTTCCGGCGCGACTTCCCCTACGCCGAGCACGGGGTCGGCCGTGCGGGCATCGACGCCGCCCTGGAGGTGATCGCCGCCGACGCATCGCTCGAGGAGGTGATCCTCTCCGGCGGCGATCCACTCCTGCTCGACGACGAACGGCTCGCCGATCTCACCGGGCGGCTCGCCGCCATCCCCTCGGTGCGGCGCGTGCGGATCCACACCCGGCTGCCGGTCGTCCTGCCGTCGCGCGTCACCCCGGAACTCGTCGCCCTCCTCGCCGGGGCGCCGGTGCCTCCGGTGGTGGTGATCCACGCCAACCATGCGGCGGAGATCGACGCCGCCGTCGCCGCCGCCCTGCGCACGCTCGCCGCGAGCCGGGCGCTCCTCCTCAACCAGGCCGTGCTCCTCGCCGGGGTCAACGACTCGCCGGACGCCCTCGCCGGGCTGTCCCGGAGGCTCCTCGACTGCGGTGTCCTTCCCTACTACCTCCATCTCCCCGACCGTGTCGCCGGGACGGCCCACTTCGACGTCCCGGAGGAGGAGGCGCTGCGCCTCCACGCGGGGCTGCGCGACACGCTCCCCGGGTACGCGGTGCCACGCCTCGTGCGGGAGGTGCCGGGGGAGGCGGCCAAGGTGACGATCGCGTGAAGGGGCCGCCCGTTCGCGCCCCGGGCTGGTACGATCGATGTCGGTCGGCGTCCCCGTTCCAGGAATCCCCCATGAAAATCCTCATCGGTGTCGACGGGTCCACGGCTTCTTTCGACGCGGTGTCGCTCGTCGGTCGTCTCCTCGACCCGCGCCGCGACGAGGTGGCGATCTACTTCTCCCCGGCCGATCTCCAGCGTCGCATGCCGTGGGGCCGGGCGCTGGTGGACGGGGCGAGCGAGGCGCTGTTCAACGAGTCCCGTGCGCGCCTGCCGCAGGACCTCGTCCGGCCGGTGGAGGCGATCGCCAGCACGAAGTCGGCGGCCGCGGGGATCCTCGAATCGGCCGAGGGATGGAAGGCCGATCTCGTCGTCGTGGGGGCGAGCAACACCTCGTCGATCGAGAAGCTACTCCTGGGCAGCGTGTCACGCGCGGTCGTGCACGGCTCCACGCTCCCGGTGCTCGTCGCCCGTCGGGTGCCCGACGCGGGCGAGCCGATCCGGCCGCTCGTCTGCCATCACGCCGACAGTGCCGGTGCGCTCGCCGCGGTCGTGGGGAAGCTGCATTGGCCGGCGGGGACGAAGGGGGAGGTGATCGGCGTGGCGGAGTCGCTCCTCGCCGGGCCGATTCCCCCCTGGCTCGAGCGCAAGGTGCGCGATCCGGAGACGGCGGCGATCGCCGCGGCGTGGGAGAAGGAGCACGACGACGCGCTCGGATCGCTCTCCACGTCGCTCGACGCCTTCACGGCGCGTCTCCCGGAGGCGTTCCGGGGACGACCGCCGATCCTGCTCCAGGGCAACCCGGGGGATCGCATCCGGGCCCATGTGCGCGAGGACGGCGACAACCTCGTGATCCTCGGCCGCACGCCGACCGATCCGGTCACGCGCTGGCTCCTCGGGAGCACGTCGGAGGCGGTGCTCACCGGCGTGCCGGCGAGCGTGCTCCTGGTGCCGGTCGAGAAGCCGGCGAGCGCCTGACGCCCCGCCCGTCCCGGTCGGACGCGTGACCCCGCCCGGTCATCCCCCGCGGCGGGTGCGTTCCACGAAGGCGGCGTAATCGCGCGGGGTGTCGATCCCCTTGGCGGCGTGTTCCACGGCGGCGGCGACGATCGGGACGCCCGCCTCGAGGGGGCGCAGTTGTTCGAGGCTCTCGAGCGCGGCGAGGCGCGAGTCGGGGAGGCGGTCCCAGGCTTCGAGGACCGAACGTCGGTAGGCGTAGAGGCCGACGTGCTGCCACCACACGGGGGGCCGAGCGGCGAGGAGCCGGTCATCCCACTCGCGCGCCGCGGGAACGCGTGCGCGGCTGAAGGCGAGGGCCCGCCAGGCGCCGCTCTGGGCCGGGCCGGGGAGCCAGGAGCCCGCGGCGCCGGGCTCGCGCCACGGAGTGAGGACCGCCTTCACGGCGGAGGGGTCGTCGAGGAGATCGGTCGAACCGATCGGCGTCACCAGGGTGGCGATGCCCGCGGCGGGACAGCGCTCGAGGAGATCGACGGCGGCGTCGATGGCGGCGGCGTCGATCTCCGGTTCGTCCCCCTGCACGTTGACGATCGTCGTGGCGTCGCCGAGCGCCCCGAGTGCCTCGACGATCCGCGCCGTCCCGCTCGGCGCGCGCTCCGACGTCATGATCGCCTCGCCGCCGAAGGCGGCTACGGCGTCGGCGATCGCGGGCGAATCGGTGGCGACGACGACGCGCCCGGCGCGCGACGCCCTGCGGGCGGCGTGCCAGGTGTGTTCGATGAGGGTCTTGCCGGTCTCGGCGAGGAGCATCTTCCGCGGCAGGCGGGTGCTCGAGAGCCGGGCGGGGATGACGATGACGGTCCGCTCCGGCGTGCCGGGGGCGGGGTGGCTGCTCGGCGTGGTCATGGTGCCTCCTCGGCGCCGGGCGACGGCCCGGCAGGGAATCCGGGGGCCGGTTGTAGGGCGCGGCGACCCCGGCGGGCTACGGCGGAATCGGCGGCGGACGGGGCGTCGGTGACCGGTGGACCGGGGGGGGATGGAAACCGCGGGGAAGGGCGATCGCGGCTTGTTTCCGCACGGGCCGCTGCTAGCATCAAGGGGGTCGCGACAGCGGCCACTTGCCCGAGTGGCGGAATTGGCAGACGCGCAAGATTCAGGTTCTTGTCCAGGTAACTGGGTGGAGGTTCAAGTCCTCTCTCGGGCATTGGTCGGGTCTTCTTCCCGGCCGTGGGCGGCGGTGATCCGCCGGCCCCTCCGACCCGGCGGGCCTCCCTCCGGCTTCCGCCCCGTCCCGGGGCCCGACCGGGGCTCCCGAGCGGCGGTTCCGCCGCGACAGCGCGCGGTGCTCACGTTCGCCACCGACAGCCGGTACCATGGTCGTGGGGCTGTAGCTCAGTCGGTAGAGCAGCGGACTTTTAATCCGTAGGTCCAGGGTTCGAGCCCCTGCAGCCCCACTCCCCGGATCGTCCTCGGCGGTCGGGACCTGGGCGGAGGATTCCCCGTGTGGTTGCGTCCCCTCTCCGAACGTGACCCGCCCGTGCTCCGCTTCGCCGCGGCGCTCGCGATCGCCGCGATCACCCTCGGCGGACGCTGGCTCCTCGATCCGCTCCTCGGCTCCCGGCAGCACTATCTCGCCCCCACCGTCACCGCGGCCCTCGCCACCTGGCTGTGCGGTGTCGCTCCCGGGATCCTCGCCACGGCCACCGCCACCGCCGCCTCTCTCGCGCTGTTCGTCGCCCCGCGCTACCAGGCGACGGAGGGGATCGCCGGGCCGCTGGCCGGGAACGCCGTGTCGCTGACGAGCATCGCCTGCCTGGTATTCGTCGTCGCCGTCCTGAAGCGCTTCCAGCGCGAGGCGCAGTCCCAGGCCGAGTCGGCCCGGGAGGCGGAACTGCAGGCCAAGCGGCGCGACGCCTACCTCCGCGAGTTCATCGACCACACCTCGGCGGTGGTCTACGTCAAGGATCTCGAAGGCCGCTACCTGCTCGTCAACGACCGCTTCGGGGCGCTCGTGCCGGAGATGAAGGACCGCTGGCAGGGGACCAGGGTCGGCGACTGGCTCCCCCCCGAGTCGGCGGACCGAGTCGCCGCGGTCGACGCCCGGGTGATCGAGTCGGGGGAGTCGCACACCTTCGAGGAGACGGTGACCCTGCCCGAGGGGCCGCGGACCTGGGTGGCGGTGAAGTTCCCCATCGTGGACGAACGCGGCAAGACCGTGGCCGTGGGGGGGGTCTCGACGGAGGTCACCGAACTCCACAACGCCCGCGCCCATCTCGAGCGCACCGAGCAGGTCCTGCGGAACCTCATCGACGTCCAGGAGCAGGAGAAGCAACTCCTCTGCAGCGAGTTCCACGACGGGCTGATCCAGTACGCGGTGGGGGCGAAGATGCTCCTCGAGAGCCTCGACCGCGCCGGGCTCGCCCCCGCCGACGCCGCTTCCCTGGGGGAGGCGATCGACGCGCTCTCGCGGGGGATCGAGGATGGCCGCCGCGTGATCCACGGGATCCGTCCCGCCGAACTCGACGACCTCGGCCTCGCGGCGGCGATCCAGTCGCTCGTGGACGACATGCAAGCGGCGGGGAGCGAGGTCGCCGCCACGAGCGCCCCCTGTCAGCCACAACGACATGAACAGCCGGAATCA
>CAZMOU010000172.1:0-4152 GCA_964567835.1 uncultured Chitinophaga sp. | reverse complement strand
ACGAGGTCGCCGCCACGATCGACCCCGGGCCGGGCCCGCTGCCCCCCGCCTTCCAGGTGACGGCGTACCGCATCGTGCAGGAAGCGCTGTCGAACGTGCGCCGTCACAGCGAGAGCCGTACCGCCCGGCTGCGGGTGACGCGCGAGGGTGGGGCGCTCGTCGTCGTCGTCGCCGACGACGGCGTCGGTTTCGACGGGCGCCTGCCGGGGCCGCGCGGCTTCGGCATCACCGGCATGGCGGAGCGGGCCCGACTCGCCGGGGGTGATTGCGTGGTCGAGGGGGTGCCGGGGGTGGGCACGACCGTCACCGCCCGGCTTCCGATCCCCGCCGAGGCGGTCCCCGGCGCCCACGGCGCGGACCGGGCGGCGCTCCGCGTCCACTGACCCCGGGCCCCTGTCCGCCATGCCCGCCCGTCTCGCCATCCACGTCGGTCCCCACAAAACCGGGAGCACGAGCGTGCAGCGTGCCCTGGCGGCGGCACGGGAGGAGCTCGCGGCGGCGGGGGTGTGGTATCCGCCGAGTCTTCCCGACGCGTCGTGGCCCGACCAGCATGCCGACGTTTGGCTGCTCCTGCGCGAGGGGCGGGGCGCCGAGTTCGACGCCTGGCTCGACGCGGCGTGGGCCGCGGCCGCCGGCCGGGGCTGCGACACGCTCCTACTCTCGAGCGAGAACTTCCACGTGCCGCGGACGTGGCGCGCGCTCGAGGGGGCGCTGCGGCGCTTCCGGCGCCGGACCGGCGGGGAGACCGTGCTCGTGTACGTGCGGCGGAACCTCGCCGATCTGGCCCTTTCGAGAGCGCTGTCGCATCTGGCCGGCGAGGCCGGGTTCTATTTCCATCACGGCTACGACCTGCGGGGCTGGGCGACCTGCTTCGCGCTCGAGGAGGTGCGCCACGAGCGCCGCTTCAGACGCCGCGGCGCCCGGTTCGTCGACGCGGGGGCGACGTCGCGGGAGGGTCTCGCGGCGGCGGTGCTCGAGGCGGCGACCGGCCGGCCCTTCCCCGGCATCGTCACGGGGGAGGGAAACACCTCGCGGGGGAGGCTCGGCAACCGGGACGCCGTGCTCTCGTACACGCTGCGCGTCATGCACCACTTCGCCGCCGACGCCCCCGCCAACGCGCCGGCGGCCTTCGCCGCGGCCGGTCGCGTGGTGCGCGGGATCGACGTCGACGACGCGGCGTGGGACGCGCTCCTCGAGGGCTTCCGCGCCGGCGTGGAGCGCGAGGTGCGGGCCGGGATCGCCGACTTCGAGGCGCTCGGTCCGCTGGCGCGGGCGTGGCGGGGCTGGCGCACGGCGGGCCGGGTGCAGGGGCGGGGGATCGGGTGAGAGGCTAGCGCTGGGCGAGGAGGGTCTCGAGCGGAGCCCGGAGCACCGCCTCCGGCGTGTGTCCCGCGGCCCGGAGGGCGGCCACCGAAAGGCCACCGCTGCGTTTCGCGAGGCGCCGCCCCGAGGCGTCGCGCACGAGCGGCAGGTGGCAGAAGGCGGGACTCTGCCAGCCCAGCGCCTCGGCGAGGAGGATCTGGCGGGCGGTGCTCGTGAGCAGGTCAGCGCCGCGCACCACCTCCTCGATGGCCATGGCATGGTCGTCGGCGACGACGGCGAGCTCGTAGGCGGCCAGGTCGTCGCGCCGCCAGACGACGAAGTCGCCGAAGTCGACCCCGGCGGTGCGGGAGACGAGCCCCGTCGCCGGATCGCCGGCGAGCGGGTCCTCGAAGGTCACGGTCCTGCCGTCCGGGACGCGGAACCGCCAGGGCACGCCCCCCGGGTGCGCGGAGCGTTCCACGCGGGCCGGCCGCAGGCTCGGGGGGAAGATCGGCTCGCGCTCCCCGTCCGCGTGGCCCGGCTCGGCCTCGTGCGGGGCCGCCGCCGCATCCTCGACGTCGCGGCGCGAATGGGGGCTCGGATAGATCGCCCCCACCGCCTCGAGGCGGCGCCACACCTCGAGGAACCATCCGCCGCGCTCCGACTGGCGGTACGGGCCGCACGGCCCGCCGACGTCGGGGCCCTCGGTCCATTCGATCCCCAGCCAGCGGAGGTCCCCGATCGCCGCCGCGACGAACGCCTCCCTCGAGCGGGCCCCGTCGAGATCCTCGATCCGGAGCACGAGCCCGGCGCCGCCCGCGCGCCGGGCCGCCTCGTGGAAGGTGCGCGCGTGGCCGAGGTGGAGCAGGCCGGTGGGGGTGGGGGCGAGCCGGCCGCGGCGTCCGGGCGGGGCCGTCATGCTCACACCAGCCACCAGTCGCCGCTGGCGAGCACCCACGCGCCGAGGGCGAGGTTCGTGGCGGCGTGGGCGAGCACGCAGTCGATCGGCCTGCGGGTGGAGACGGCGATCCCGGTGACGATGCCGAACCATGCCAGCGCCGCCACCGCCTCGGCGGGATGCGACAGGACGGCATAGGCGGCACAGACCCCGGCCGCGGCGGCGGTGAGCGTGCCGAAGGGGACGCGCCAGAAGCTCTCGTCGACGACGTAGCGCATGAGGAAGCCGCGGAGGAAGAGTTCCTCGACGAGCGGTACCACGACGACGAGCCCCAGGCCGCGGAGGACGAGGTAGGCCATGGTGGTCGCCGAATCCTCCCCCCAGGCCTCGAAGGGGTCGAAGGCGGCCCGCTCACCGACCGCCCCCGCCCAGCCGGCCTCGCGCTGGAGCATCGCGAGGACCACCCAGGGGACGACGAGGCCGAGCCCCACGAGCGCCGGCCACCAGGAGGGGCGGCCGAGCCAGCGGCAGAGGCCCGGCCACCGCCAGGCGACCAGGCCGAGCGTCACCGCCAGCCGGACGGCGTAGACGGCGGGGTAGGCCGAGTAGGGGATGCCGAGCGAGGCGGCCAGTCCGCCCCCGGACGGGGTCGGCTCGAGTGCCCCCAGGGCCATGAACGCCACGAACGGCCAGACGCACGTCTCCCAGGGGTGGTCAGGACCATGTCCGGCGGGAGCGGTGGACGGGGCATCGGCCGGGACCGGGCCGGCGGGGGGCTCGGAGGGGACCATGCGGGGCCTTTCGGGCGGGAAGCGGGGGGCGAGGCTCGTCTGTCGGAATCCTCCCCGGCGCAGTATAGTGGTGGATTCTTCCGTGAGCCCCCCGCCAGGGGGCGTCGGGCCGGCATCCCCTGCCGGTCAGGGCTCCCCCGTCGTTCTCCCCCTTCCCGCCCCTCTTTCCCGCAGGTGCACCGGTCCCATGGATCTGACGAAGCTCCGCAACATGGGCATTTCGGCCCACATCGACTCCGGCAAGACGACCCTCTCCGAGCGCATCCTCTACTACGCGGGGCGCATCCACCGCATCCAGGAGGTGAAGGGGGGCGGTGACGGCGCCACGATGGACTACATGGACCTCGAGCGCGAGCGCGGGATCACGATCACGAGCGCCGCAACGAGCGTCAAGTGGCACGACTGCGACATCAACCTCATCGACACCCCGGGCCACGTCGACTTCACCGTCGAGGTGGAGCGCAGCCTCCGCGTGCTCGACGGCGCGATCCTCGTGCTCTGCTCCGTGGGCGGCGTGCAGAGCCAGTCGATGACGGTTGACCGCCAGATGAAGCGGTACAAGGTGCCGCGGCTGGCGTTCGTCAACAAGATGGACCGCACCGGCGCCAACTACGAGCGCGTGGTGAAGCAGTTGCGCGAGAAGCTCGGCACCGACGCCGTGCCGATGCAGATCCCGATCGGCAAGGAGGACAAGCTCCAGGGCGTCATCGACCTGGTGACGATGCAGGCGGTGTACTTCGACGGCGAGAACGGCGAGCACGTCCGGCGCGAGAAGATCCCCGCCGAGCTCGAGGCCGCCGCCAAGGAGGCCCGGCACGCCATGCTCGAGTCGCTGGCGATGTACTCCGACACCCTGATGGAGAAGCTCCTCTCCGAGGAGCAGCCGACGGAGGACGAGATCCACGCCATCGTGAAGGGGGCGGTGCAGAGCCAGAGCATCACGCCCGTCTTCTGTGGCTCGGCCTACAAGAACAAGGGCGTGCAGACGCTCCTCGACGCCGTCGTGCGCTATCTCCCCAGCCCGCTCGAGCGGAAGGTGATCGCCAAGAAGTGGGACAAGCCCGACGAGGCCTTCGATCTCGCCCCCGATCCGGCCAAGCCGCTGGTGGCGATGGCCTTCAAGATCGTCGACGATCCCTACGGCCAGCTCACCTTCATGCG